>JAGOLH010000020.1 GCA_017994175.1 Bacteroidales bacterium | reverse complement strand
TCAAATCTGCTCTGTCACGGTCATTGTCAACAACCAAGTTTAATTCAATATTCGGGCTACCACCAAGTCCAAGTCCGTTGACTGTAAAGTTTGAACTACCTACAATTGCTTTCTCAACGCCGCTTTGTTGAGTAACATGGTACATTTTTCCGTGCAGAAAATTTGGTTTTACCATTGATTTAATTTCAACTTTTTGTTGAATCCATTCTGAACATTCCTTTGCAATGGCTTTTTGAGTTAAACGGCTTTCAATGGGTATTACAATTTTATCGTCTTCAATTTTAAAGTCTCGCTTATTTACTTTAGACGGGTCAAGTGCTTTGATAAAAGTCGGCTCACCAAAAAGAAATTTCAATTTACTTATTGAGTCCAGTTCGTTTTTCAAATGACTGTATGCATAAATTGTAAAGTATGCTGAAACGATTGATAAATCTGAATCTGATTTGATAGTTTCTCTTAAGAACTGTCCGACAGAACCTCTGTTTTTATTATCTCGAATGGAAGAAAGGTTTATACTCATATTTGAATCATTAAATGCTAAAAATAATCAATTTGCTTGTAACTGTCCTCAAGCGGGTCGGAAAGATTGCACTCTTTGACAAAGCTTTGGTTGTAGCGTTGGCTCGTGGGGCTTGCAAATGTGCTGCAATGTGGGTGGGGTTTCTTTCTTCTTTTTTGCGGGGGGAAGAAAAAAACAAAATAAATTTCCATCAAATTTGCACTGTCCTATCAAAAAGCTAAATCCTTTCTATTTTCAATTTATCACTATCGTATCTGTCTGCTCGTCTTTTTACACTTGTTGCCAACTTACCAGCATTTTATTCATCGTTTTCCACAAAATTAGAACAAATAGCTACAAACAGCAATTTTTGGATTAAAATTATGCATGATGGACAAGGAAAATGATGAATAAAATGAAGTTGGACTAAGTCGCTGTTTAGGCTATGGGCATTTTATTATATGTTGCACTGAGCGAAGCCAAAAAAATTGTATTCGATTCCGGTTTATTGTATTTTGATTGATTGTTTGGAACCGGATTCCGCAACAAATAATGAAAAAAGCGCATAGCAATCCCATTATGATTTGGTCATTTCAATTTATAATTTGTACTTTTCAAAGAACAAAGCAATAGGTTCAAGCTCAACCTGGTGCAGCAATAGGATTGCATTGATTAATTATGTATTTTAGTTTTCCTGTTTTGCATATTGGGCAAACAATTGGATCGTTACCGGTAATTAGCCTGAAGATGTCTAACGCCGGCAGTCCTTGCAATATCGGCAACCAGGCTGTTTTATCAATAAGCTCAAAGCATTGTACGAGTTTTGTTTTTGCATTTCGCATAGCCATAAACCCAAAATATCTGATTTTGTAAAAACCTTTCGGCAAAATGTGTTGCAGGAACCGCTTGTTTCAACACACCTTGCTGGTGTTGTTCGTGATATTGTTTGCCGTCTCCTGAAATTTGAGCCTCACAAAACAGGGTTCCGACAAATAATTTTATCTTTGCAATAGCAAAACAAACCAGATGAATTTTGAACAGATTGTAAGCGACCTGAAGAACAGAATCTATAAGCCGGTATATCTGCTTCATGGCGAAGAACCATATTTTATCGACGTTATTACCGATTTTATAGCCGACAATGTGCTGAGCGATACCGAAAAAGCATTCAATCAAACCATATTCTACGGCAAAGACGTTGATGCTGTTGCAATAGTTGAAGCTGCCAGAAGGTTCCCGATGATGGCAAACCAACAGGTGATTATTGTGAAAGAAGCCCAGCAAATCAAGAATTTTAAACCCCTCGAATCATATATGGTTTCGCCCGTACCTTCTACAATACTGGTGCTTGCCTATAAATACAAGAAATTCGATAAACGCACCAAACTGGCAAAGGAAATCGATCAGAAAGGGGTGCTATTCGAATCTTCAAAACTATATTTCAACAAAATAATTCCATGGATAGGCAGTTTCCTCGATGAACAGGCAGTGGTAATACAACCCCGTGCAGCAGCGCTAATAGCAGATTGCCTTGGCAGCGACCTTTCGCGCATTGCATCGGAACTGCAAAAGCTTATATCTATTTTACCCGAGGGCAGCAGGCAGATTACCGAAGATATGGTGAAAGATAATATTGGAATCCACCGCGACTTTAACGTGTTCGAATTGCAAAAGGCACTTGGAATGCGCGACTCTTTCAGGGCTTACCAGATTGTTGATTACTTTGCTAAAGCTCCCAAAGACCACCCCCTTGTGTTTGTTATAACACAATTGTTCGATTATTTTAACCGATTGATAATATATCATTCACTTACCGATAAAAGTAAAAATAATCTCGCCGCCGAATTGGGTGTAAGCCCGTATTTTATCGACGAATACACAGCTGCGGCCTCAAACTATTCGTTGCCGCGCCTGATACACGTAGTTTCGGTTTTGCGAAGCTGTGACCTAAAAAGCAAGGGAATAGATACCGGCACAATTGATGATGGCGATATTATGAAAGAAATGGTATTCAAGATTTTACACTAATGGATAACATTATTTATATCGTCATTGCCTCCAATGTTGTTTTCAGTTACCTCGCATGGAAACGACCGGCTTTATTCGAAAAATACCTGTTCAGTGCATACAGGGTATCTCACAACCGTGAATACGGCAGGCTGATTACCCATGCTTTTTTGCACGGTAGCTGGATGCATCTGATTGTAAACATGCTGGTTTTATGGTCGTTTGGTATAGCTCTGATGAGACATTTTTCCGGTGTTTTTAACAACCTGGCACCATTACACTGGTTGCTGTTATATTTTACCGCAATCGTAGCTTCATCGCTTTTCAGCCTGATTAAACACAAAAATAACCCGTACTATAGTGCTGTGGGTGCCTCTGGCGCTACGTCAGCGGTTGTTTTTGCCTGCATATTCTTTGAACCGTGGAAAATGGTGTATTTTTTTGGTATTCTTCCCATTCCGGGAATACTTTTTGGTGCACTCTATTTGTTTTATTCATACCGGCAAGCCAAGCGAGGAACTGATAATATCGGACATGATGCTCATTTCTGGGGCGCAGTTTTCGGGTTCTTTTACCCACTCATGGTAAAACCGGAATTATTTGCACAGTTCGTTGCTGAAATTACCAATCTGCCATTTCTATGAAAAATAAAGCTGTTTTCCTAGATAGAGATGGGGTGGTCAACCTCGAAAGGGGAACATATAATTGTACCACTGATGATTTTGTTATAAATGGAGATGTTGGAGAAGCCATTCAGCTGCTAAAAGAAAACAATTTCCAGGTAATAATTATTTCAAATCAGGCAGGAATTGCAAAAAAACTTTTCACTCACGAAATGGTAGAGGCAATGCACCGCAAACTACTTGATTACCTTGCCGGGTTTGGCACCACGGTTGACGAGTTTTATTACTGTCCGCACCACGAAACCTTCACCAATTGTCTCTGTCGCAAGCCCAAATCACTGATGATTGAAAAAGCGCTAGCCCGCTTTAATATTGACCCTAAAGAATCATGGTTGATTGGAGACTCTATTCGCGATATTGAAGCAGCCATAGCGGCAGGAGTGAAGGGAATACATATAGAGCCGAATTCCGCACTTCTACCCGTGTGTCGCAAAATTATCGAAACCTCAAAGCAACAATGAAAGCTAAGCACATCATGCTGAATGGAGCTTTTCTGCCTGCAGAAAACCCCTGCATAATGCCCGGTAACAGGGGAATGCTTTACGGTGAGGTTGTGTGGCAAACGATGCGCGGCGCTAGCAGTAAGGTGTTTTTTTTCGACGCTTATTTTGAGCATTTATGCGATGAAATGAATATGAAAGGTATTCCTTTACCGGCACTTTTCAGTTCGAAAATAGTGGAGCACGACATTTTCTTACTTCTTCAGAAGTGCCGTATATATCGTGGTAGCTTGGTGCGTATTACTGTCTTTCGCAATGAAAACGACAGCTTCTTTTATCAGGCCGATTCACCTGTATCTGTGCTGATTGAAGCTGAAAACCATCCGGATCAGCATTATTTGCTTAATGAAACCGGCCTGAGAATGGCAGCCTTCGAAGACATATTATACCCTTCGGTAAAACCTGTTTTTACAGCAAGCTACCAAGCACTTGGGTTCACCGGAATTGAAAAATATATACGATTGTTGAATGCTAATAATGTCTTCCTGGTAAATGATGAAGGCAATATTTTTCAGGCTCCCGATGCCAATGTAATGTTTATTAAAGACAATGATTTATTTATACCTTCGGAGAGGTATTTGTATTCAACCGATGTTCTATGTGGTTATGTTGAAAATGCTGCTGAAAAAATAGGGCTATCGGTTTCTCGAGATAGTGAAATTCAACCACGGGATTTGCTCAATTTCGATGAAGTATTGCTCATCGACTCAATTCACGGGATTAGGTGGGTTCAAGCATTTGGCGAAAAACGATTCTACAATCGCGTTGCCACTAAGCTTACATCAGCCCTCTGCGATTTAGCATAAAAATATACAGAAGCATTTTGCCGACTGATCCTATAGCGGTACTACCTAAAAAAACAATTACACATTAATTACCCGTGTCTTCGAAATGGTGTCGTGCCAGCAAAGATCTGAGTCAGAGAACAAAATAGAGAAGGCCTCAAATGGAATAAAACGGCATAACGAGCGAATGAATATCCTTTCAAATTCGGGTTTATTCCCATCAAATGTAACCACTTTTGTACGGGTAATGAATTTGGCTATTGTACGACCGGTCGTTGCCTCAAAAATGGAATAATATAGCATAGCCATCAGAAATCCAATTACATAGTTCTGTAATGTGCTATCTGCATCAAGAAATTCAATAAGTCCTGGGAAAGCCATATATCCAACGAAATATAATAGAAACATAATAATGGTGCTGAATAGAAACATGAAAATACTGTCGAGCAAGTAGTTCGCAAACCTTTTACTTTTACTGGCACCCGAAATGCATATTTCATCTTCAACCGATTTGCCCTCCGATTTTGCCTTAAGTACAGTGTCCTCTTCAAAAAAGTCGCATTCACTGTCGAATTCAGCCGGCAAATTTGTAATATTACAAATAATACCATGAGTGAAATCGAATTTTTGATTTTTGCAGACCTTGCAGAATTTGAGCTGTTCTTCGCGTGTCATAGTTTTGATTTAAAACAGAAAATGGTAATACATATTAGAATAACAAAAATACTATTTGTTTTTTGATTTTTATTATATGTTTTTAACGGTTAATCATGAGTTTTTTTACATAGGTTTTGTTTCCTGTAATTATTCTGATTATGTAGTTTCCATTGTTTAAATCGCCTACATAAACAGGATTATCGGCTATTCCTTCGGTTTTTATTAAGCGTCCGTAGATATCGTAAAACTCTATTATCATGGCAAGGCCTGCCTGTAATGATTTGATCGAGATATTTTGATCGGCCGGGTTGGGGTAAACCTTTACCTCCGCATTGAAGTTGTTTTCGGGCACCGCATTTATCCATCCCGGCCCATAAGGCCCGTTGCCGAGGCTGTCGGTTTTT
Organism: Bacteroidales bacterium; assembly: GCA_017994175.1. Classification (GTDB taxonomy): domain Bacteria; phylum Bacteroidota; class Bacteroidia; order Bacteroidales; family ML635J-15; genus JAGOEF01. The sequence continues at coordinate 40,433 of JAGOLH010000020.1, read as the reverse complement.
ACAAGCCAACTGTAGTTACCATCTGAGTGATACAGCCCGCAAAAAGCAATGCCCCCGTCGGTGGTGGAAACAATTTCATAAGGCCAGTTTTGAATGTTCTGCCCGCCAATGCTGTGCTGCCACAAAAGTTCGCCATCAGGAGTATATTTTTGCAATAGTACATCATCGGGCCAGTCTTCTGCCAACGGAGTAGTATACATATTTAAAAGGTATATGTTATTGTTTATATCACAGGTTAGGCACATACCGCTATCGAATCTTCCATAGCTTATTTGCCGGTAATACATTGTGTTACCATTGGCGTCGGTTTTTACCAAAAGAACATGATAAGATACATCCGGTTCATAAATAATATATGTCCCTACTATTACAAAATTTCCATCTTTATCGATATATATATCTTTAAAGACATTAAAGTCAACATCCGTCCATTCTTTTAAATAAATCAATTCCCCGTCAGGATTTAATTTTACAATAATGCCCCGATTGGGTGCGGCGTCAGTTTTGCTGCTATCGAGCACCTGTACCTCAGCCCGGCCCACGGCCACGTAGTCGCCATCGGCGGTTTCGGCCACCGATTCGAGCACAATGGTGTTTTGTACTTTATGCAGCCGCCAGGTCCAGAGCGTATCGCCGTTCATATCGGTTTTTACAACCAGCGGATTGGAAAATGAACTGTCGACAATGCTCCCTACGGCAAGTATTGAATTATCTTCTGTACAAAGTCCGTCATAAAAATACATTTTTGATTGTAAACTTGCATTGCCAGTTATCGGAAAAGCATATTGTTTAGACCAAAGAGTATCACCATAGTTATTATACATAACAATAGCAGCACTGTGATGCCAGTTGGGGTTATCCAGTGATACGCCAATGCCCACATAACTCCCGGTTTTGGTAATATCTACAGCCCACAAATCACAATCAACAGAAGGATTATTCTGATATTTATACCATTCGAGGTTACCCAGAGAATCTGTTTTAAACAACAGGAACCTTATATCGAACATGGCAAACCCGATAGATCCGGCACATATATACCCCCCGTCGGGGGTTTGCTTAAAATCTTTCGGATAGCTGCCCTGGTTATCGAAGCTATATTGCTTATCGAACACAATGCTTTGCTGGCAAAAAGCGTTTGTGGTGATGCAGGTAATTGCAATAAGTACGATTAAATTCAAGAGTTTCATGTCTTTTATGGTTTAATGTTCAAAATCATTAGTGTCTACTAAACTCATTTGAAAAAATTATTTAAATTATTAATAATTAAGACCCGTTGTGCATTTGAAAAATAAATAAAAAAGTTGTTCATTGAATTATAATAATTCTTATATTTAACTGAATATCAAGCACTTAAATATATGAACAACTTTATTCAAAACTACAAAATAATCTTGAAACATTTACAAGATTTACCTGTAACCCCCAACATTTTTCTTCAGGTACGCAAACCGAAACTTAGCAACATTGAAGTTGTGGCATTGAGTTTAACATCGGAATACATGGGCTTAGACAGTGAATGTCAGCTATTTAGGATAATAGAAAACACCCAACTTGAACGATTAATTGAACGAAGTGTATATAACAAAAGAAGGAGAAAGTTATTTGATCTGGTAGAAGTTGTCCGGCAAAAACTTGCGGATTGTTTCAACCAATTTGAAGACAATTTTATTGTTGACTCAATGCCCCTCGAAGTATGCAAAATGTCGCGTGCATCGAGAAGCAGAATTTGTAAAGAACACGAGGAGTCGCTCCCTGATAAAGGTTTTTGTACTACGCAGCAAATGTACTACTATGGCTATAAACTTCATGGCGTATGTTCAATTGATGGCGTTTTTCAAAGTATCGATTTAACCCCTGCCTCTGTGCATGATATTCATTACTTAAAAGATATTAAAGCTCAAATGGCTGACTGCACCTTGCACGGGGATAGGGGGTACTTATCGGCTGAGATACAATTAGACCTTTTCAATTCGGGTAATTTCAAGCTGCAAACCCCTATGAGAAAAACCAGATCAACTTTATAGCCCAACCATACATTTTCAGAAAAGCCAGAAAAAGGATGGAAATGCGAAGCATTCGTGAACACAAAAAAATAACATTAAGGTGAACAAACTTTATTCTCCCAGCTGTGTGACCAGTTCATTTTTAGAAGAAACTATGCCAAGTCGTTTGAGGATTTTAAAACTCGAATTCTTGCTAAAATTTCCTCACAAACTCTTATTCAATTCCTCAACAAATTTGTTTTTGATAGACCCATCAATAAAAATTAAACTAAATTTGGCCTAAATGCACAACGGGTTAAACTAATGATTTAATTATAACTCATAATAACCACAATATTATATAGTTAGAATAATTACATTTCAGCAATTGCATTCAATATTTCTTCCATGAGAGCTTTTATTTCTCCTTTTTCGTCGTAATTGTTAATGATAATTGCAAAAGCCAATTGTTTGCCAGTTTTCGTTTCAGCATAACCTGCCATACTTCTCACACGGGTCATGCTGCCACCTTTTGCATGAATACGGTTTTTTGCAGAACCGTACATACAGTATTTTGTTAATGTTCCTGAATTTCCGGCAACAGGCAGGGTCGACTCGAATTCTTCCGACAGAGATGATTTCGTTTTCATGTATTGCAGCAGAAACACAAGCTGTGCTGCATTTACAGCATTAAACCCCGATAGTCCAGAACCATCAACAATATATAGACCTTCGGTGTTCATACCCTTCATTTTCCAGAAATTTTTAATACTCTCATAGCTATTATCAGGTTTTGACTTAAGAGTTAACCCGCATTGCACTGCCAAAGTTTCGGCATATAAATTCAGGCTCCATAAGTTGGTAGCATCGCAAATGCGCTTCAGAACAGGCGAGTTGCTTATGAATAGCGGTTTTATTATGGGGTTTCTGCTTCCTTCGGAGATGACCACTGCATCACCACTCACTGTAATCCCTTTACCAATCAGATGCTGCTGCAATTCCTGAGCTGCAAAAAGGGGGGGATTGGGAATGGCTCCCTTGATTTTGAATTTGTTTTGCTTGGTAGGCAAACTACCCTTGATGATACGGTTATTACTTTCGGCACCGCCGAAAATGTATGCCTGGTCGCCTCCTGTGCTTTTCGAAATCACTCTATTAATGAATTTCATGCCCGGAATTACCGGTTCTTGCCCCAGCAACCTTGTGCTGTCTCCGTCAAAAAAACCCGTGGCAAAAAACAGATTGTAGGTGTTTTCGTAAATACTAAGACCACTCACAGGAGCCCCGTAGTAGTTGCCCACGTCACCATAATGCCATGTTCCTTGCTGGAACGGAAAGCAAAATTCAGATGGGTCACCGATGATTCTACCGTTCACTTTTTTAATACCTGCGTCCTGAATGCTTTTTACCCAAATATTTAGAAATGTATCGGGCTTATAATAGAAATCTCCGAAACGTTCTGCCCCAAGACAAGGGTCTCCATGACCGATAATGTAGATATCGCCGTTTAGCGTGCCGTTACTATCAATAGTACCGGAATATCCTATTTCGGTTTTAAATGTAAAATCCTTACCGAGAAGCTCAAGTGCTGTCGATGTGCTAAATAGCTTAAGCGTTGATGCAGGGGTAAGGCTGCGATACGGATCGTTTTTAAACAGTGTATCTCCCGTGGTTACATCAACCACCAGCATGCTTACCGAAGCATTTTTAAGAATAGGACTCTTCAGTAGTTTTTCAAGATTTTGTTGTGCCTGCGATTCTGGAGTGAACAGCGAAACCAGTAATATGACGATTAGAAAATTAACAAGTCGTGTACTCATAAAGTAATGTTTTGTTGTAAAAATACCGGAATTTTATGACATTTGCATGCGGCTGAATTTGAACATTCATAACAAGCCATTGTTAATTTAAAAAACTAAACAATGAACAGAAAAGTTTTACTCATGATACTCGATGGATGGGGTATCGGCGATGGTACAAAAAGTGACGTGATATCCGCAGCTCCGACACCAAATATCGATCAGCTTAAATCGTCGTATCACAACTCATATTTACTGGCATCGGGAGAGAACGTGGGGCTTCCCGAAGGACAGATGGGCAATAGTGAAGTTGGGCATCTGAATATTGGCGCAGGGCGTGTAGTGTATCAGGACCTGGTAAGAATAAACAAGGAGGTGAAAAGCAATGCTATCAGCAATAATCCGATACTAAAACAAGCTTTTTCGTATGCTAAAGCCCATAATAAAGCTGTGCACTTTGTCGGACTCATTGGTAATGGTGGTGTGCATTCTATGAGCTCACATTTGTTTAAGCTATGTGATATTACCCGGGATTATAACCTTGATAAAGTATTCGTTCATGCGCTGACGGATGGACGCGATACCGACCCTATGAGCGGCAAAGGATTTACCGAGGATTTGCTTCAACATATTCAAGGCACCAAAGTGAAAGTTGCCAGCCTTGCAGGTAGATATTATACAATGGATCGTGATAAACGATGGGAAAGGATTAAACAAGGCTACGACGCTTTGATTTACGGAATAGGAGAATATAGCACAGATTTAATCGGAAGCATTCAGAAATCATATAATAATGGCATTACAGATGAATTTATTAAACCCATCATTATGGTGGATGAAAACGGAAAACCTGTCGCTGTAATTCAGGATAACGATGTAGTGATTTGTTTTAACTTCCGCACCGACAGACTTAGGCAAATATCCATTGCCCTTACACAAAAGGACATGCCTGAAGCAGGTATGAAGACAATTCCATTGCAGTACTATACCATGACGCGTTATGATGAGTCGTTTGAAAATGTGCATGTTATCTACGATAAACAAAACGTACAAAACACCCTTGGAGAAGTTTTATCGCAACATGGTTTAAAGCAGCTCAGGATTGCTGAAACGGAAAAATATGCCCATGTAACATTTTTTTTCAGCGGGGGCAGGGAAGATGCATTCGATGGAGAAACCCGCATCATGATACCATCTCCTAAAGTGGCAACTTATGATTTGCAACCCGAAATGAGTGCTTACAAGGTAAAAGATGCTGTGATAGAACAACTTGATAAAAATGAAAATGATTTTATCTGCCTGAATTTTGCAAATGGAGATATGGTTGGCCATACAGGCGTTTATAATTCAATATTTAAGGCAGTGCAAGCGGTTGATACATGTGTCGGGGAAGTTGTTGCTGCTGCAAGAAAAAACAATTATGAGGTTGTAATAATAGCTGACCATGGTAATGCCGATTATGCTACCAATGATGATGGTAGCCCAAATACTGCCCATTCGTTGAATCCGGTTCCGATAATTGTAATAAGCAATCGGGTGAAGCGGGTTACTTCAGGAATATTGGCAGATGTTGCCCCAACAGTTCTACACCTGATGGAAATACAAGCACCAATCGAAATGACCGGAAAAGTACTCATTGAGAAGTATAGTTGCGGATGCTGTGGATGCAGTTAAATTTGTTTGAGATTCGCAATATTAACGAACCCGTGTTAAAAAGTAACATTAACATGGTAATAACAGTTTACATGTTCGGTCTATTTTTGCACAATACAAAGTCTTCTCATGAGGAATTTGCTTTTTGGAATAGTTTATTTAATTGCTCTACCCACTGTGTTGTTTGCACAGAAAACCACGGCCCAGTATATTGAGGAGTATGCTGCCATGGCTGTTCGCGAAATGGAGCGTTCAGGCGTACCTGCAAGCATTACACTGGCTCAGGGAATTTTAGAGTCGGGGAGTGGAAATTCACGCCTTGCCCTAGAAGGGAACAACCATTTTGGGATTAAATGCCATACATGGAATGGAGAAAAAATATATGCGGATGATGATGCTAAGAATGAGTGCTTTAGAAAATACAAAAGTGCAGATGAATCGTTTCGAGACCATAGCGATTTTTTAAAAACGAACAGTAGATACAGTTTTTTATTCGAAATAGATAAAACTAATTATAAAGAATGGGCAAAAGGCTTAAAGAAAGCGGGTTATGCAACATCGCCCACATATGCCGAAGCATTGATTAATCTGATTGAGAAATATGAGCTATATCGTTACGATACTCAGGGAAGCTTGATTAAACCTCACAATAACCGTAAAAAAACACAATCAAAACCTGCAGAAGAACACTTTACGTTAAATCCTTATGGGAGAGATATTTACTATATAAATAATGTTCCATTTATTCTTGCAGGCGACAATGAAAGCATCGAAAAAATATGTAGTGAATTTGATATGATGCCTTGGCAGGTACGTAAGTACAACGACATAGAGAAAGGTGACAGTATTACAACCGGCGACAGAATTTATCTGAAACCAAAACGAAATAAAGCCGACAAAGAACATTCGACTCATACCGTTTCTGATGGCGAAACCATGTACTCTATTTCGCAACAATATGGCATTAAACTCAATCAGTTATATCGCAAGAATAAAATGGAACCTGGAACAGAGCCTAAGCCAAATACGGTACTGTCACTCCGAAAATCCATTAGGTAAATTTCAATCAGTTTTGCGCAGACTGGGAATTTAATCAACGAGTTAATTCTTCTTATTTATCTTCTAAGGGCCATCCACAAAACTTCAGCCGGATGCAATGCCTGTACACTTGTTCCATCCTTAATCTGGCAACGGCAACTGGTACCTGCAGCAACAACAATAGAGCCTTCAGGCCGGTTTCTAATACTGGGAAAAAGCACCATTTCACCTATCCCCATTGAGGTTTCGTAATGCTCTTTTTCATATCCAAACGACCCCGCCATGCCACAGCAACCTGAGGGAATTTCACTAACTTTATAATTACAGGGGAGGCTTAAAGCTTTTCGTGTTGCAGCAGTTGTTGTGAGTGCTTTTTGCTGACAGTGGCCGTGAAAAACAATTGTTCTTTCCTCGTCGGTAAACATAGCAGATGATATATTCCCATTATCAATTTCAGAAACAATAAATTCTTCGAACAAATACGAATGTTTGGCCAGCTGCTTTGCCGCTTCTTTCAACTCCGGAAAGGCAAGATCAGGATACTCATCTCTGAAACCCAGTATAGCAGAAGGCTCAAGACCGATGAGTGGTGTTTCAGCAGAAATTAAATCCTTTAATAGGGCAATATTTTTGTTTGCACGATTTTTAGCAGTTCTTACCAGTCCTTTCGAAAGCCAGGTACGTGCACTTTCGACTGTTTTCGGTATAATAACTTCATACCCAAGCGAAGTAAGTAGCCTTATAGCGGCAATACCTGTGTTGGCATCCAGGTAATTTGTAAATTCATCATTGAAAAGATATACTGTTTTTTTGGGCGATGAAGGCGTTAGTGTGCCGGAGTATTTTTTAGTCCAGTGTGTTAAGGATGGTTTATGCATTAACGGGAATTCACGTTTTGGGGCAAAGCGGATGATAGATTTCAGTATTCCTGAAAAAAAAGCATTTGCCATGAAAAAGTTTGCAACACCGCTGAATGGACTGAACAACCTGTGAATTACCGGAAGGTATGCGATAGCTCTGGTCCGTAATGGAATCCCATGAGCATCGTAATAATGCTGTAAAAACTCCATTTTTAGTTTTGCTACATCAACACCGGAAGGACATTCCGATTTACAGGCTTTGCATACAAGGCAGAGGTCAAGAACGTCGTAAATATCTTTCGAATCGAACGGGTTCTTTTGGGTGGAGTTGGTAAGTACCTCTCTGATAATATTGGCACGCGCTCTGGTTGAATGTTTTTCATCACGAGTATATTGGAAACTTGGGCACAATGTACCGCCAATCAGCGATGATTTGCGGCAGTCGCCAGAGCCGTTGCATTTTTCAGCGGTGCGCAAAATGCCACCGGTTGAGGAGAAGTCGAAAACTGTGTTAATCTCCGGAGTAGCCTTTCCTGGAGAATATCTCAGTTGAGTGTTCATGGCAGGAGTGTCCACAATTTTGTTAGGGTTAAACACCAGGTGCGGATCCCATGCGTTTTTTACCTGCTTAAGCATTTCATAAACCTTGTCGCCAAGAACCAGAGGTATAAATTCACCTCTGAGCCTGCCATCGCCATGTTCTCCACTCAGCGACCCTTTGTATTTTTTTACAAGCAAAGCAGTCTCGAAGGCAATTGTACGAAACATCTCAACATGAGCAGCGTCTTTCAGGTTTAATACAGGTCTTAAGTGCAACTCTCCGGTACCTATGTGAGCATAATATACACAACTCAGTTTCAATCTCTGAAGAATTTGTTCAAACTCACGCATGTAGTCGGGGAGGAGTCTGGGCGCCACTGCAGTGTCTTCAATTACAGGGACAGGCTTCATATCTCCGGGCATGTTTGAAAGCACCCCCAGGCCGGCTTTTCTCAATTCCCATACTTTTGGGATATCGCTACCGGTTATCATCGGGAAAGCATAGCCGTAACCTGAATTGCGCATTTCAGTTTCCATGGCCATTGCCAGGTTTTTGATTTCTCCCATATCTTCACGTGCCCATTCCACAATGAGAATTGCTTCAGGATCTCCCTCAACAAAAATGCGGTTTCTGCTTTGGGTAATATTGGCTTTTGTAAGATCCAGCACCTTTTTGTCCATCAATTCTACTGAACCAGGTTGATATTTCAATGCTATCAGGTTGGCTTCAAATGCCTCTCTGAGGGTGTGGGTATGTATGCATACAAGCGCTTTCTGTTTTGGCGGCAGGTCAACGAGATTTAGTTTTACAGCGGTAGTAAAAGCCAAAGTCCCTTCAGACCCTGCGAGAAGCTTGCAGAAATTAAATTTTTCTTCTGACTCTCCAAAAACTTCTGTATCAAGCAACAGGTCAATGGCATAACCTGTATTACGGCGTTTAATCTCCTTATCGGGGTATTGATTTTCAATTTCTTTCTGATTTTCGGGAATGGAAAGGATATCACGAATGTTTCTGTAAATATTGCCTTCAAGGTTCTGCAATTCACACTTCTCGAAAAACTCTGAACGTGTCAAACTCTTAAAAACAACTTCGCTGCCATCACTTAACAAACACTCTATTTCGAGGGTGTGGTCGCGGGTACTTCCATAAATAAGAGAATGTGCTCCACAACTGTTGTTTCCAACCATACCAGCTATCATGCAGCGATTTGAAGTGGAGGTTTCGGGAGCAAAAAACAGCTTATGGGGAGCAAGTATTTTATTCAATTCGTCAAGAACCACACCAGGCTCAACTTTTACCCATTTCTCAGCGACATTCAGCTCAATCACCCCATTAAAATGCTTCGAAATGTCAACGACAATCCCATTGCCAACTACCTGACCCGCTAGCGATGTGCCCGCTGTGCGGGGTATGATTGAAAGATTGTTTTCACGAGCAAATAGAATTGCGTTTTTTATATCGTTTTTATTAGCAGCAACAATAACTGCAATGGGTTTTTCGCGATATGCCGAAGCATCGGTGGCGTACAGAGTGCGCATCACATTGTCGCAATACAACATTCCTGTAAGCTTTTCCCTCAGAGACTCGAATCTTTCAATATCAACCATATTCATAAATAGGGATTAAAATAAAGCTCAAAATTATAAAACTTAGTGGCAACGCATAAAGATAATTGTAACAAAAAAATAACTGTTGATAAACACACAGCATTCATTAATAAGTTTTAGAATGCAGATAAGCAATAATGCTAAAATTTACTATTTTCGCGGTCAATTTCGAAACTATGAAACCAAAAGATGCAATTACACTTGTTCTAAAAGGACTTGCCATGGGTACGGCAAATGTGATACCGGGTGTTTCGGGTGGCACTATTGCTTTTATAACAGGTATTTTTGAGCGCCTAATCAATGCTATAAAATCATTTAATCTCACTGCACTGAAATTGCTATTTAAGGGAGATTTCCGTGGGCTCCTGAAACATATCGATTTCTTTTTTCTGCTGTGGTTGTTTTTGGGGATTGGAATTGCAATAATTTCTGTTGCCAAGTTATTCGAGTATCTTTTTGCCAACTACCCGGTTTATTTATGGTCATATTTCTTCGGCTTGGTATTGGCTTCGGTAGTTTTTGTCAGTATTACCATTAAAAAATGGTCATTCTCAGTTATTACAACATATTTAATTGGAGCTGCAATTGCTGTTGTAATATCGTTTATGACGCCGGCCAGCGAAAATACCAATGTTTTTTACCTGTTGCTTTGTGGGGCAATTGCGGCTTGTAGTATGATTCTGCCAGGTATTTCAGGGTCGTTTGTACTGGTATTACTTGGAAATTATGAGCTGGTTATGATTAAGGCAGTTACTCAGCTTCGGTTTGAGATACTTCTTCCAATCATAATCGGAGCTGCAGTAGGTTTGCTAGGCTTTTCATATGTGTTATCGTGGGTGTTTCGTAAATTCAGAAATCAGACCATCGCAGGAATATCAGGGTTTATCTTAGGGTCGCTTTTAATTATTTGGCCATGGAAAGACGCTGTAATGAAACAGTATGGCAGCATTGAAAAAGTTTCAGGCTACATATGGAAACTTCCTGAATTGAACGTTGAAATGTTTGTTGCCATTGCAATAATGATTTTTGGTATTGCCTGTGTCTGGATTATGGAATATTATGCTTCAAAAAAGGAGAAACCTGATGGAGAATAAAAAAGAATTTGGTTTGATCGGTTACCCGTTGGGGCATTCCTATTCAAAAGTTTATTTCACAGAAAAGTTCAGAAGTTTGGGTATTGATAATGCAAGTTATCAGACTTTTCCGCTATCCGATATTGGAAAAATGCATAATCTTGTAAAAAGTCATAAAAACCTTGTGGGTTTGAATGTGACGACCCCATATAAAGAAATTGTAATTCCCTATCTTAACGAAGTGGATGCTTCGGTTTTGAAAATAGGAACAGTAAATGCCATCAGCATATTCCGAAACGAAGAGAGTTATCATATGAAAGGTTACAATACAGATGTTGATGGTTTACGAAAGCTCTTCTCAGGCTTCAACTTCTCCGGAATTGAAAAAGCGCTGATACTTGGCTCTGGTGGTTCAGGCAAAACAACAGCATTTGTACTGAAAGAAATGGGAATTCATTGCCGTTTTGTTTCACGTCACCCATCAGGTAACGAAACCGTTTCGTATACTTCGCTGAATGCAAAGCTTATGGCTGACAACCTTCTCATTGTGAATGCAAGTCCGGTCGGTATGCACCCTTTGTCGTACAATTTTCCTGATATTCCCTATGAATATATCTCCGAAAAACACACCTGCATCGATCTGGTGTATAATCCTGAAATTACTGAGTTTATTAAGAAATGTAGAGAGAAAGGTGCACAAACTGCTAATGGCACAGTGATGTTGTATGAACAGGCCGATAAGGCATGGGAGGTTTGGCAGCGCGATGTGTTTTAATTACGGTTTCTCTTTGTAGCATTTGATAAATTGTTTTATTTTTGTGTCGTAGAAAAGGCCCTATAGTTCAATGGATAGAACGGAAGTTTCCTAAACTTTAAATTCAGGTTCGATTCCTGGTGGGGCTACAGAGTGAACACACCAAAGCCACGAGAGTGGCTTTTTTTCGTTAGAAAAAGAATCGAAGTTTACCCTGAGTTACGAAGGGCTTCCTGGTGGGGCTACAGAGTAGACACACCAAAGCCACGAGAGTGGCTTTTTTCATTGGGAAACGAAGTGAAGTTCGAAATTGTAAAGTTTTAAAATTTCTGATTATCTTTGTCATAATAAAACTTTTGGATGTTTAATAATTGTACGGATAGGGTGATGTAAATAGGCCGGCTGATGTCGTGCTTATCCCTTTTGTTTATTGCAGTGGCTGCTAGCCGTTGTGTTATCATTTTAAATGTATAATCCGGATGATGTGATTCTTTAATTATTCCGTATATCGCACATCCACAACAAAGTAATATCATGAGTAACGAAGAAAGTTCAATTCACGATTTTGATTTCAATTTAATTTGCGAATATTTTTCTGCTATCGAAAGGCAGGGGCCGGGAAGTGAAGATGTAACACTGAAAGCCTTAAGTTTTATTGATAACCTGACAGACCGGTCACAAATTGCCGATTTGGGCTGTGGCACCGGTGGACAGACCATGGTACTGGCGCAGCACGCACCGGGAAAATTCACAGGTATCGATTTGGCGTCGGTTTTTATCGATTTATTCAACCGAAATGCGCAAAGGATGAATCTTAGCAGCAGGGTTCAGGGCATTATTGGTTCGATGGATGCATTGCCTTTCGGTAACGAAGAACTCGACCTGATTTGGTCGGAAGGGGCTATTTATAACATCGGCTTCGAACGTGGACTGGCAGAATGGCACCGGTTTCTGAAACCAGGAGGCTTTGTGGCAGTGACTGAGGCTTGCTGGTTTACCGGCAGCAGACCTGCCGAAATCGAAAACTTCTGGTTGGATGCATATCCTGGTATCGACACTATTCCTGATAAACTGTTGCAGTTGCAGCAGTCGGGTTATGTGCCTGTGGCGTGTTTTATTCTGCCCGAAAACTGCTGGCGAGAGAATTTTTACGTTCCACAGGCAGCAGCGCAACACGCTTTTCTGTTGAAACATGCCGGTAATAAAACAGCCGAAATGCTCGTCGCCAACGAACGGCGCGAATCACAACTGTACGAAAAGTACAGCCGGTACTATGGCTATGCTTTCTTTATCGGAAAGAAAATTTAGTTTTTTAGTCAGGCGTTGAATTTGTTTGACGCCTGTTTTTTACTCTTTTATCTTGACATCGTATGCAACGATTACCCTGTTATGCTGAGGACTAATTATTGGGGCAATAAAAGCAATATGAAATGACAAGGTATATGGAATCAGAATACAGAATACAGAATTCAGAAGTGGGCAACTGGCAATTATCAAGCATTCTTCTCTATCTGGATTTTTAGAACCTTCTCGGGGTAGCAGATTTCTTTAGCACGACGAAAAGCCCCTTCTGTATTCTGTCTCCTGTATTCCCAAATTTAACAATACGTCATTGGTAGTAGTGCAACGGCAATTTATACTTCGGCAGGCCATTAGTATAAATTGCCCTTGCGCTACACAGACTGACAAATTCATAAGAACTGCATGGAATTGCTTTGATTTACTTAATGGTAAGTTACAAAATAGTAAGTTACAAATTTGTAAGTTTGTAAAATATTAATTATATTTGTGAAATAAAAACATCAGAAAATGGAAACGCCATTTGCATTTGGTAAAATTGCGGTGAAGTCGAATTTCACCGACAGAGAAGAAGAAACAGCCCGATTGGTAACAAACTTCTCGTCGAAAATAAACAGCATTCTTATTTCACCTAGGCGCTGGGGTAAGTCGTCGCTGGTGAGTAAGGCGGCTCAGTTGGCATCGAAAAGGGATAGTCGCCTCAGGTTTGTCTTTATCGATTTATATAATGTAAGAAGCGAGGAGGAGTTTTACCAGTTATTGGCAAAAAACATCCTGCTTGCCTCAAGCACTAAGTTGGAAGAACTTAGAGACAAAGCCGGTAAGTTTTTGGGAAAACTGATCCCGAAACTTTCGTTTAGTCCGGAACCGAATAGTGAATTTAATATCAGTTTCGACTGGGAATCCCTTAAAAAAGACCCCGATGATATTTTAAACCTGTCGGAGAATATTGCCAAAGAAAAGAACATCAGGTTTGTTGTTTGTATTGACGAATTCCAGAATATTGCATCTTTTGGCGACTCACTGGCAATTCAGAAAAAACTCCGATCAAACTGGCAGAAGCATCAGAATACTTCGTATTGCCTGTATGGCAGCAAGCGGCACATGATGATTGATGTCTTCACTTCGGCATCAATGCCATTCTATAAATTTGGTGATATTGTTTTTCTTCAGAAAATTGGAAAAAATGCCTTGCAAAAGTTCATTGTCAAGCGTTTTAAGGACACCGGCAAAACTATAGATAAAGCCTGCGCCGGATTGATTGCTGACAAGGCTGATTGTCACCCGTACTATGTGCAGCAACTGGCGCAGCTTACCTGGCTACGGACCGGCGATGTGTGCACCCCCGATATTGTTGAAGAAGCCCATCAGGGTTTGATCATGCAGCTTGACTTTTTGTTTCAGGCAAAAACCGACAATTTGAATAATACACAGGTGAATTTTTTGAAAGCCCTGCTCGAAGGAGTGACGCAACTCAGCGCCAGCGAAACACTCAAAACCTATAATCTGGGAACTTCAGCCAACGTACTTCGTGTTAAATCGAGTCTCGAAAACAAGGAAATCATAGATCTCTACGGTGGCAAAATCAGTTTTATGGATCCTATGTACAAATGCTGGCTTAAAACCGTATATTTCAGGATTAAATAATTTCCCCTTCAAAGGGGGGCAGGGGGATGTAAAAAAGCTTTCTTTGTAAATAATTGATTTCGCGAGTTTTATGCAAAATAAAATTATACCGTACGACCCCAAACTAAAGCAATTAGCTCGCAATCTTCGCAACAACAGCACATTATCGGAAGTGTTGTTGTGGCAACAGATAAAATCGAAAGCATTAGGTGTAGAATTTCACCGTCAGGTACCAATTGACAGATTTATTGTTGATTTTTTTTGTCATGAAATAAGGCTAGCTGTCGAAATAGATGGGAATAGCCATGATTTTAAATATGAATATGACAATCGTAGGGAAGGCATATTAAAAAAATTGGGGGTGACATTTATAAGGTTCGACGATTTACAGGTTAAGAATGATATGGTCAGTGTATTGGGTGCTTTAGATAAGAAAATCAAGGAGTTAAAATCCTGACATCCCCCTGCCCCCCTTCAAAGGGGGCATAATTCTCACAGCAACAGTCACATTTGCTGCCATTGCGGTACACGTCATCGCGAGCAAAGCCACACGTCATCGCGAGCAAAGCGAAGCGATCTCCTTACCCGTAGACGTTGCTGTAGCCGCCTGTCTTAATGCCGCCAGCTTCGTTACCCTGCCGCGGACACTGAGGTTCTCGAAGTGCCCGTTGAAATGCAGATTGCTTTGTCCTCGTTCCTCGTCCGCGCAATGACGGGCTTGAAAACGTCATCGAAGCCGAGATGGAGCCGAGACGCAGAAGTCCCTTTGGTGAGCCCGTCGAGTACAGCGGCTCCGAGTCCCGTTCCGGAAACTTGGAGCGGGAGGGAAAAGACAGAACGTGTTCAGAATTAAATAACTCCCCCTTCGAAGGGGGGTCAGGGGGATGTGTAATATACGCTGCCCGCAGCACGTACTGTACACTTCGAGACGATTCTCGTTCCTCGAATCCCTCAGTATCCAGTAACGTACCGCATTTACACAAAGCATTTTCATTACTACTTCCCCTGATAATAATACTCCTTAAATGTCGGGTTTTCGCCGGCCATTTTTAGGAAAATGTCGAGGGGCAGCACTTCGATGTTTTCGCTCAGCTTGTCGCAGATTGACTTTACACGGGCAATGTCGCTCGATTCACGCACGTGTACAAGCAGAAAATATGGTCTTTCGGAATTAATGGCCGCCAGTTCCTCAAGGTCGGCCACCACTTCAGCTTCAGGTTTTTCGGCAGCCAGATAGTAGTCGTACGAAACAAAGGGCTTTTTATCGCGCACGGTGAATGTGTTCGACGCCCGGTATCCATTGATAAATCCGATGGCATCGGGCATTGAGCGGTAATATTCGTCAACCACGCTTTTGGGCAGGTTGTTGTCGCAGGTTTCGGTACCACCTTCGGAGTAATCCATTATCTCGAAAACATTCAGGTCGAGTTTTTTCATCAGGTCGTGGGCACGTTTCAGCTCGGCAGGCAGCCATTGGGGAGGAAAGGCCTTCGGGTACATATACGACGAACCCGATAATGCAGCAATGAAATAGTCGTTGGGCGTGGCCTGTGCATAGTAGTACTCGAGCAATACCGGCGACATTTCGAGCATTTTCATAGTAACTTCCCATGCATAGGGTATGCTGCCCCTTCCGGGTTCAAACCATGCACCAATGCCGATGCCGTCGGACTGGATGAAACTGATGTAGATTTTCTTTTCAGGCATGTAAGTTTTGCCCGCCTCTATGTTGTGATTGTTCTTAAAAACAAAACCTTCCGACAAGGGAATATGAATCAGAAAACTGGTGTTGGGCTGGGTGTTTAACCCATCGGAAGTGAGCGCGTACGATGATAGGAGTGTGGTCATTTGTTCTTCGAGGTCTTTCTTGTAGGAATGCCACCCCCAAACCTGCGACAAGGGTTTCATGCCTGCAAACAGCGAACGGGTGAGATTATACTCGAGTGTGTCAGTAGGGCGGGCTGACAAATCAGAGAAAAACGTCTTTTTCATCATTCCATAATCGGCACAGGCAGGCATAAGCACCGTGCCATGCTGACCACCCAGCCAGGTAATCACTTCGCGCGAGCAGCGGTTCCAGTATTGTTCTTTTGCCCAGGAATATATTTCAAAGTCCGACATTCCATTGAACTGACCCCTGAAATCGGCAACCTGTTTGAATCCATGCTGTTGCATTAATGGAATCATGTCGTCGGTTATAATTACTGCATTTTCAAGACCGGCCAGTGTGTAGGCTACTATGAGCGAAGTTCTTACATTTTTGTCCCAGATAATGTAGCCATTGATGTGCGATTTAAAAGTTTCAATTCCCTGTTCAACTGTGCTCAGCGATGTAAATGAAAAGTTCCTCTTTGTTTCGAGATATTCGGCCAGTTCTGTCGTGTAGTTGAATGGGTATCCCTTGGCAAAGGTAAAATACAATAAGGGTTCGTTCTGATTTACCACACCCTGAAGCGAAATCCAGAAAGCCTGTTCCGGCAGGTGCTTGCCAATATCCCAGTCGTCGGCCATGCGATGTATAAACGCATTTTGGGTATTGCTGCGCTTAAACACAAAAACAAGGTCGGAATCGTTGGGGCGTGTAGGGCGCGTTATTGTGCATTTCAACCGTTTTCCGTCTTCCGACAACTGATAACGATACACTGACTCTCCATGCTTTTTCCCCTGTGAAGCATAGTAATCGTATTTTTCGGTAAGCGTTATTGTGTTGTCGTTTTCCCAGATGGCTTTGATTTCTTTTTTCGATCCCACAGGTAGCCTGAGACCCATGTGTATGTTGGTGGAAAAGGTGCCGTCTTTAATTTCACTTTTATTGACTTTGCCATCGGTGCTGAAAGTCAGTTTTTCCTCGAATTTGAGTTTTGGCCCCATACGGGTAATAATTTCTGCTGAATTGTTGCTAATAGTAATATCGAGTGTGAGTTCCTTGTAATAATCGAGAAACGAGCTTTCTGATGCAATCATTTTCCATGTTCCATTCATGGCTGTATGCTGCGAATAGATGATTCCGGCAAACAGAAGAAAAGATACAAGGCTTAATACAAGTTTTTTCATCGGCTTTTAAATTTAGCGTGAAGATACAGGTTTACATTAAGAAAAAAAACGCCCAGATTGAATATTGAATCAGTACTTCAAAGTATTGAAAATTTAAAATTGAAATAATTATAAATCCCTTTACAATAAAGGAAGTTGTTTTAATGCTTCCAATCTGCTTTCAACTCCGGCTTACATGAATTCAGTTCCTGAATAAGGGAGTCTCCAAAGAAATAACTTGTTTTGTAATCGGTTTCCTTACTACTGCGTGGGTGCCCATTGCCGGTTTTTAAATCGTACACAGCAAAGACATGAGTACTATCAAAAAAAGTTACGAAAATAACGCTGTCGCATGAGCCTGCTGTAAAATCAGACAAGTCTTCAATGTAATCACTACAACCGGTTAATAAAGTCTTTTCAACAATCACCTGTCCGTTTCCAAAAATGATTTCATAATGTATGCCCGTAGAATGGTCGAATTCATTATCCTGATCCAGCTTTACATATATATTGTTCAGTCCTTCAACAGGTAAGCGGCCTATATCGTGTTGATCAGTACAGGAAAGAATTATTACGTTGCACAAAAGAAAACAGATGAATCCAATTAAAAATAACTTCCTTCTGCTCATTTATTTTGTTTTTCTTAACAAAAATAGAAAATTGTTCAAATAAAAATTCAATCAAAAAGCATGGGTATAAATCATTTGTTACTCTGATTATTTTTTCTTAATTTGCATCATGATGAAATTGAAAATTTTAAGCTCTCTTTTGCTTTTATGCTTTTTAGTTTCTGGGGGTAAGGCCTGTGAAGCGAGAAAGTTATCATCAATACATCTATTTGAGCAGAAGTGTTTAGTTTTCGGCAAAGAACCGATTACTGGCTACAATGTATTTCATAAACGGCTGCCGCCTCCATCGAACAATCTAAAATTTGTTAAGCAGACATTACCAAGGGCAATCGTGAGCTTGTTCATGCATGGTAGCGCTGATTTCCATATTTACTCCCCAGTTTACGAAATCGTTATTTTTCTGCAACCGCATACAATCTTCTTGAAGAATGTGAGTCCGGTTAATGAAAAAAGAGGCCCTCCTTTAGACTAACTCACTTTTTTACCCCAAATACACCATACCTGCAATGTATAGAACCATGGTTGGAATGGTTTGATTGCAATAAGCTTGTATATCATTGCGTCTGTGTCATTCACAAACTGCATTACAAACAAATTAGTTTTAGTTTAATTAAATGAAAAATTGTCATGGAAAATAAAAGATATGATGGAAATCAAAGTTCAGGAAAAAACGAAAAAGAGTCGATGGATAAAACATCTAAAACGTTGCTCATACTGTTTATATGCATTTTTATAGCCGCTGTTATAATCGTTCAGTTTTTTGTGTAAAAAAGTGCGTTAATCAAAAAATTACTGATGTTGTGTATTAGAGGAACAAGCACCTGAGATTTACAATATATAATCAGTCGACAGAAAGTTAGAGTTCTTAGAATTCAATATATCAGTAAGTATCTTTTTATTCGTATCATTCTCTTTTAGTGCTACGAGCGAACGAATAGAGAACACCCGGAGTGCATCGCTTACCGATAAGGTGCCTTCGGCAGAGTCTTTGCGTCCGGTAAATGGAAACACGTCGGGACCTCGCTGACATTGAGAATTAATATTTACACGACATAATTGATTTACCAGCGTGTCGACAAGAACAGATATTATTACGGGGTCTTCACCGAAAATGCTTGCCTGTTGTCCAAAATTTGATGTAACGACATATTCTAAAGGTTCCTCCACATCGTGAAATTTGACAACCGGAATCACTGGACCAAACTGTTCTAAATGATAAATCTGCATTTTGCTGCTTACCCCGGAAAGTACAACAGGAAAGAAAAGTGATTTTTCCATAATACCCCCATTTTTGTTGCAAATTACAGCACCATTATTAACAGCATCCTCAATCAGATCCTCCAGCCATTTCGGTTTATAATCTTCTGGCAATGGAGTGATGTTTACATCTTTTTCCCATGGCATACCGGATTTCAGAGAATCAACTTCGCTAATGAAACGGTTGATAAAATCATCGTAAATACTGTCGTGAACAAACAGAATTTTGAGTGCAGTGCACCGTTGTCCATTAAAAGATAAAGCGCCCGTAACACATTCTTTTACAGCGTTTTCAATATTTGCAACTTTAAGTATTATAGCAGGGTTCTTGGCTTCCAGCCCTAAAACCGACTTGAGAAGATGGGGGTGAGGGTGCTGTTTTTTCAAAGTATCGGCAACCTTGCAGGAACCAATAAATGCAAGTACATTTACCTTCCCCGATTCCATAATGGGGGCAATTACTTCTCGGCCTTCACCATATACTGTATTTACTACCCCTTTCGGGAACGCTTCCTGAAAAGCTCTGAGCAACGGAGCATGCAGCAATACACCAAGTTTTGGGGGTTTGAATATAACCGTGTTTCCCATAATCAGCGCCGGAATCAACGTAGCAAAGGTTTCATTCAGAGGATAATTGAATGGCCCCATGCAAAGAACTACACCCAGAGGTGATCGTTTTATCTGTGCAATTACCCCCTGAGTGATTTTAAGCCTCGATGCTTCCCTGTCCATGTCTTTCAGTGCTTCGATGGTATCGTTGATATATTCAACGGTTCTGTCGAATTCCTTTTGCGAATCGGTAAGGTTCTTTCCGATTTCCCACATCAATAGTTTTACAATTATATCACGTTGTTCTTTCATCAGCAAAATGAACTTTCTCATACACCCGATACGCTGAGAAATAGTCATTTTAGGCCAGGTTCCCTGTCCATTATTGTAGGCTTCAATGGCAGCATGAAGCGACATCATTGCTGTTTTTCCATCCATAAGAGGATAGGAGCCAATCAAGTTTATCAACGTGTTATTTTCGTAGAAGTACACAGGGGAAAATACTTTTTCGGTTGGTCCTTCCCAATGCATCAATTCTCCGTTTAATAAATACTCTGTTTGATTAAAAGGTATTGGAATGCAGTGTTCTTCGGGAATTTCCTTTAACAAAGGAAAAATTTTGTTTTGTATCATAAGCGATAAAATGTATTTTCAAAGATACAAATCAAAACCCAATAAAACACAAGCTCATTATTGTTTTGAGAAAGCACTCTAATGTTTTAAAATAAGTTAAATTTCGCACGCCAATAAATCGGTAAAACACTGTAAAATGAAATCAAAATTCTTTTCTTGCTTCAATAACATGATAAAAACTTGCTGTTTAGCTAAAAAATAACATTATTTTCGCCAATTAAAATATAAATTCTATTTTATGGCAGAAAACAATAGTTTATTCGGGGAATTCAAACCCATAAGCTACGAGGAATGGCACGCACAGGTTATAAAGGACCTGAAGGGTGCCGACTACGGGCGCAAGGTGGTTTGGAATACCCTCGAAGGCGTCAGCCTTGAACCTTTCTACCGTTTCGAGGATGTCAAAGATCTGGCGTATACCGATGCGCTCCCCGGAGAAAAACCCTTTGTTCGGGGCAGTAAGCCTTCGCACAGCTGGAGAATCAGGCAGGACTTCCGTGCTGCCGACCCAGCAGAAGCCAACCGCAAAGCACTGAAAGCATTGCAAAAAGGTGCGCAATCGCTGGGTTTCGTTACCTGCACTCCACTCACTTATCAACAACTCGAAACATTACTTAATGGCATCGACCTGACCACAGTTCCGGTGCATATAGTAGGTAATGGTTCCGACTCGTCGGTTCCGGGTATGATGGCAGAATTTGCAGCCAAACATCAGATCGACCCTAATGCAATTAAAGGTTCATCAGGATTCGACCCGCTGGCCTATTTGATGCTTAGCGGAAAAACACCCTGCGGCACCGACTCATGCCAATGTGTTGAAAGCGCATTTGCCAAAGCCGGGAACACCCTGCCGAATTTTAAGTTATTGAATATCAACGCACGCCATATTCATAATGCCGGAGGCAGCATTGTACAGGAACTGGCTACCGGTCTTGCCATGGGTGCCGAATACCTGCAGCGCCTTACCGACGCCGGACATAGTATCGACGACGTTGCGCCGCGCATGTTGTTCGTTTTTGCGCAAGGATCCAACTATTTCATGGAAATTGCCAAACTCAGGGCTGCCCGCTTGTTGTGGTCGGCCATTTGCGACGAGTTCAATCCCAAATCGGCAGATTCCGGACACATGTGCATTTTTGCCGAAACATCCGAATGGAATAAAACCATTTACGACCCGTATGTGAACATCCTCAGGGCAACCACCGAAGCCATGTCGGGAGCGCTGGGCGGAGCATCTGCCATCTGTGTTCAGCCTTTTGATGCAGTGTATGCCTGCAGCGATGATTTCTCAGAACGCATCGCCCGCAACATCCAGATTATTCTTAAGGAAGAAGCCCATTTCGATAAGGTAAACGATCCGGCTGCCGGCAGTTACTATATTGAGCACCTCACCAAAGCCATTGCCGAAGAAGCATGGAAACTCTTCCTCCAGATACAGGAATTGGGTGGATTTACTCCGGCTTTCCGTCAGGAATTTATTCAGAAGTTTATTGACGAGACCTTAGCCAAACGCAACAGCAATGCCGAAACCCGAAGGGAGATTATTCTGGGTACCAATCAGTTTCCGAATTTCAACGAAAAAGTGGATGCTTCAAAGCTGAAAAAGCCACATCCTGCAATCGAAGGTGGCATCAGACCCATTCGTCTTCACCGTGCTGCTGAAGCATTCGAAGCCATGCGCCTGAAAACCGACAGTGCAGCACGCGAGATTAATGTGTTCATGCTGAAGATCGGCAACGTTGCTATGCGTCAGGCACGTGCACAATTTGCAGCGAACTTTTTTGCCTGTGCAGGATTTCGCATTATCGACAATCTTGGATATGAAACCGTGGCTGAAGGCGTCAACGATGCCCTGGCAGCCAAAGCCGATATTGTGGTAATGTGCAGCAGCGACGATGAATATGCTCTCTTGGCTCCCGAAATGCTCAGCATATTGGGCAATAAAGCCATTTGCGTAATTGCCGGCAACCCTGCCTGCCGACCGGAGCTTGAAGCAGCCGGCATCAGCAATTACATTCATGTAAAGTCGAACCTGCTTGCCGAGTTGAAACAATATCAGCAAAAGCTGGGATTATAAAACGATTGTTGCATTAAAACAGAATCAATATGAAACCCGATTATAAAAAAACAAATTTTATGAAGCAGGTAAAGCCCTCGGGCAAAGCCGGTATTCAGGGCGGGTGGCTTACCCCCGAACAGATACCAGTGAAACCTGTCTATACAAAAGACGACCTGCTGAACATGGAGCATCTGAACTATGCTGCCGGATTGCCTCCTTACCTGCGCGGACCTTATTCCACCATGTATGTGATGCAGCCGTGGACAATCAGACAGTACGCCGGCTTTTCAACAGCTGAAGAATCGAATGCTTTTTACCGCAGAAACCTGAAAGCCGGTCAGAAAGGCCTTTCGGTAGCTTTCGACCTGGCTACACACCGTGGCTACGACAGCGACCATCCGCGTGTGGTGGGCGATGTGGGTAAAGCCGGTGTTGCCATCGACAGCATCCTCGATATGAAAGTGCTGTTCGATGAGATTCCGCTGAACCAGATGAGCGTTTCGATGACCATGAACGGGGCTGTGCTTCCCATCATGGCATTCTACATTGTGGCTGCCCTGGAACAGGGAGCAAAGCTCGAAGAGCTGGCCGGAACCATTCAGAACGACATTCTGAAGGAATTTATGGTTCGCAACACATATATTTATCCTCCGGAATTTTCGATGCGTATTATCGGTGATATTTTCCGCTATACCAGCGAAAAAATGCCGAAATTCAACAGCATCTCCATTTCGGGATACCACATGCAGGAAGCCGGTGCTACCAACGATATTGAATTGGCTTATACTCTTGCAGATGGTCTTGAGTATCTCCGAACCGGAATTCGCTCAGGCCTCGACATCGATGCTTTTGCACCCAGATTGTCGTTTTTCTGGGCCATTGGGATGAATCATTTTATGGAAATTTCCAAAATGCGTGCAGCCCGTCTGTTGTGGGCAAAAATGGTTAATCAGTTTAACCCCAAGAATCCTAAATCGCTGGCACTGCGCACCCATTGTCAGACCTCCGGTTGGTCGCTCACCGAGCAGGATCCGTTCAATAATATTGCCCGTACCTGTATCGAAGCCATGGGCGCTGCTCTGGGTCATACACAAAGTCTACATACCAATGCTCTGGATGAAGCCATTGCTTTACCCACCGATTTTTCGGCTCGTATTGCCCGCAATACCCAAATTTATCTGCAGGAAGAAACCAATATCTGCAAACAGGTTGACCCATGGGGTGGTAGTTATTATGTAGAATCGCTCACCCATGCCATTGCTCATCGTGCATGGAAGCACATCGAGGAAATTGAGCAACTGGGTGGTATGGCAAAAGCCATCGAGTCGGGTATTCCCAAAATGCGCATCGAAGAAGCTGCTGCACGCGCTCAGGCACGTATCGACAGTGGCAATCAGACCATTGTGGGCGTAAACAAATACCGTCTCGAAAAAGAAGACCCGATTGATATTCTCGATGTGGACAATACGGCTGTGCGTCTGGCTCAGATCGAAAGATTGAAAAGGCTCAAAGCTGAACGCAACGAAGCTGAATGTCAGGCTGCACTGAAGGCTATTACCCGCAGTGCCGAGACCGGTGAAGGAAATTTGCTCGAACTGGCGGTGATTGCTGCACAAAAAAGAGCTACCTTGGGAGAAATTTCGGATGCATGTGAAAAAATAGCAGGGAGGTATAAAGCTGTGATACGATCAATATCAGGAGTGTACTCCTCAGAAGCACACAACGACCCCGACTTCGAAAAAGCACGGGCATTGTGCGAACAGTTCGCGAAGAAAGAAGGCCGCCAGCCCCGAATTATGATTGCCAAAATGGGGCAGGATGGGCACGACCGCGGCGCCAAAGTGGTTTCAACCGGCTATGCCGACATAGGCTTCGACGTTGATATAGGTCCATTGTTTCAAACTCCCGAAGAAGCTGCCCGTCAGGCAGTGGAAAACGATGTTCACATACTGGGTGTTTCTTCGCTGGCAGCAGGACATAAGACTTTAATACCTGCTGTAATTGAAGAGCTTAAAAAGCTTGGTCGTGAGGACATTATGATCGTGGCAGGTGGTGTTATTCCTGCTCAGGATTACGCTTTCCTGTATGAGAATGGTGTCGCTGCAGTTTTTGGTCCCGGAACATCGGTTGCCAAAGCGGCTGTTCAGATACTTGAATTATTGCTGCAGGACTAATTCATTGATTATCTGACGGGGTTGTCAAATTCTTCATTTGGCAATCCCGTTTATTTTGAATTCTCCATCCGGGTCATTCGCAGAAGATTCAGATGGAGTTAAAACCCCGGACGAATACAGTGGATATTCAATTCTTTGCGCACGATTGTAATACATTAATTTGTTTACGACATTGAGGTTTATGTGAAGGCATAATCAAAAAAAGAAATTATTTACTTCAAAAGTAAAAATTATCTGGATATTTTTCATTTCTGAAATAAAATTTATCTTTGTAAAAACTATTTACCATGTTTACAAGAAAACTATTTCATATTGTAAAAGAGCATTTGAACAGAAAAGAGTTTTCCATTATTGTTGGAGCACGACAGGTTGGAAAAACTACAATTTTGCGGCAAATTGAGAAGTTCTTGCAAAAGTCGGGAGAATCCGTTTATTTTATAAGCCTTGAAGATTTTGATGTATTACAAGAACTGAATAAGCATCCGGAAAATATTTTCAAATTCGTTTCTAAACAGAAGTCTTCTAGAATGTATGTTCTTATTGATGAAATTCAATATTTAGATAAACCATCGAATTTTCTGAAGCTGTTGTATGATAAATATGCTGACGAATTAAAAATTGTGGCAACCGGAAGTAGTGCCTTTTATATTGATAAGAAATTTGCGGATTCGCTTGCTGGCAGAAAGAGGTTGTTTTACTTACCAAGTCTTGATTTTGAAGAGTTTCTCATTTTTAAAAAAGCCGAAAATCTTATAGCTGAGGTAGAATTGATAAAGCAACAGGAAGATTATATTTCGTTGCATCGTAACGAAATACAATCTTTGTTTAATGAATTCCTTACTTTTGGTGGATATCCTGGGGTAGTAATTGAAAGTCAGATTGAAGAGAAGCATAATGTGTTAAAAGATTTATATAACTCATATTTAAAAAAAGATGTAGTTGATGCAGGAATACAAGACCAGCCAAGATTTTATAAACTTTTGACTTTGCTTGCTCACCAAACCGGATCATTATTAAATGTAAATGAAATATCAAACACTTTAGGATTGTCAAATACAGCCGTTAACAATTATATTGAGGTTTTAAATAAATCTTTTCATATCTCAAAAGTTAGTCCTTTTTCAAACAACATCAGAAATGAGCTTACTAAAATGCCTAAAATTTATTTTTCTGATTTGGGTTTTAGGAATATCATTCTTAACTCCTTCAATCCCATAGATAACCGTATTGATAAAGGCATTATTGTAGAAAATTTCATCTATAAAGCTTTAATAAATCATTACGACAAAGACAATGTAAAGCATTGGAGAACAGCCGATGGAGACGAGGTTGATTTTGTTGTTGAAGCAATGTATTCGAAATTTGCGATTGAAGCCAAATTTAATTGCAAACAATTTAATCCCAAAAAATACGCTCGCTTTAATAAATTTTATCCGGATATTCCAATTTCTTGCAAAGCATATATAAGCGATAAAAACTCGGATAATGTTTTAAGTTTGTTTTGAGTGAAATCGGTTTGGCTCCCTTTTCATCTTCTTTACAGACTGTCACTAACCACTCCGATAGGGAATAAAGTGCGCTATAGTATACACTCAATTCTCTGCTCAATATTTTTAAACCTGTTATATAGCTGTTTGCTTTTGACAATAAAATTTGCTTTTTTTGACAAGTTGAAAAAAACATAACCAAATAATTATAATTATGATTGAAACAAAAAAGATGACTCCTCAGGAGTACATGGACAGGGAATCGAAATACGGTGCCCACAATTATCACCCACTACCGGTTGTTCTCGAACGAGGCGAAGGTCCGTTTGTTTGGGACGTAGAAGGAAAAAAATATTTCGACTTTCTTTCAGCTTATTCAGCTGTAAATCAAGGTCATTGTCATCCTAAGATTGTTGATGCTCTATGTGATCAGGCTCGAAAAATGACACTGACATCGCGTGCATTTTATAATAATGTATTGGGTGAGTACGAAGAGTACGTTACCAAATATTTCGGTTACGACAAAGTGCTACCGATGAACACCGGTGCGGAAGCTGATGAAACCGCACTTAAGCTTTGCCGCAGATGGGGTTACGATAAAAAAGGTATTCCTGAGAATCAGGCAAAAATCATTGTTTGCGAAGGTAATTTCCATGGTCGTACCATCACAATCATTTCGATGAGTACCGATCCGGACTCCTACAAAGGTTTTGGTCCATACACTCCTGGATTTATTACGGTTCCTTACAACGATTTGAACGCACTTGCCAAAGCACTCGAAGACCCAAATGTTGCAGGATTTCTGGTTGAACCCATTCAGGGCGAAGCCGGTGTATATGTTCCTGAAGACGGATACCTGAAGAAAGCTTACGATATGTGTAAAGCCAAAAATGTGCTTTTCATAGCTGACGAAGTACAGACTGGCATTGCCCGTACAGGTAAATTGCTTGCATGCGACCATGAAGGCGTTCGTCCCGACATCCTGATTTTGGGTAAAGCTCTTTCGGGAGGTGTAATTCCTGTGTCATCAGTGCTAGCCGACGACGACATCATGCTCGTGATTAAACCCGGCGAACACGGTTCCACTTTTGGTGGTTTCCCATTGGCAGGAAAAGTTGCCATTGCCGCCCTGGAAGTGGTAAAAGATGAAAAGCTTGCCGAAAAAGCAGAACGCCTTGGAAAAATTTTTAGAAAAGAAATGACCACTGTAAAATCTGACATGATTGGACTCGTTCGTGGTAAAGGCTTGCTGAACGCAATAGTCGTAAACCCGAAAAACGGGAAAGAAGCATGGGATGTTTGCGTTGAAATGGCCAAAAATGGATTACTCGCAAAACCAACCCACAAACACATCATTCGCTTTGCTCCACCGCTGGTGATAACTGAGGAACAGCTCATGGAAGCCATTGCTATCATTAAGAAATCATTCCATAAATTCGAATAGGAGTGTAACGAAAAAATAAAAGAGCCCTGAAATCAATGCGGGGCTCTTTTTTTAATCTTTGTTGACAGATGCTATCGTATTCTGTCGACCGAGCGGACCAAAGCTTCATCTTTACCTATTGCACGGATTGCCAGCCAAAGCAGAATTGCTGCAACCAATGGCAGAACCATGAGAAAGCCATGGTAAACCTTAGCATCGAAATATTTTGCAGCACGGTAAATATATAAGAACATCAACCCTGTTGTAGAAAGTACGAGTATAAAATTAAGTACACATAGCCTGATTTGCAGTATTCGTTTTTTATACAGAAAAATACTTACAATGGTTACCAGAAAACTTAACAAAGCAATCACAAAAACAGGGTAGGTCCTGAAAACGGTGATAGTATCACCTGCGGCAACGCGGGTACCCAAACTGGTTACCTTAACTATCTGGGTATCTTTCAATATAATTTCCCCATAAGGAATAAACAAAATCGATCCCATTATAATTGCGGCTATCAAAAGGTATAATGTCTGTATTCGCTGAAGCATAGTTTTTTTTACAAATGTAATAAGCGTTTTTCAAAAACAATGCTAATTAACAGAAGACTTTTGTTCTCATTTCTTCTTATCAACATTGGCTTTGAAGTAGTTTAGAAAACGAAAAATTGCACGATTTAATGTAGTCAAGCTATTTAAGGGGTTAATACATTTATTCAATCTGTAATTTTCTTGTTTCGCGTTGCCCCTCCACCTCAATTTCGGTAATATACAAGCCTTTGGCAAAATCAGGCAGGGCAATGCGGCCGTTTTGGGGAATATCACCCACCAGCAACAGCTTTTTCCCGCTGAGGTCGTACAGGGTGAACCTAGCCGGTTTGCCGGCATTTTCTCCCATAAGTTTGATATACACCTCGTTTTTAGCCGGGTTGGGGTACAGTTCGAATGTCTGCACTGCTACACAGGGCTCAATCCCGATATACGGGTTTTTGTTGCAGGCAAATTCTTTTAGTGCCATGGTACTGTAGTGACTTACCTCAACCTTCAACCAGGCAAACAATATGGTGTCATCAACAATTAATTTAATTCCGATGTACTTGTTATCAATACCCAGCCAATCTCCATGATTTACATTTACATAAGCATAATAATAGTTTTCGCATAAATATAGAGTGTCTGAGAAATTAAAGTTAGATGAAATTGTATCATTTAGACTAAATATCTTTGGTATGTCGGTATAATAGAAAATATTAAAAATCAATGTGTCGGTATAATTAAAATCTGGGAATGAATCAACGTACTGTGCACCTACAACTACTTCTACTCCAGGGGCACAAGTTATATAAATATAATTGCTTTCAGAACCTGCTGATGAGTGATATCCAAAATTAAATTTAATATCATTAGCTCCATTCATGTCAATATCAATGGAATAATTACCGGAAGCCCCGGGTGCCCCGGGATATATGGGAATAGGGAATAACCATAAGTCCGGTTCAAAATCGTAATACAGATCCCTTTCGGGATCAACTTGTCCGCAGACAATAAAATTGTTTTGTGATAGAGAAGGCTGAATTAGCCCAACTATCATTATCATTAAAAAATAAATTCGTTTGTTCATTTGTACATATTTTATTTAGCACATGGTGAAATATTTGCCGTAAACTCTGCTCCTGCTTCTACAGAAAAACCACAATTGAGTGTAATGCAATTTTCAGCATTTACGGTCAATGAAGTGGTAACGGTTTTTTGACATGTCAAATCTCCACCCGCCCATGTATTTTCGTCTATTCCATTGTAATCAACATCAAGGGGTATAGCCAAATCTATGTCATAGCCAGAATAGCTTCCTAATAAGTCGCTATTGCAAAGTACATAAGAAGGACATTCTTCTTCATAGACTTTGATGTAATCAATTAAAAACGAATTTGGGAAAACCGTTCCTGAATCCGGTGAATAATCAATACCGTTTTTAACACCGTCAATTGCTAAACTGGCAATTATGTGCAATGCAACTTCAGGGAAGTAAGGTGCAGATGAATGAATCATCCATCTTAACTGATTGTCAATATACCATTTAATGTAATTGTCTGTCCATTCAATGGAATATACGTGAAAATCTAAAGAATAACATACATCATTTGTAAACGATGTTCCTGCATTGTAATCAATATTATTTCGATGATAATTAAAATCCATGCTATTAGTTACGCGATTGATCCCGGATGGAGTAATATCCAACTTCGGTTCAAAGCAATCAATTTCCCGTGCTTGATTCCACAGCCAAAACGCAGGATGAAACCCTTTTCCATTTGGCACTTTGCAACAAATTTCAAATTTTCCATATAGGTATGTTGCATCAGAATAAATCATTCCCGATTTGTAATTATACGAAGAACAGTTTTCGATATGAGGGAAGTTGTTGTAAGTGTCTAAACTTAAACATTGCCTTGTGCCAATGGTTGTAAAATTAACACAATCGTCTTCATACGTTTCTAATTCGCTGTATCCGGGAACACTTCCATGAATTCTACATGGTGGAGGTAGCCATGGATTAGGATAAATACATGATTGATACCCATAGTTATAATACGTGTGCCACACTGCGGTATTTAGTGGTCCAGAATTGAAATCAAAGGTTTCGACTAAATTCCAGTTTTGCGCCTGCAATTCAGTTACTCCAATGCTTAGGGCAATTATGAGAAGAAATAATGCTTTTTTCATGTTTTACAAATTTAGGCTATTTTATTATTCAGTAAGAATAATTTTTCGGGTGGCAATTTCGTTTCCGTCAACCACCAGTGAGTAAAGGTACATGCCGGCAGGTTGGCTGTTGGCAGTTATATTTATTTGTCCGTCACCTGCACTGGCTATTGGATATGTTTTTATAAGTTTGCCTTGCATATCGAATAAAAGCATGCTGGCATTACTGTTTATTTTGTCAATATAATAACTGATAATTATGTTTTGTGAATTTTTTGCAGCAGAATGAGGGTTCAGGCGTGAGCCTGTCGATTTGGCTTCATCGTTGGCGGGTACAATAGTTCCACTTAAATTTGTTATTTGATGTTGCAGTTCATCAATTTGTACCTGCTGTTCTTTGATGGCTTCGACTAAAATGGGGATTAAATCAATATAATTGAGGCTATAATATCCATTATCGTTTAAACTAACGAGTTCTGGAATAACAAGCATTAGTTCCTGAGCTAAAAAACCAAATTTATCTTTTCCACCTTCTACCAATTTGTCGTGCAATTCGCCTTCAGCTTCAGCATATATTTCAGGTTTTAAGTCATATTTCACTCCGTTAAGTCTTATAATTTTACTTAAAGGATCTTCAATTTCGCGAATGTTTTCTTTGAGATTTTCATCACTCAATTGGTCAATTGTATTCGTAAAAATATGATCTACAGCGAGAACCCCCCACCAGTTGTTTATTGAGCCCAGCATAGCATTCCAGCATGTTGCAGGGCTGATAGTAGATTTGCTAGTCCAACCCGAATTATCAATCACAATACCA
This sequence comes from Bacteroidales bacterium, assembly GCA_017994175.1. Taxonomy (GTDB): domain Bacteria; phylum Bacteroidota; class Bacteroidia; order Bacteroidales; family ML635J-15; genus JAGOEF01. The sequence continues at coordinate 9,432 of JAGOLH010000020.1, read as the reverse complement.
CTGTCGTTAGAATTTGGTTTAAATCGTGAGAGCCCATTTACATATAAAATATGTGTAGATTGAGATGTTGTTGACCCAATACAAATATTTCCACTGTAATTTATTCTCATTCTTTCCACACCGTCTGTGGTAAATCCAATAATATTATGCGATGGGTTGAAAATGCCTGTGTTATTGTTGTACCACCATGTATAGCTTGGCGTTGATGCTTGTGAATATGTATTTGAACCCCGAATGTAAGGTGCCCTGTCGGTTGAGCTTAGCGATGGGTTTACTGAAAATACAGCATTTCCAACAACATGTAATTTGGCTTGTGGGGCACTGGTGCCAATTCCTACATTGCCCGGAGTTACAACTTTTAACTGGGCTTGGCTAAAGTTTGCAATAGAAAGGCAAATGGCTAATAAGAGAAGTTTTGTTTTCATAAATATTGATTTATTCATACAAATGTAAAAAAAAACATTAAAGAATACAAAATAATTATACGTAAATATTATGCACGTTAATATTACGTATTAAATATTGTCTTTCCCTGTTCAATCTGTAATTTTCTTGTTTCGCGTTGCCCCTCCATTTCAAATTCTGCAACGTACAAACCCTCGGCCAATTAAGGTAGGGCAATGTAGCAGTTTTTGGGAATATATTCTACATGCAGCATAAATATAAGCTAAAAATTTTTTCGTTGATATTTTCGTTGTACATTTGCTCACTTAAAACAAAAGAATGATGAATTACCGCAACGATGTTGAAGCTGTTGATGCTCTTAGGGAGAAGTACAATCTGTTATTTAAAGAGGTTAGCAAAAAAATATACGGACAAGATCAGGTTGTAAGAGAAGTGCTGATATGTATTTTCAGTCGCGGCCACACATTGCTTGTTGGTGTTCCTGGTCTGGCAAAAACACTTTTGGTTAACACCTTAGCTGAAGTACTGGGTTTAAAGAACAAACGTATTCAGTTTACACCTGACCTGATGCCTTCCGATATTATTGGTACAGAGATCCTGGATGAATCAAGGCAGTTCAGGTTTATTAAAGGTCCCATTTTTGCGAATTTTGTGCTTGCAGACGAAATTAATCGTACACCACCCAAAACACAGTCTGCATTGCTCGAAGCCATGCAGGAGCGCTCGGTAACTGCTGCCGGCACTATTTATCAACTCGACGATCCGTTTTTTGTAATGGCAACCCAAAACCCCATTGAGCAGGAGGGGACTTACCCATTGCCTGAGGCTCAGCTCGACCGTTTTATGTTCAACATTATGGTAGGATATCCCAGCTATAAGGATGAGCTTGTAATTGTTAAAAATACTACCGCAGACCTCGATTTTAAACTCGACAATGTGCTTACTGCAGACGAAATTGTATTTTTCCAGAAGCTGGTGCGTCGTGTACCCATCAACGATAATGTAATGGAGTATGCAGTGAAATTGGTGAATATGACCCGTCCCGGAAACGGAATGGCTCATAAAACTGCTGAAAAATATGTGCAATGGGGTGCAGGGCCCCGTGCTTCACAATATCTTATTATTGGTGCCAAAGCCAATGCTGTTCTGAGTGGTAAATATTCGCCTGATATCGAAGATGTAAAAGCAGTTGCGAAAATCATATTGCGTCATAGAATAATTAAAAACTACAAAGCAGAGGCCGAAGGGATATCGGTAGAGGATATCATTGATGAATTACTTAACTCGTAAGAAATGCCTGGCATGAGGCATATCGTTTTTTTTCTGTTGGTTTCGATATGTACCTGGCAAAGCGCATTTTCACAAAACAAGAGGAAGATCGAAATTGTTGATGCCAATAGCCTGGAATACAATCAACATATAGGAAAGGGGGCAAAGAGGCTTATCGGTAATGTCGTTTTTAAGCACGAAGGTGCCATGATGTACTGCGACAGTGCTTATTTTTATTCCGAATCGAACACTGTCGATGCCTACGACAATGTTAAAATCGAACAGGGCGACAGCCTCATGCTTACAGGAACAACACTTCGATACAACGGCAATACAAAAATGGCTATTGTCCGCAAAAAAGTTGTTTTAAGTCATTTCAATTCTTACCTCGAGACCGATTCACTGAACTTCGACAGAAGCCTGAACATGGGATATTATTTTAATGGTGGAAACATCTACGATGGCGATAATCATCTTTTCAGTAACAGAGGGTACTATTATGCAGATGATAAAGATTATTTTGCCGTGGATGACGTAGTGTTGACAAATCCTGAATATGTTATCTACTGCGACACATTACGCTACAATACCGAAACCCAAATTGCATATTTCTATGGTCCAACCCGCATTGTAAGCGATTCTACATTCATTTACTGCGAAAATGGGAACTATGATACAAAAAGCGATTTGGCATCATTTTCCGAAAATGCCTATCTGGTGTCGGGGCAGCAAACACTTAAAGGGGATAGTTTATTTTATAACCGTAATATTCGTATGGGCAAAGCATTTGGCAATGTAAGTGTTACAGATACTGTTGAGAATGTGGTTGCCGCAGGTAATTTGGGATACTATTACGAAAACCCTAAAAAAGCCATGCTCACCGACAGTGTGTTGGTAACCTATATCAGCGATGGCGACACAGTTTTTATGCATGCCGATACGGTGTATGTTGATATCGACAGCCTCGACAGAAAGTTAGTAAGGGCATTCCGCAAAGTTCAGGTTTTCAGGAACGATATGCAGGCACGATGCGATTCACTGGTGTACTGCACTGCTGATTCGGTAGCCGAAATGTTCGGGAAACCTGTGTTATGGTCCAACGAAAGTCAGCTTACAGGTGAATACATGGTAATGCATTTTGAGAACAATAAAGCACATCACGTTGAAATAACAGGGTATGCACTTATTGTTCAGGAGGAAGACAGTGCGCGCTATAATCAGATTCAGGGACGAAAGTTGGTGGCTTATATAAAGGATAATGATGTGTGGCGAATCGACATTTTTAACGATAGTCAGACTATATACTTTATCCGCGACGAAAAAACCAACGACATTACAGGGCTCAATAAAATCATCAGCTCCGATATGATCATTTATCGTACGGATAAACAAATCGAAAAAATTCAATTCTTCGAAAAACCCGATGGTATTGTTATTCCAATTAAAGATTTAACTGAGTCTGATGCCTTTCTCAAGGATTTTGTATGGCTCGATGTATTCCGTCCTAAAAATAAATTGGATATTTTTAATTGGATTTCAATAAAATAGTTTATTTTTATAGAGCCAACCAATCTTTCAATTTATGAGCGAAAAACTGCTTATAGGTGTATTAGGGCACTATCATGCAGGAAAATCCACTACATGGAACAGTCTTTTTCAACGGGTTGTTCGAACCGGAAAACACGAAAGAACGCTTGTAATCGGGAGTATGGACATCCCTGTATTTCTTATTAACGGTGCTCCGCTGGAACGCAAAACCGAGTTAAAGAAAATCCTTCCCAAAGATGATCCGACTATTGTGCTGTGCTCTTTTTTGTACCATAAAAATGTAATTCAGAATTTTGAGTATTTTATTAAAAAAGGGTATCAGATTTATATTCAGTGGCTTAACCCTGGTTTCAGTGATGAATACGATGCAAGTTTGTTTTACCAGTATGGTATTATTGACTATTTACTCAATTCCGGAGCAACAGTAAGTGTGCAAAACGGTAAAATCAACCCTGAAAAGAGAGTTGAAATGGTTCAAAATTACTTATTGGGTTGGTACTATTTTTATATAGAAAAAAATTGTGAAAAAATATTGAATTTCGGATAATAGAAACTATTTTTTAGTGTTGGATTTGACCCAGTAACCGAATAAAACAATTCTAAAAAACTTGCTTTAATGCTGAAGTAGTTCATTTATTTATTAATTGTTCTATACTATCTGTTATTGTTTTGCATTTAAAATGTGGAAAAGAAATATTTGATATAAAAACAGAATAAAGCGTTTTTTTTTACTTTGAAATTCAGCTTCAAAAACAATATATTTGCATTTAATTAGAAAACATTAATAATTATGACCTTACTTATTGAAAGCCAAAACATTGGCAAAGTGTTGGAACTTAAACTTCACAGTATTGGAATCGATACCATCGAAACTTTAAAGGACGTGGGCACAGAGGAAACTTTCCGTCGTTTGAAAGAAATTGATAAAAACTGTAGTAGAAGTATTCTGTTTGCAATTGAAGGAGCAATTCAGGATGTGCGCTGGCATAAACTCGAAGAGTACCGCAAAAACGAACTCAGGGCTTTTTATAACGAAATAGATAACGTTTATTAATAAATTCAGATTTTCTGAATAAGTTTGGCATTTTCTTAATGCTTCAGGGCTATATACTCTGAAGCATTTTTTATTATCTGTAATGCTGACAAAACTCATATTCTAAGGGGAAAACTATTGTCAATTTTACCTGCTTTTTAATGGTTGATTTAATAGATTAATTATGTACAAAATAGAAAAACACCCAATTCTTGATGTTCCTGTTAATGAAAAGCTTACATTTCATTACAACGGTAAACCTATTACGGGCGACTCTGGTTTCACCATTGCTGCTGCCTTGCATCAGGCAGGTTTTCCTGTGCATAGCCATTCCCTTGATGGACGTAACCGCTCTCTGGAATGTGGTATCGGAAAATGCGGAGCATGTGAAATGCTCGTTGACGGGCAGATTAAAAGAATTTGTATTACAAAAATCGATGGGGTACAAGATGTTCGTGAAATACCAATGAACCACATGCCTCCTAAAGAATATGCAATATCCGACAAGCCTGTAAATACCTATAAAACAACCGTTGCAATTATAGGGGCAGGGCCTGCAGGACTCGCTGCTCGTGAATTGTTAAACGAAAATAATGTTGCAAACATTGTTATCGACAATAACGATAAAATTGGCGGGCAGTTTTTAATGCAAACGCACCAGTTTTTCTTCTTTGAGAAAGAAAAAAAGTTTGGCGGTATGCGTGGTTTTGATATTGCAAAGACCTTGGCCGGAGACGATTACACAGGCATTATGTTGAATTCGACAGTTTGGGACATTCTCGAAGGAAAGCGCATTGCAGTAAAGAACATCAAGACATCGGAAGTGTTTTACGTTATTGCTGATTTTCTGATTGTTGCCACCGGAGCCATTCCTTTTATGCCATCCTTTGGTAACGATGATGTGCCAAGTGTTTATACAGCTGCGGTAGTGCAAAAAATGATGAATAACGAATATACCTTGTTGGGTAAAAACGTGCTTACTGTTGGCGCTGGCAATATTGGCTATCTCACTTCATATCAATTAATGCAAGCAGGCGCCAGAGTGAAAGCCATTATCGAGGCACAGCAGGGCGAAGGTGGTTTTCCGGTGCAAGCAAACAGAGTTCGTCGTCTGGGAATCCCCATTATGACCGGTTATATTCTGGTTGAAGCCATTCCCAATAGCGATTATTCAGGGATAATAGGAGCAGTTATTGCAAAATGTGAAAATTTTAAAGCCATACCTGGAACAGAGCAGGCAATATATGGAATTGATACTATTAATATTTGCACCGGACTTGTTCCTGACGATCAGTTGGCAGTGAAAGGAGAACTTGTGTTCGGCAGAAACCTGTTTACCGTTGGTGACGCGTTACGCATAGGTGAAGGTACTAGTGCGGTTTTACGTGGTAAACAATCGGCCTATGAGATTCTAGAACGCATGGGAGCAAGGTTCCGTTTCGACGACTTCCTGAATGTTTCGAAAGAGTATATCGATTCGATGCAGCACCCTGTTAGGGTAATTGAAGAACCCTTTAAACCTACCCGCGAAAGAGCCGAATCCAGACCGTATGTACTGATTGATTGTTTGTATGGTTTTGCCTGCAACCCTTGTGCTTTTGCTTGTCCTCATGGTGCAATAACCAAATCTTCAACAAGCACGGTACCTCATATTGATTTCGACAAATGTATCGGTTGTATGGATTGCGTATATCAATGCCCGGGGTTGGCAATTTTTGGTTACAACGAGAAGAAAGATTGGTTGTTTTTACCCATTGAATATGAGGTAATTGAAGGAGCAGCAGTTTATCTGGTTGACAATAACGGCAAAAAACTTGGAGAGGGTATAGTTGAGAAAATACTGCGCAAACCCAATAAGACAAATGTGGCTCGTGTAAAATCGCTTGACATTCATGGCATAGACCTCGCCAATGCCCGTGGTTTTATTGTAAAGGAAAACTACCCCGGTGCTCCCGATATTAAAGACCTGAATAAAACCTATGCTACCGAATGTTATATCTGTCATTGCGACGATGTAAAACTCGAAGAAATTGTAAATGTAATCGGCAATCGTAAATATATATCGATTGACGAGGTAAAACACACTACCCGACTGGGAATGGGAGCCTGTCGGGGAAAACGATGCATCAAAAGGCTGAAGCAGATAATTGCACCATACGGAATTGAAATTGTAGGAGAGGCAACACCACGTGGTCCCTTATCGAACCAATTGAGCTTGGGAGAAATGTACCCGAAAAGCAAAAACGAAAAAATTGTTCCCAATATTAATGGAAAACAGATTAAACGCGTTAAAGTGCAGGCTCTTGTAGCCGGTGGTGGTATTGCAGGAAGTGCTGCATTTCGTTATATGTCCGAGGTAGGAATGAAACCTGTACTCATTAATAAAGACCGTGGTGCTTCGTGGAGGAATATTGCCGGTGGACGCCCTGCGTTCAGCTTACCTGCTTTAGCCGATATAGCTCTTAAGAATAAAGCCATTTTTGAAGACCTCGAAAAAAAGTCTGGTATTAATTATCATCCGATACGTTATGTTAGCTTTGCCCATGACGAAGCCAACTATCGTGCCCTTGAAGCTTCAATAGCATGGAGTAATGCTTATATGGTGGAGCCAAAAGATTTCAGAAAAGAGATTTCTCCCCACTTTAATCAAAACCTGAAAACCTATCTTTCAGCACTGGTTACACACGATTGCTGGCAAGCTACTCCGGGTAAAGTACTTGACCTGATACGCAGAATAGGTATTGAAAAGGGAGGTTCAATTCTTGAAGACTGCGCTCTAATCGATTTGCACCGTGAAGGTAAAAACGTGGTTGCACTCGTACTTAACCACAACAATGAATATGTGGAATATGAGACGGAACATTTTGTAAATGCCTTGGGACCGGAAGCCGGGGTATTTGCCAATAAAATTGGCATTGAAACAGGGCTTTACCCAGTAAAACATCAGGCATTCATAACAAAACGACTACCGATGATGGGAAAAGACGGTGCTCAACTTGACATGATAATCGACCGCAGAAAGTATAAAGGTTTTTCAGCAGTATATGGACAACAATTGGCTGAAACAGGGCAGATCATTGGTTGTGCATCGCCTGCCGTCGATCCTCTCGAAACCCGCCAGGAACTTAAAGTTAATAATAAAGAATTTATTGAAATAATATCAGAAGTGTTTGTTGACTGGCTTCCTGCTTTAGCAAATGTCTCTGTTCAGGCTGTATGGGCTGGCTACTACGTTGAACCACGATATATCGTAGACCCTGATCATGGTCTGATTGTGGGTCTTCGCGGGCATGGATTTATGCTTGGGCAATATTTAGCTAAAATGTATGTCGACAAACTTATGGGAAAACCGGTTCCTGATTACTTCGAAGAACTGAAGTTGGGTGGTCCCGGACTTTCGGAAGCAGCGTTTAAATAGCGGAAAAGCTTGCTTTTATTTGTTGGTTGAATTATAAAATCTTATTTGAAATTGATTTTCAAATATGTAAATGTGCAAATTACTTTATTGAAAACTACGAAATATTCTTAATACATTATTATTGAATTTACGAGTGTTAAAATGCTTGCATGGGTTTCGTTTTATTTTGTATCTTTGTTAAGATGAAAATCATAGAGCAGCATATCGAATCATTAAGAAAGCTATGTGAAGCATATCATGTTTCAGTTTTATATGTCTTTGGTTCAGTTTCGGAAGGAAATTTTACCGAAACAAGTGACATTGATTTTTTAGTTCGCTTCGAAAGTGTTGACCCATTGGAATATTTTGATAATTACCTTGATTTTAAAACTGACTTACAAAAGCTTTTTTCGAGGGAGGTTGATCTATTAGAGATTCAAACACTAAAAAATCCAATATTAATAAGGTCTATCGAAAAAAATAAAATTTTGCTCTATGGAAGAGAGAATTCAAAAATGGCTGTTTGACATTAAATACGCTATTGAAGAAATAGACAACTTCTTTTTAGAAAATCCCAAAGAATTTAGTGTTTACTCGACTAACTTGATTTTAAAGAGGGCCATTGAAAGAAATTTAGAAATCATAGGCGAAGCGGTAAACAGAATATTGAAAGCAGATCCCCAATTTCCAATCAAAAATGCAAATAAAATCGTAGGGTTGCGAAATCAAATAATTCACGCATACGATGGCATATCCGATGAAAACATCTGGGCTGTAGTGCAGAAGCATTTGCCGTTGCTGCAAGAAGAGGTTAATCGGTTAATTGACCAATTACAATCATAAACTTTGCATGATTTTAAAATTACCTAATCATTTAGTTTCTATTTCCACCTTCAGCACAAAATTCCACAACAAATTGTACTTTTATCTGTTTAATAATATGAATGAAATGTATTATGGGAAAATTATTTTTGATAACTCTTGTGCTGATGGCTATTGCCTTTTTGGCCCTGGGTATTGCTATTTTTTTCGGTAAAAAGAAAAAATTTCCCGAAGGCTCCATCAGTAAGAACAAAGATATGCAGCAAAGGGGCATTACCTGTGTGAAACACGAAGAGTATCATTCCTGTGGATTAAACGGGGGGTGTTGTGGGAACCATGAAGTTGCTAAAAATGATTAGAAACAATCTTTATAAAAATTATTCAAAAACCAGTTGATAGTTTTCGGGTAAAAGAGTATTCAGTGCATCAATCAGGATTTTAAGTTCGGACGGGTACTCGAAATACACATACACTTGTTTGCTTTTGTGCTGATGGCGTACGGTGATTTCATAATGATTTTCACCTTCAACCTCGGGGTTGATATATTTATCTTTCACCGTTTCATACGGAAAATCCCCGAGTAATTCATCAAATACCGGTCCTTCGTTCATCGAAATGCGCTTTTCGAAAACAACTTCAGGGGCATCGCCGTTTGTCGAAAACCTTGTTACTGTTACTGATTTATAATTCAGTTTGTATTCCCATATCTTATATGTACCTTTTGTAAAAACCGATACAACAAGGTCGTAATCGGCATTTTGGGCAAAAAGTGAGCTAAAGCTAACAATCAGAATAAATGCAAGAGTGAATAGGGGTTTCGTTTTCATGGTAACCTGATTTATTATGGTTTATAGTGTGTATATGAGATTCAAATATCAAATTTAGTGTTTTAGCATTAATATTCTGCGCTTTTATTTAATCTTTTAATAATTAGCAGACACCATTTATATTGTCTTAT
>JAGOLH010000019.1:11716-46294 GCA_017994175.1 Bacteroidales bacterium | reverse complement strand
GCTGCCAGCAGGTTGTGTGCTTTTTCGACCGCTGCCAGATCACCCGTAAAATGCAGGTTAATATCTTCCATGGGTATTACCTGTGAATAGCCACCACCTGCAGCCCCGCCCTTTACACCGAATACAGGCCCCAGCGATGGTTCACGGAGCACAACCGTTGTCTTATGACCCAGCAGGTTCATGGCCTGTGCCAACCCTATCGAAGTGGTGGTCTTACCTTCTCCGGCAGGGGTTGGGGTAATGGCAGTTACCAAAATTAACCTCGAATTAAGCATTTTCGACTCATCGATAAGGCTCAGCGGCAATTTTGCCTTATATTTACCGTATAACTCAAGCTGACCTTCGGCAATACCCAAACTTGCCGCAATTTCTATAACCGGCTTAATATCAGCCGCCTTTGCTATTTCAATATCAGAACGTATCATAATTTTCCTTGTTTCTTTAACAAACAATATTCATGTTGTTTTGTTTAATAAAACCTTAGCATGGGAATACTCATAGAATCTGTAGCTATTCGACCACCAATTTCCGATTAACTGTGTCATCCCCAGTAATTATTCTTACAATATAAACACCGCTTTTCAAACCACTGATGTCGATAGGTTGACGGGAATAAAAATTATCACCTGAAAAAACCAGAGTCCCGGAAGCATTAAGTATTGTAATACCAAAACCTTCTGCACAATTTACAACTATAAAATTCTCCTTAACAGGATTGGGATAAATTTGTATTGCGAGAAGGGTGTTATTGTGGATTGCCGAAACAACCGGAGTAAATACGTACTCACAAAGACTGTCGATACTGTTGGTTATTTTAATGTGCAATTCAAGGCTGTTTTCATCAATATTGTCTGTTTCGAATGGGATTGTTTTACCCTCAAAGCTCTCATTATCGATTAACCAGTAATATGACACATGGTCGTAGAAAAGAGATTCCAAATCTTCAACTCCGGTAACCGTTAGCGAGCTGCCATCGAAATAAACAATTGGCTCCGGGAAAACATAAGTTATACATATCTGAGGCCAATATGCCGGATCGTTGTAATCGCGGCTGGCAAAATTCATTTTATGGAAATAAGAGTCCAGATCTTCGTCCCATTGCATCAGTACCAACCCATGAAAATTACTTTCCAGCGTATGGTCATCGGTCAGTACAACATTCGTAATATCAATATTTAAAATATCCTCATAACTATCAGTGTTTGGCGAATCGGGGATAGGGGAAATTTCAGCATATTCATCAGTCTCAATATCGGGTTGATTGTTCCATGTGATAGCAGTTGAAACCCAGTATTCGGGCACTTTATATATTCTTGTAGTGTTGATCTGCCCTTCACCGTAGCGATGTGCAAAAGCAGTATTGCTGAACGGGTTAAACAGATTCAGGTGACACGAATATATGTAGGTTGATGTCAAGTCAATCAAGTTCTCAAAGTCGTTAGCCAGGTAGGCTCTCTTTTTTCCCGGCGAACCGTTCCATGTCCAGACTTGAGTATCAAGAAAGTTTGCAGTGGAATAATTTTGCGTGTTTGTAGGTCCCCATTGGGGGTTATTCTGATTGGTCAGATACCATACCACCGCATCTTCTTTCGGATAATAAACCTGAGTACACGAAAAGGTCTGAGCAGAGGAAAAACTGCTGGTAATACCAAGCGATAAAAATATCAAGATAACTCGCAACATTTTTTTGTTATTTTTGAGCAATTATATGATAAGCTTCAAATGTACTAATTATTTTCATATGATTAATTTTAATATACAAACTAAATAGATATTAGCAATGAAATTACGCCCACTTTTTAAAGGATTGTTTACAGTTTGCAGGGGGCATTATATTGTTCCGGGCAACTGCTGTGTTTTTGTTGGTCAGATGTCGCGGCTTTCAAAATGGATTCATAAACACAAAAGAATTGCAGGCTATTCCGATTTTTACGATATACATTTCAGATACAACAAAAGGGAAGATTTATTCAGATACCTGATAGAAAATGAAAATCTGGATGCAGTTGATTACCTTGAGTTCGGTGTAGCCAATGGATGCTCTTTCAAATGGTGGACTGAAAACAATACAAATACCGACTCACGTTTCATTGGATTCGACACTTTTACCGGACTTCCTGAAGACTGGGGACCCTTTAAAAAAGGAGATATGTCGGCGGGTAATGCAATGCCTGAAATTACCGGCAACAGGCATCAGTTCGTGCAGGGGTTGTTTCAGCAAACCCTCCCTGGCTTTCTGAAATCATTTGATTTTAAGAATCGGAAGGTAATTCACATGGACGCTGATTTGTACTCGGCCACACTGTTTGTACTCACAAGCATTGCTCCATATCTAAACAAAGGCGATATTATCATGTTCGATGAATTCAACGTACCTATGCATGAATATAAGGCTTTCACCGAATTTGTAAGTTCATATTACATCGAATATGAAATTTTGGGAGCAGTGAACAACTTCTATCAGATTGCTATAAAAATAAAGTAGTTTTCTAACGGAACACTTCCATTCGGTTGGCGTCAATCCGTAAGAAAATCATTAGCAGCATAGTAAAAGCCCATAGCGAAGAGCCTCCATAGCTGAAAAACGGTAGCGGAATCCCAATTACCGGAGCCAGACCGATTGTCATACCAATGTTAATGGCCACATGTATAAATAAAAAGGAAGCCACTGAATACCCATAAATACGTGAGTAGGCTGATCGCTGCCGCTCAGCCAGCCAAATAATACGGATTATTAAAAAAGCGAAGAGCATCAGAACTATCATACTACCGGCAAACCCCCATTCTTCGCCTACTGTGCAAAAAATAAAGTCGGTATCCTGTTCCGGAACGAAGTTGTATTTTGTTTGGGTGCCCTGCAAAAAACCTTTGCCCAGTAAGCCTCCGGAACCAATCGAAATTTTCGATTGGTTCACATTATATCCTGCTCCGAGAGGATCGGAATTAAACCCCAACAGCTCCCCTATCCTCTCCTGTTGATGTTTCTCAAGTAGATTGCTGTATACAAAATCAACCGAGTAAACGTAAAGCGATGCCGCCAGAAGAATGACCAGAACCGAAGCTGCTTTGTCGATTTTTTTTAATAATGCAATAAGGAGTGAAACACCTATCGAGAGAACAACCGCCGACAAAATCAAATACTTCAACGGGTACGGCCATATCCCAAAATATTGAACCAAAATTGCCGCTGCAGCAAACACAGCAAACACAAGCAATCCCCAATACCCATACCACCTTTTCCGCGACGTGAATATAAAATACAGTATCGCAGCCAATACGAGTACCGTCATTATAATCAGCTGATTTGAAACCAGTGCAAAAACAAACAGAGCAATTGCCGCAAAAAACAACACAAAAAGCGTGTTATTCAAACCTTCGCGATACAATACGAATATGAGGCTGCTGTATATCAGGGCAGATCCGGCATCATTCTGCAGAACTATCAACCCTATGGGTAAGCCAATGATAAGTATTGTACCCAACACGTCCTTTAAATTATTCAAACTAAAATGAGTTCGACTTGCAAACTGCGCCAGGGCAAGAGAAGTTGCCATTTTTGCGAATTCTGAGGGTTGCAACCTGAAATCTCCTATCTGAAACCAAGATCTGGAATTGTTAATCTCTGTACCGAACAACAGCACTGCTACGAGCAACAGCATAAAAAATGCAAATATCACATACGAAAATGCCGAATAGAATTTGCTGTCGATGAGAAAAACAAAAAAGCCTATGATAAAAGCTGCAGCTATCCAAATGAGCTGTTTTCCGTAGCGCATCGAAGTATCGAAGATGCTGGTATGCGATTCGTCGTATACAGCGGCATAAATATTTACCCAACCCGCAAATACCAGAAGCAGGTAGAGCGCAATACATATCCAGTCGATATTAAGCCATATTTTACCTCGCCGTGTCTGCAAAATGATAAATATCAGTGTTTAAAATTCGCTGCTCTGAAAATACATTCATCACAGTATCGTTAATATATTTCTCAATCATAAGGCTTGCGATGGGCGCAGCCCATACTCCCCCGAATCCGGCATTTTCGATATATACCGCGATGGCAATCTGAGGGTTTTCTTTGGGGGCAAAGGCCATAAAAATAGAATGGTCTTCGCCGTGTGGGTTTTGGGCTGTGCCGGTTTTTCCACAAACTCTTATGTTGGGAATCCTTGCCAGGCCTCCTGTACCATAATCCTCATTTACAACGGCATCCATTCCTTCAACAACAGGTAAAAACACATCCGGGCTAAACGGAGTTCTCACCGGAACAGTGTACAAGGAATCAATGGGTTCCCCTCCAATCGATTTCATAATGTGGGGGTAATAATAAAAGCCCCTGTTGGCAATAATTGCGGCGAAATTCGCCATTTGAAGCGGAACCACAAGCACTTCGCCCTGACCAATACTTAAGGAATAAATTGTGCTGTAAGCCCAGCGGTATTTCCCGTATATTCTATCGTAAAAATCGGGTCCCGGTATTTTTCCCTTCACCACTGCAGGCAATCCAATATCGAACGCGTGCTCAAAGCCCAGACCGAGCACTTTTTCCTTCCATATAGCCAGGCCAATCCGGCTATCTCGGAAAATGCTTTTTTCGAAACCCCTCTGTATCAGTTTACGTGTCACCATATAAAAATACGGATTGCATGAATATTGAATGGCACGTTTTAAATCGGTATTGGGCGGGTGATTATGGCAGTTCACTATGCTTTTATCGCAGGGGAAGGATGTTTGTTCTGTTATTACTCCCTGATCGAGTCCAATAATAGCCTGCACCATTTTGAAAATTGACCCCGGTGGATACGAAGCTCCCACAGCGCGGTTAAATAATGGTTTATTGGGAGCATGTACCAGGCTATCGTAGTTATATCCCCGCTGACGGCCAACAAGAAGATTCGGATCAAAGCCCGGACTGGAAACCATAGCCAGGATTTCGCCTGTTGAAGGCTGAATAGCAACAATGCTTCCAATTTTGTTTTTCATCAGCAATTCACCATAAGCCTGAAGCTCTGCGTCAATGGTTAACACAAGGTCTTTACCAGCTATAGCAGGAATATCATATTTACCCTGCTGATAGCTACCCTGAATACGATTGTGCACATCGACCATATAAATTTTAACCCCTTTCTCTCCTCTAAGCGAAGTCTCGAAGTACTTCTCCACGCCACTCTTCCCGATGTAATCGCCAATATAGTAGAAAGTGTCTTTTTCAAGAGTAGGCATATCTATTTCACCAATGTCACCTAAAACATTTGAGGCAATACTTTTTTCGTACTTCCTAAGTAATCTTGTTTGAACATAAAAACCCGGGTACCGATACAAATGCTCCTGAAAATAAGCATACTGCAATTTCGACATCTGTTTAAAAAAAACAGAAGGCCGGAATACTGAATAAGCAGCTGCTGCAGTCAGTTTCTGACGAGCATCTTCAATATTGATGCCCAACTCATTCACCAGCTGTAACGTATCGAACGACCTAACCTGCCTCGGTATAACCATTAAATCGTAAGCTATTTCGTTGCATACAAGCAATTCGCCATTACGATCGTAAATCAGCCCTCGTGATGGATATTCCCAGATTCGCCGCTGCGAATTGTTTTCGGATGAAATTTTATAGGATGGATCAAGCACCTGAATAATAAAAAGCTTGACAAGGATTGCCAGAAATATCAGTAAAATTATTACTGTAATATAAATACTTCGTGAACTTAGCTGGTTCATCGCCTGCGAATTGTTAAATACTGGCTTAGAATTAACACGCTGATTGTGGAAATACTGCTCAATGTAATACGCAACAAGGTAAATTGAAACATTTTAAAGCTAAATGCATCGAGCATAAAGAGTAAAAAATGATGTATAATAACAAGGCTGGCTGCATATTTTAGAAACCACAGAAAACCCAGATCCCGAATCCCGATATGTGTGTTCGTTTCATATCCATCGCGCGGTGAGTACAAACGCAACATCCCTGGTCTAATATAGGCTGTCAGAACACTTGCAGCAGCATGAATTCCAAAGGTATTGCTGAATGAGTCCACAACTAAACCGGTAGCCATGGCTAGCAACATGAGCAAAAACGGAGGTGTTTCGATTGGAAGAAGGAGGATGAACAAAATATAGAAAAAAACATGTGTATAGGGTATCGATTGTATCTGATTGAACAATAATACCTGCAAAGCAATGCAGATAATAAACAGAAAAAAGTATTTCAGATTACTGTTTATCATTTTGCGCCTCCAATGCTTCTATTTCTTGTTTATGCAAATTTTTTACCACATACACATTTTTGAGATTGGCAAAATTTGTAGCCAGTTTAACATCGATTTCGTAAAAACCAGTTGATGTCATTTTTTTATAACTATCGACCACACCCACAGGAATATCGGGTGGAAAAATAGATGAATATCCGCTGGTGACAACAGTATCTCCCACTTTTATATCAATATATACCGGTATTTCCGACATTCTGGCGTAGCGATGGCTTTTGCCTGTCCACGACAAAGATCCAAAGTAGTTGTTCCTGCTGATTTTAACACTAAGTTTGAAAGCCGTATTAATTACAGGCAGCACAGTAGAAAAATTATCAGAGCAATTGTAAACAATTCCTGCAACACCCTCTGGACCAATTACTCCCATTTCTTTACGAACTCCCTGTTTTAATCCGGCATCGATGGTAATATAGTTTTTTACATTGTTTACACTGTTGTTTATTACCGTTACATTCATAAATGTGTAATCGGGGTTTACAGAATCGAATACAAAGCTTCGATTATAGGCACGGCGCTGCTGAAGTTCATTCTGTAATGCAGCATTCTCAATGGCAAGTCTTCGGTTTTCGCCTGCCAATTTTACATAGTCGGTAACAACCGACCACGATTTTTCGATGCGACTGATTACCACATACGACGAGCTGGCAAAAACCGAACGTTGATACTGATTGTTTGCAACGAGTAATGCAATACAAATCAATTCAAGAATGATAAATAGAAATGTAGCATGATAACGTAAGATAAATCGGAATAGGCTTTTCATCTGTAGTTGTTAACTATCTGATGAGGAACTGAAATTTATCAACGTTTTTAAGTGCAATACCGGTACCTCTTGCAACTGCATGCAGTGGGTCTTCCGAAACATGTACAGGAATATTGGTTTTTTCGCTTAACCGTCTGTCGAGTCCACGCAGCAATGCTCCACCGCCTGCCAGATAGATACCGCGCATATAAATATCGGCATACAACTCAGGAGGAGTTTGCTCCAGTACCATCATGATCGCTGTTTCCACCTTCGAAATTGACTTATCGAGGCTATGCGCAATCTCCTGATACGATACAGGTATCTCAATAGGGAGTGCTGTCATCTGGTGTGGGCCTCTCACGATATAGT
Source organism: Bacteroidales bacterium (assembly GCA_017994175.1). Lineage (GTDB taxonomy): Bacteria > Bacteroidota > Bacteroidia > Bacteroidales > ML635J-15 > JAGOEF01. The sequence continues at coordinate 38,911 of JAGOLH010000019.1, read as the reverse complement.
CGGGAGGAGGATTATCGATATTTGGCAACGCCGCTCCCACGTTAATTTTTATTTCTTCAGCTGTACGGTCACCAATTCTGATATTATGCTGATGTCGCATATATTCCTGAATATCATCGGTAAATTCATCTCCGGCAATACGTATCGAACGATTGCAGACAATACCACCAAGCGAAATTACTGCAATTTCGGTAGTACCACCGCCTATATCGCAAACCATAATACCACCCGGGGCCTCTACATCCATGCCAATACCGATGGCAGCTGCCATTGGTTCATAGATCATATAAACCTCTCTTGCACCGGCATGTTCCGATGAGTCACGCACTGCACGTATTTCTACCTCGGTGCTGCCCGAAGGAATACATACCACCATCTTTAGCGATGGTGTGAAAAGTGGCCGCTTCTTGTTCAGCATTTTTATCATCCCTCTTATCATCAACTCGGCAGCGTTAAAGTCTGCAATAACTCCATCGCGCAAAGGGCGAACAGTGCGAATACCCTGATGGGTCTTACCATGCATTTCCCGCGCTTTTTTACCAATGGCAATTAGTTTCCCAGTGCGTTCATCAATCGCTACAATCGATGGTTCATCAACCACAATTTTATCATTATGAATGATAATTGTATTTGCTGTACCAAGGTCAATAGCTATTTCCTGTTGTAAAAATGAAAACAATCCCATGTTATTCCACGTATTTTAAATTATCATTGCATTCAGCCACTGTAGCTTCTTTACAATTAAGTGGGTAAAGATAATAACAATTCAACAATTTTATTAACATTATTTATTTTTTTCATACGACTGAGCAATTATTTTTGCCCTCAGCAATTTGAATGTAAACTACTCGCTTATAACCAGTTCCGTTAAAAACACTTTAATAACGGAAAGCAGAATACTCATCAGAGCCAAGACTCTAATCAGTGCAAGGAATGTTTTTAGCAGCAATACAAACTACAAGGAGAATATATAGGCTGTGAGATTGGCTTCAGGTTTCAAATTAAGCTTGCGTCGCAATCTCGTTCTTGCAACCCGAACACTGTCGGCGCTCAGGTACAAAATTCCCGCTATATGTTTTGTAGAAAGATTCAACCTCAGTAAGGTTGCTAACTTAATCTCAGAAGGTGTAAGGTTCGGGTGCTTCGAAACCAACGCGTTTTGAAAGTCCGGGTTCACACTGTTGAAATGATCTTCCAATTGCTTCCAGGAATCGGTATGAAGTTTATTTTCGATGACTTCGCGCATTTCAATAAGTCTCGATACAGGAACAGTCTGCACATCGCCTTCACCAATCATTTGATTAAGCATCTGAATGAGATTAATATTAAATTCGTTACACTTAACTATCTTTATTGCACTCTGCACCAATTCAACATCTTTCTGGGCAAGTTCCCTTTTATGATAATCCACCAATTTCAACAATGAGCGCACACGAGCCCGGAGTTCAGTTTCATCAAAAGGTTTCCTTATAAAATCGACTGCACCGGCATTCAACGTGTTTAAAACATAGTAATACGACTTCATTACTCCGGTAATCATTACAACCATAATGGGAGAAGTTACGGGGTTTTTCTTTAGTTTTACCAGCGTAGTGTACCCATCGTTAACAGGCATCTGGCAATCAAGAATAATTAAATCAGGTTTTTCAGCTGTAGCTATTTCTATCCCCGACCAGCCATTATAAGCAGCCAGAATTTCGATAGGTTCATTGCTCAGAATAGTTTTAATCGCGGTAATATTTACCGGTTCATCATCAATTACAAGAATTTTATAATTACTCATGCCTGAAAGATTGGTTTCATAACAAATATAATTATTATATTTAACATTTTAATGTACTAAAAAACAAAAACAATAAATTAACCTTTGTAAATAACATTTATTATATAATTAACAATAATATTTATACTAGAATCAATTTATTATTAAAAGTACTCCCAATTTGATAACTCAATACATCTTATGAATAGTGAAGAAAAACCACATAATTCGCAAAACGAGGTGAATTTACTGCAAAGGAGTTCCGATAAAATGCTTGATGCATTCGAAAGTATGCTGTTCCATGAATTGATGAATCACCTGACTTTTGTAGTTTACCCACCCGATAGCCTCCCTGCCGAAGAAAGCCTGGAGTTTTCGAAGTTTTCAGGAAAACAGATTCTCACTATGCTAAATACTATCAGATATGTAAAATTATACGAAAAGAACGAACTTAGGGCACTCCCCTCTGCTATTCATCCCGGACAATTATTTGAAAAAACTATAAGCGAATTCAAACCGATTACATCAGGTAAAAATCAAACATGCACTTTTGAGCATGATGGTATTGATAAAATAATTGCTGATGAAGAGCTTTTAAAAATATACTTTTGGAACATCCTGAGTATATTTACCAAATATGCCCCTGAGAAAAGCATTTTCGAGGTAAAAACTACTGCATCCGAAAACTTCTTGACTCTTGACATCAGTCATCCTCACTCTTATGCAGGCGAATATTATAAAGCTGTCAATTTTGATAATTTCGGTGACGCATTGCTTAATAATCAGGGGTTTGAAAGAAGCATTGCGATTAAACTACTTGCCTGCAAGTATATGATGGCCATTCACAATGCAGCGTTTCGCATTTTTTCCATCGGCGATAGAACAAACTTTTCAGCGAGGTTCAGCGGGTTTGACGCTGACAAACGCGAAAATGACAACAATGATGAAAAAAACAAGAATATTCGGCTTGATAAGGCAGGAATGAAAAAAACAGAACCACTAATTCAGGCTCTTAAAAACACCGATTTTTATAAAATTACCCGTATATACGACATACTATCCGAAATTGAAATGGCTGATCCATGCGAAAACACTCAGGCATGGGCAAAAACGGCCAAAATGGTATTAGAATCAGGAAAGAAAGATGATTTCGAAGCATTTCTCGATAACACCCTGAATTATTTTCACTCATGATGATACGGTTCATTTGATAGAATGGTAAACGCACGATATAACTGCTCCGCAAAAATCAGTCGTATCAACTGGTGCGAAAACGTCATCCTCGACAGGGAAATTTTATCATTCGCGGCTGCATATACATTTTTCGAAAATCCGTACGGTCCTCCGATAATAAAGCACAGGTTACGGCAACCTGCAACCATTTTTTTATTCAGATAACCAGCAAATTCCACCGACCTCAATTCAATGCCGTTTTCATCGAGTAACACAACATAATCGTCGCTTCCGATGTTTTTCAATATCTGAACTCCTTCTGCACTTTTCAATTCAGTGACATTCGTTTTTTTTGATTTAATCTCCGGAATTATAATAAGTTTAAAATCGATGTATCGAGATATCCTTTTAAAATACAATTCGGTACCTTCCGTCAGATAGCCTGCATCAGTTTTTCCTGTCAGTATGAGCGTAAGCTTCATCGCAATAAAAATAATCCTTGAAATTAGTTTTTTATTTGTATATTGCCAACTATTGATTTTTGGTTTGATATTTGCAAGTTTTTTGTAAATTTTTACGTATGAAAATTATCAGAGCATCGTTTTTATTTTGTTCACTGTTCTTTCTAACATCGCAGGCTTCACAGGCATTTCCGATACTTGATATTCCTCTGAAGATTTTTCAGGCAATGAAAGTTGGCAATGTCGATGAATTGTCAAAATACTTCAACACATCGCTCGAGTTGGTTGTGCTCGATAAGGAAGATGTTTACAGCAAACAACAGGCTGTGCAGATTTTGAAAGACTTCTTTACAAAATACAAAGCCAAAAATTTTACATTGCTTCATCAGGGTGGGAAAGAAGAAGCCCAATATGCCATTGGGACCCTTGAAACCGAAAAGGGGAACTTCAGGGTATATTTTCTGGTTAGGCAAAAAGGAGCCCAAACATTAATTCATCAACTTCGAATTGAAGAAGAATGATTGGCAAAACCTATCTTTTACAACTTATTAAAAGAGCATTCACCGAAGACCTTGGTCCTGGCGACCACACTTCTGAAGCGTGCATACCTTCCAATGCCTTTGGGAAAGTCAACTTACTCGTAAAAGAGCCGGGAATAATTGCTGGCGTAAACATTGCCAAAGAAGTATTTCGATTTGCCAACCCCGCTATCCGGGTAAACACTTTTATCGAAGATGGCTCTCAAGTAAACACGGGAGACATTGTTTTTACTGCAGAAGGCTCTCAAAAATCTTTACTCACAGCAGAAAGAACGGTTCTGAATTTTATGCAGCGAATGAGCGGTATTGCTACCGAAACACGCCGGTATGCTGATGCAGTAAAACCGTTTAACACACAAATACTTGACACTCGTAAAACAACACCCGGGCTAAGGCTTATTGAAAAAGAAGCCGTCAAAATCGGTGGGGGCACAAACCATCGTATTGGGTTGTACGATATGATTATGATAAAAGATAACCATGTCGATTTTTCAGGTGGTATTGTTCAGGCTATTGAAAATGTTCATAATTACCTGAGGGCTCACAGTTTGTATCTGAAAATCGAAATCGAAGTCAGAAACTTCGTTGAGCTCGGAGAAGTTCTTAATCACGGAGGGGTCGACAGAATAATGCTGGATAATTTCAGTATTGAAAACACAGCCACTGCCGTAGAACAGATTGCCGGCCGCTATGAGACAGAATCTTCAGGAGGCATTACACTCCAAAATATTGCCGGCTATGCAGCTTGCGGGGTTGACTTCATTTCAGTTGGTGCATTAACGCATCATATCAAGAGCCTTGATTTAAGCCTGAAAGCGCTGTAATGAAAATTCCATATCAAAATAAACTACTACGAAAATTACAAAAACCGATTTCATGGCTAAAAAGGCGATCGTTCCCGGGTTTTGACGGATACCCCATCTACGATGTCGGCGCATTTTTCGTTTCGGGATTAATGAAGGGCCACCTCGGACTGCGCGCTGCAGGGGTTGCTTTTAACATTTTTCTGTCGATTTTTCCATTGATAATTTTCTTTTTTACGCTTATACCCTACATTCCAATCGAGAATTTTCAAACTGAGCTACTACAATTTATCAATGATGTTCTTCCGAACGAGGCCAATACACTGTTTAACTCAACCATAACCGATACGGTAATAAAACAACGGGGAGAACTCTTATCACTTGGCGTTATTATGATGCTTTTCTTCTCGTCAAATGGCATCATCGCCCTCATTCAGGCTTTCAACGCAACATATCACAGCCTTGAAACCCGTTCGGGTCTAAATCGACGGTTCATTGCAATCATGCTGGTATTAATAATTTCGGTATTGCTTACTTCTGCCATTGTACTTGTTACAGCCAGCGATTTACTGATGAAAGCACTTTTAAGCGTTGAATTCTTAAAAAGTGCATGGGTTTACTTTTTTATCAGTGTAATCAGATGGGTAATTGTAATCGCTCTGTTCTTTTTTTCCACATCGTTTCTTTACTACCTTGGGCCCTCACGCAGAAACCGTTTCCGGTTTATTTCACCCGGAGCAACTCTTGCAACGATAATACAGATTTTTGCAACACTTGGCTTTTCGTATTATATCGAAAACTTCGGCCAGTACAATAAATTATATGGTTCTATAGGTACGGTAATGGTAGTTATGCTTTTACTTTACCTTACCGCTTTTGCCCTAATAATAGGATTTGAACTAAATGCCAGCGTTCAGCAAAGTGATACTTCAAAACGGAAGCCAATTAAAAAGAAATAGTCCAGTTCTCAAGCTATCAATACATAACAATATCGCAAACCCAGAAATAACTATTCGCTGAAGAAACGATAGACGTTTGATTTATTGCATTGATTGACTGTAAATAAGAAACTCCCGTTCTTATAAACAAAGTAATGATACTGTGTTCCAACGGGCTCGCAACTGGGAATATTGATCAGGTTGTCCGATGCCACCCGATACAAACAATAATCGCCTTTAGAAATAACCATTTCCGAAATTGCCAGGCCGTTTTTAGCCCATGGAACATGCAATCTGGTTATTGTGCCTGATGTATGTAAATCATCTGGTTTTAATGATGCGTCTGCTTTTTCGATACTACTGTTTTGATTGTTGGAAAAATCGAAGTTGTTACCTGCTAGGGAAACGCTTCCGGTCATCACTAAAACGATTGCTATTACGATGATTTTTTTCATGACTGATTTTATTTGGTTTCAATAATTTAACTACTACAAAAATAAGTATTGCAAAAGCCCCATACAGTTAAGTATAGGTTAAACTATTTCGCAATTCCGTTAAACTTGGTTAATGAACGTTAACAAGTGTTAAAATGTAAAAAACAGGCACATTGGATTGGGAGAAGAGCGGATTATTTCGACAATGTCGATATGAGAAACATACCTGTGAAGCCCACTGCAATTCCTGCAACAGAGCCAATCACACTTCTTTTCAGAATTTTATTTCCTCCGCGTTCTTTATAACCATAAACAAAAAGATCATCGGTATACAGGTCGGGGTACTTTTTCATGATATGGCTTCCGGATGGACGCATAAATGCGGCACCCACATTGTATCCAATAGGAATGGTGATTGAAACCATTGAGTTAACAGGTAAGCACATGCTGGCACACCCTACACCAAACCCTGCCAGATACGGCCATATAGGATTGTATTCATTCAATGCAACAGCCTGACCTTGCATTACACTTCTCATTTCGGCAATGCTTAGGGATTCTTTATCTGCTTGGGTATAAACAACTGTTTCCCGATTCTGAGCATCAACAAATGAAAAAACTTCGGAACCATCAATCATTTTCGTTTTATGACGGTCCGGGTTGTTATAATAAATGATATTGGCCGGGAAATCATAGCTAAGCGTATCGGTTGTAATACTTTTCCCATTCAGTAAAAATATTTTGTTTTGTGCATAAACAGCCTGAGATAGCTGCAACACAATTAAAAACACAAAAGCTATAGTTCTCATATTGCTATTTTATTACAAAAAAAGCAAAATATTGACAAATGACAATATAATGTGATGCAGTATTTTTTATTTTTACCCATAATTAAAAATATTTCACAAACAATAATCATAATACAATGAATAACTTTGTTAAAAGACATCTGGGTCCGCGGGAATCAGAAATACCCGAAATGCTTAAGGTAGTTGGTGTAAAATCGATGGAAGAACTTATTGAACAGGTAATTCCAAAATCTATCAGGCTGCCCGAAGAAATTTCACTTCCCGAACCGGTAAGTGAATATGAATTTTTAAAAGTGATTCAGGAAATTGCATCTAAAAACCGCATTTGCAGGAGTTTCATAGGAAGGGGTTATTATGGTTGCGATATGCCTTCTGTTATCAAGCGAAATGTTTTCGAAAATCCGGGTTGGTACACAAGCTATACACCTTATCAGGCTGAAATATCACAAGGCAGGCTCGAGGCTTTACTGAATTTTCAGACTCTCATCACAGAACTCACAGGAATGCAGATTTCGAACTGCTCATTGCTCGACGAAGCAACGTCAACAGCTGAAGCTATGAGTATGATGCTGGAGCTTCGCTCAAGGCAGGCTTCTAAAGAAGGCAGGAATGTTTTGTTTGTCGATAAAAGTTTATTCCCTCAAACGATTGATACGCTAAAGCTACGCTCGGAACCCATAGGTGTTGAATTGGTAATTGGTGATTTTGAAACCGTTCAGTTCAGCGACAAAATGTTTGGGGCTATTGTTCAGTACCCTTCTGAAACAGGTGAAATTTGCGACTACAGTGCTTTTACCGAAAAAGCGCACCAGCATGAGATCTTGGTTACTGCTGTTGTCGATTTAATGTCGATGGTGTTACTGGCACCTCCAAGTGAATGGGGGGCTGATATTGTTACCGGTTGTACACAGCGTTTTGGGCTACCCATGTATTTCGGAGGGCCTCATGCCGGATTTCTGGCGACAAGAGACGATTACAAAAGAAAAATGCCGGGAAGAATTATTGGCGTTTCTATTGATAAATTTGGAAACCGCGCATTAAGAATGGCACTGCAAACCCGCGAGCAACACATTAAACGCGAAAAAGCCACTTCGAATATATGCACCGCACAGGCATTGCTGGCAACCATGTCGGGAATGTACGCCATTTATCATGGCCCGGAAGGCTTAAAAGAAATAGCCGGCCGCATTCATTCTGCTGCATCAATTATTGCAAACGGCTTGAATAACTTAGGGTACAAGGTAAACAACAAGAACTTCTTCGACACTCTACATATTACCCTTCCTGAAGGCATTAAATCGTGCGACATTCAGGTTCTTGCCAATGACAAGAACATAAACCTGTTCTACATTAACGAAAAGACATTGTCAATTAGCACTGATGAGGTAGTAACGGTGGATGAGGTAAATACATTACTGCACATATTTGCAAAAGCAAACAACAAACCTTTTACAGCAGTAACATGCATCGAAAACAAAAAAGCTTTCGAGTTAAAATTTTCCCGAAAGAGTGATTTTCTACAACAGCAAGTATTCAACAGCTATCATTCCGAAACTGAAATGATGCGGTATATTAAAAAGCTGGAGCGAAGAGATATTGCCCTTAATCACAGCATGATACCTCTGGGTTCCTGTACAATGAAACTCAATCCTGCAACCTCGATGCTTCCGTTGAGCTGGGACAGTTTTTGTAACATCCACCCATTTGCTCCCGCCGACCAGTGGAAAGGGTACAAGCAAATGATTGAAGAACTTGAAAAAGATCTGGCTGCCATAACCGGATTCGCAAGCATCAGCCTGATGCCCAATTCGGGTGCTGCCGGAGAGCATACCGGACTTATGGTTATCAGGGAATATCATAAGAACAACAATCAGGCTTATCGTAACATTTGTTTAATACCAGCCTCAGCACATGGCACAAACCCTGCCAGTGCTGTAATGGCAGGAATGGAAGTTGTTGTGGTTAACTGCGACGATAAAGGGAATATCGACGTGGATGATCTTAGCCTGAAAGCAGAGCAACATAAAGACAAGCTTGCTGCAATAATGATTACTTATCCTTCCACACATGGTGTTTTTGAGAGTCGTATTCTGGAAATGATTGACATCGTGCATAAAAACGGAGGTCAGGTATATATGGATGGTGCCAATATGAACGCTCAGGTTGGACTTACGAACCCTGGATTTATTGGTGCTGACGTTTGTCATCTGAATTTGCATAAAACCTTTGCTATTCCCCATGGCGGTGGTGGTCCCGGAGTTGGGCCGATTGGCGTTGCCAGTCACCTGGTCGATTTTCTCCCAAACCATGTTATGATGAAAACTGGGGGAGCAAAAGGTATCCATGCAGTTGCATCGGCACCATACGGCAGTGCCGGAGTGCTTGCAATCACATACGCCTATATCAGGATGATGGGTACAGCTGGTTTAAAGAAAGCTACTGAAATGGCAATTTTAAATGCGAATTACATTGCATCATCATTAACGGGATACTACAAGGTCCTTTTCACCGGTGAAACCGGCAGATGTGCTCATGAAATGATACTCGATTGCCACAATTTCAAAGAAAGATATGGTGTTGAAGCTGCTGACATCGCTCACAGGCTCATGGATTACGGTTTCCATGCACCCACCCTATCGTTTCCGGTACACGAAACTTTGATGGTTGAACCCACTGAAAGCGAAAGCAAACAGGAGCTCGACCGTTTTATTGAAACCATGAAATCGATTCTGGCCGAACTAGAAGATATTTATACTGGGAAAGCCGATAAAATTGACAATCCTGTTAAGAATTCACCGCATACCCAGGTTGAATGTACCTCAGATGAATGGAATCACCCTTATAGTAGACAGCAAGCTGCATTCCCATTGGAATGGATTAAAGAGAACAAATTCTGGCCATATGTTGCAAAAATCGATAATGGTTTCGGCGATAGAAACCTGGTTTGTACCTGCGAACCAATAGAGACCTATATGAAATAGCAAAGACTATAAGATATATTAAATGAAAAATCCTGCGTTTTTATGCAGGATTTTTCATATCAGGGTTTCATCCATCTGAATTGCTCCGCTTTATTTCCATAATCTCCAGCTCTCTGATAGTGGCATTGTCAATCTGGAATCGCAACAGTGTTTTCACTTTGTGGATACCTCTGTTCCCAGCTGCACCAGGATTAATGTGCAACAACGAAAGTTTTTTATCGGGCATTATTTTTAATATATGCGAATGGCCGCTAATAAACAAGCGTGGCGGGTTTAAAAATATTTCCGGTTTCACACGGGGATCATATTTGCCGGGGTACCCGCCTATATGTGTAATCCACACACTCAGTCCTTCTGCAACAAAACGTAAACTTCCAGGGTACTCAATACGCACATCATAGCCGTCGCAATTCCCAAAAACTCCCTTGAATGGCTTAAAACTTTTCAAAGTATCGGCAACAGAAACATTTCCCATATCGCCGGCATGCCATATTTCGTCGACATCGCTGAAAAATTCGTAAATCGCCGGTTCTACATACCCGTGCGTATCGCTCAATAATCCGATTTTCAGCATAGGTCAAAGCATTTTAACGCTAAAGTAAATATATTATAACAAAATACAAGTCATTGAGAAATGCGATAGTTACAAAAATTCAGTATTTTTACTCATTAATATAAACCCACTAAGTTATGAGCATGTCATTAATTATATTACTGATCGTTTTGATTTCGTTGATGGTGGCAGTTTTAGTGCTGACAATAGTATTCCGGCCTTCACAACACAATGAGAATGTTGCCTTCGACAATTATTTTAAAGATTTGCAAAAACAAATCAACCAGTTTGAAGCCGGATTGAAAAATGAATTTCGTATCAACCGCGAAGAAAGTGCAGCCATATCAAAGGAAAACCGTACAGAACTTAGCAATACACTAAAAGATTTCAGGCAGGAACTTTCCGTAATAACAAAAAACATCGCCGATCAAACCACCAATAACAACAAATTGTTAAGAGACGAAATCGCACTTGTTTTCAAAGATTTCAACGAGAACTTCACTAAGAACATACAGTCGATGAATGACATGCAACGCGAAAAGTTCAGTCAACTTGACGAAAGACAGGTTAAGCTAATAGAAAGCACCGAAAAACGCCTGGATCAAATGCGGGAAACCGTTGACGAAAAACTTCAGAAAACTTTGAATGAGAGGTTGGGGCAATCATTCGAAACGGTAGGAAGGCAGTTAAAGGAGGTTCAGGAAGGACTGGGCGAAATGAGAACTCTGGCTCAGGATGTAGGAGGCCTAAAAAAAGTTCTCAGTAATGTAAAAGACCGTGGCGGCCTGGGCGAATTGCAGCTCGAAATGCTGCTTGAGCAAATTCTTGCGCCTGAACAGTATGCAGCCAATGTTAAAACCCGTCACGACAGTTCCGAAATTGTAGAATTTGCTATTAAACTTCCGGGGCGTGATGATCAAAAATCGCATGTATGGCTACCTGTTGATGCCAAATTTCCTAAAGATGCTTATGAGCAATTGCTTGTGGCATACGATACTGCCGACAATTCAATTATTGAAACCGCAGGAAAAAATATTGAAGCCACAATTAAAAAAATGGCGAAAGACATTCACGACAAATACATCGATCCACCAAATACTACCGATTTTGCCATAATGTTTCTGCCTTTCGAAGGTTTATATGCTGAAATAATCCGTCGTTCAAGCCTTATGGAGCAACTCCAGCGTGAATTTAAAGTAGTTGTTACCGGACCTACCACTTTAGCAGCTATTCTGAACAGCCTTCAAATGGGTTTCCGTACACTTGCACTTCAGAAACGCAGCAGTGAGGTATGGACAATATTGGGTGCTGTGAAAACTGAATTTGAAAAATTCGGCGACTTACTTTCGAAAGCCCAAAAACAAATAGCAACTGCCGGGGAGACAATCGACCAGTTAGCAGGAACACGTACGCGGGCAATTACGCGAAAGTTGAAAGAAGTTCAGGCACTCCCTGCAGGAGAAGCAGAGCATGTTTTACCAGAAATTGCTCAGGACGAAATAATTGATGAAGAAGAAACAATTTCGTAAAGTCAGCTACAACACGTATCAAAATGCAATATTTTATTAGTAATATCAAGGCATTCGAAGACATCGGAATTCTTAATAAAACCGAATCGCAACACTGCATCAGGGTGCTGCGTCACAAGCCTGGTGACAAAATTCTTGTAACCAATGGTGATGGATTACTATTAGAAGCCACCATTCTCACCGCTGACCCAGGTAAATGCTCTTTTCATGTAGTAAGACAATTAGAAAGCCCAAAACAACATCCGTATTATTTACACATTGCCATTGCACCAACAAAAAATACTGACAGGTTGGAGTGGTTTGTCGAAAAATCAGTTGAAATCGGTATTAACGAAATTTCATTTGTTTCGTGCCGTTTTTCTGAACGAAGAGCGGTTAACATAGAACGTATGCTGAAAATTGCAGAGTCTGCAATGAAACAATCGTTAAAAACACGACTTCCTGTAATTAACGGAATCGTGCCTTTTACTGATTTTATCAGTAAGAGATCGATTGGATTGAAGTGTATTGCGCACTGTATGGGTGATAAAAAAGTGCACTTAACCGAAAGTTTGAACAGCGGACATAACCATATCACTGTAATAATAGGCCCTGAAGGAGATTTCTCTGTGGAAGAAGTGGAAGCTGCAATAAAACAAAACTATTATCCGGTCAGTCTTGGAGAAAATCGTTTACGCACAGAAACCGCCGGTCTGGTAGCCTGTGTAATAATTGCCTCGAAACTAAATTAAAACATTACCAGATTAAGCTGCAGGCCAACTGAAAAGGGCGTTACCACAACTTCTTCATTTGCAAATACATCGGCCATATTATAACGCGCAAATATGGCGAACTGATTGTAGCCCATTCGCAAAAAAACACCATAATTCTGGTTTTCTAGTTCAACATCTCTTTTAGAACGAAGTTTAATTCTTTCAAGCTTAGTGTTGTTTTTTTTAACAAAACCCCATCCGGCAACATAACTGTAGTAAGCCCCTCCATCGATATACCATCCGAAATCATGATCACGGTTTTGCTTGAAATAAAAACGGGTGTAAAAAGCGCCGGTAATATTGTTCTGATAGGTTCTCACCTTATCGAATGTGCTCACTTCGGGCACAATTGAGCGTGTATTGGGAAGGTTTTTCATTCTATGAAACTCATTCTCATACGAAAGATCAACGCCTATATCCCAGATACTCACCACCTTTAGTTTGTAAGAAATACCAATTGCCCAGTTACCGCTTCCCAGGGGCATTTCTCCAACAGGTTGCTGTAATGGCACTGCCATATTATACCTAACAAAATAATAGCTGTAATGCCTCATTTCAGGCCCCCACTCAGTGCCATTGTAGTAACTTTCGCCATCATTTTTATCGTAAACAACAGCCTGAGCCTGAGCACAGAGTGTAACAAGCGAAAATATCAGAATAGTACAAAGTTTTCTCATAGCTGCATGAGTTTATTGGGTAAAAATACAAATTTGTTAATGACTAAACTCATTAATTTATCAACATAACATTTGTAAAGAAATGTCCGGCTAAAATCAGCGACTTATATTGGTTTAACCCAAATAGGCTTTAAGAAGTTTACTTTTAGAATTGTGGCGTAAGCGCCTGATGGCCTTTTCTTTGATTTGCCTAACACGCTCTCTTGTGAGACCAAACTCTTCCCCAATTTCTTCGAGGGTTTTCTCTTGGCAACCAATTCCAAAAAAATACCTGATTATGTCTCTTTCCCGCTCAGTAAGTGTGGCAAGCGTCCGATCAATTTCCCTGCTCAACGACTCGTTGATTAAGGTTGAATCGGTATGTGGTGAATCTGAATTTTCGAGTACATCGAGCAAACTGTTTTCTTCGCCTGAAACAAATGGTGCATCAACCGAAACATGGCGTCCAGAAACACGGATGGTATCCGCAACTTTTTCAACCGGAAGATCCAATTCCTTTGCAAGTTCCTCAGAGGTTGGTCGTCTTTCGTTTTCCTGCTCAAATTTGCTAAAAGCTTTATTAATTTTATTTAAAGACCCTACCTGATTCAGAGGTAGCCGAACAATACGTGATTGCTCGGCAAGAGCCTGTAATATTGATTGCCTTATCCACCATACAGCATACGAAATAAACTTAAAGCCTCTGGTTTCATCAAATTTTTCTGCAGCTTTAATTAGTCCCAGGTTGCCTTCATTTATTAAATCGGGTAAACTTAAGCCCTGATTTTGATATTGCTTTGCAACCGAAACCACAAATCTAAGATTGGCCCGGGTAAGTTTCTCAAGTGCAGCCCTGTCGTTTTTCTTGATGCGCTGTGCCAATTCAACTTCTTCTTCTACCGAAATTAATTCTTCTTTGCCAATTTCCTGCAAATACTTGTCAAGCGAAGCGCTCTCGCGGTTGGTGATCGATTTTGTAATCTTTAATTGTCTCATTCTTCCTTTCCTCGATAATAATTCTGTGTTCTAAATCAGTAAAATCTATTTAATTACCTCACCAATACGAAAATGAAGGTAAAAAGGTTATGTAAATTTCAATTTTTTTACATTTTTTTTTCAAACAAACTACAAACCATTCGGCCACATATATCTACAAGCTTTGATATGACTGAATTCCTGAATGTTGATCACTTAACTACAATTAACTTCGACTTATACTGTGAGTCTTCGGTTTGAAGCCTGACAAGATAACATCCCGGCTGAAACATGTTTGTATTCAGAGTAGTGACTGCGTTGAATAAGGCATCGCGATAAACGAGTTTTCCATCAATAGTTGAAATATCAAGATTACCCGTTATATTTCCGGCCTCTATTCTTACAACACCTGAAGCAGGGTTTGGGAAAATCTTGATTTCATTTTGAAACTGCATAATGTTTTCACCGGTAACATCTCCCGGCAAGTAAACAGGTGCCGACCATAAGTAATCTCCATCTGTTTGAACAGCCCTGACAAAAACCCATTGATCGTTGCCAAGAGATATGTCGATAACAGCATTAAAATCACCCGAAAAATTGGTAATACTATGAATAATCCCATTCTGACTAACCACTTCAATGCTTGCATAATTTTCAACATCAGTATCCGTTAAATTAATGTGCAGCGACATCGTATGATCCACTGGCAAACTCC
Source organism: Bacteroidales bacterium (assembly GCA_017994175.1). Lineage (GTDB taxonomy): Bacteria > Bacteroidota > Bacteroidia > Bacteroidales > ML635J-15 > JAGOEF01. The sequence continues at coordinate 23,831 of JAGOLH010000019.1, read as the reverse complement.
CGCCCATAGGCACACCGTTAATATCAATCCAAACAGATGCATTTTTATCCATAGTTGCGAAAGTACGGCCAGCTATGATTGCTTCGAAAAGCTCAGCGCGGGTAAGAGTATTTGCCCATACACCGGCTCTGCCATTGTTTTTGTTTCCCCAGTCTGCAGAATGATTGTCCTGATTCCAAACCGGCGATAAATGCCATCCTTTTGAAAGCGCAAATTCGTACCAGTCAGTCGCTTGTTGAACATTCTGAAACTCAATCAACGCAAAGATTTCGTCTGTCGATTCTCCAACATATTCAAAATCATTCCAATTATTAAAAGTTTCCTCATCACCCGGGTGATTGAATTGCGCAATTGAGGGCGGGTTTTCCGATAACCAGTCCAGAAACTCGTCAAAATCGTTATAATACCACAGATTGAGCACATCCGAAATAATTTCATCGGTGTTAAAAACATTGATATGACCATACAAAGGAGAGCCCCATTCCCATGCAGCAATAGCAACGAAGCTCCCATTTTCGGTGGCATCGTCAGCATCATTTTTAACATTGTACCATTCCAACATATCAATCTGCTCCATATGATCGGTTACTGCCAGAAAGTCGATACCGGCAGTATATCGGGCATATTCAAATGCATCTTCCGGTTCTCCCTCTCCATCGGAATTTGAAGTATGGGAATGCAGGTTACCAAAAAATGCAGTATACGTTTCCTGAGCATTCATTATAGTGGGAACCAGCATTAAAGAGCACATAAAAAGCAAGTAACTTTTGGTCATAGTTTTTGGGTTTAAGTACAAATATAGGCTTTTTAAGCAAAGATTACAATTCTCAAATTAATTTAAAAATAAGAAAAGCTAATCCACTAAAAGAATATAGAACTACAAACCAAAAGCATAATATGCCACAGTGCCATTGGGATAGATGCCTTCGATAAAAACAGCGCCATCGGAGTTTTTGAGTGCGTCTTCAACGTCATCAACCGAATCGATGTTTCGGTTGTTTATTCGTGTAATGATATATCCTGGTTGCACCCCCCTACTCAGGAGCTTTCCCGACGACAATGACTTTACTTTAACTCCGTTACGAATTCTCAATTTCTGCTTGTCGGCATCGGGAACAGGTTCGAAGTTGGCCCCCAAAATTTCGACGCTTCTGGCTTTTACAATATCTGTTGTTCCATACTTATTAGTAAGCATGGCATTTACTGTATATGGCAGTCCATTGCGAATAATTCTAATTTCCACCCTGTCGCCGGGCCTGAATTTACTCAGCTGCTCGAGCATTTCAGCTGTGGAGTTTACTTTGTGGTTGTCGACTTCAAGTACAATATCGCCCTTTTTCAGATCGCTTTTCGAATCAGAGCCATCGCTCCACACACCTGCAACATATATTCCAATAGGCCTTTCCATTTTCAGGCTTTTAGCAAGATCAGCATCAATATCAGCAAACTCAGCCCCAAGGTAAGCACGTTGCACATCACCAAATTCAATGAAATCGGCAACTACTTTTCGGACGATATTCGAAGGAATGGCAAATGAGTACCCAACAAAAGAACCTGTGCGCGATGCTATGGCGGAGTTAATACCGATTAGTTCTCCATTCAGGTTTACCAGTGCACCACCACTGTTTCCGGGGTTTATCGCTGCGTCGGTCTGAATAAAGGATTCAATATCCATGCTTTGCCCCATGATATTTATATTCCGGGCTTTTGCACTGATAATACCTGCTGTAACCGTTGAGGTCAGGTTAAAGGGATTTCCAACAGCCAGTACCCATTCACCAACTTTAACATCCTCTGAATTGGCATAAGGAATAAATGGGAGATCGTTTGCTTCAACCTTTAATAAGGCAAGGTCGCTGGCTCCGTCCTTGCCAATGAGTTTTGCATCAAACAAACGTTTATCATTCAAAACAACTTGTATAACCTCTGCGTTTTCAATAACATGATTGTTGGTAATAATGTACCCATCGGAAGAAAGAATCACTCCTGAACCCGATGCCATAACAGGGGTGGAATACCGAGGCGCAGTACCGAAAAAATAATCGTACAATGTATAATTGGGCGCATTGTACTGAGTTTTAACATGTACTACTGCGTTCACGGCCTTCTCTGCGGCATCGGTAAAATCAGGAGCGCTAAACTCACTCTGACTAAAAAGCCCTGTTTTTTGAACCGGTACATTTTTGTGGCTGTAATCATATTGCTGCACAAGCGGGTGTTTCTCATTACTCTGGAATGAACCCAAACTGTCGGTGATTAATGCTGCAGTAAGAACCACTATTCCTCCCAGCATTCCGCCGGCCAGACCCAGTAAAAACTTTTTCTTTTCCATAATACCTATTTTTTATAAGTAACAAATTTTGCGTACATTTACGATGTTTTAACGATTTTTGTTTCCTTTTTCTTGAGCAAATTTTATGTTTTAACATTTTTTTATGGATATCAGTTTTTCGAAATACCACGGGGCAGGAAACGATTTTGTAATAATCGACACACGAAAATCGTCATTAAATTTAAATAGCAACCAGATAAAACAACTGTGTCATCGAAGGTTTGGAATTGGAGCCGACGGTTTAATGCTTTTACAGAATTCGGCGCAGGAAACTTTTAAGATGAAATATTATAATTCTGATGGCATCGAAGGTACTATGTGTGGGAACGGCGGGAGGTGCATTGTTGCATTTGCATCAGATTTGGGTTTGTTAGGTACAGGAACAAAAACAAGCTTTGAAGCTATCGATGGTGTTCACCACGCACAGAAACTGGGGCATAATAATATTTCTCTGTGCATGAACAGCACTCAAATACCTGTGAGATTTGAAGACGGTTTTTTTGTGGACACCGGTTCTCCTCATTTCGTAAAATTTGTGCCCGATATCAGCCAAATCGATGCAGAAACGGAAGGCCGGCTACTTCGTTTCGAAAAACGCTTTGCTCCTAAAGGGACCAATGTTAACTTCGTACAAATTCTATTGACAGGACTTAGGATTGTTACCTTTGAAAGAGGCGTTGAGGCAATAACTCTTGCTTGTGGAACCGGTGCAGTGGCAGCTGCGGTTTGTTTTGCTGAGCTTGAAAATAAAAACTCTCTTCAAATACCTGTAATATCAGCTGGAGGCGAATTGTTTGTTACACTCGAAAAAAAGCCTGATGGGTATCACAACATTGTTCTCTCAGGTCCGGCCATGCGGGTATTTACCGGCACATTCTCACTGGTGTCAGAATAGTATGGGGTAATTGGCACAAAACTTGAAATCAAAACCTAAATTAATATTATGAAACCCACATTCCTATTTGCTATTTTTTCATGCTGCATTTTAATAGTTGCATGCAAATCACAGTCGGGCACTTCGGAAAACAATAAACCTGACAGTAACGCCAGCAACGTAACCCATCCTATTCAGGGGAATACCGACTCTCAGGTTGCGACCACCGATATCGAAAAACCCAAGCCGGAAGGCTATGACAAAAATATTTCGTTACCACAAAATCTAACGAACTTTTCGTTTGATTTTTACAAATTTCTCAGCGAGGAGAGTAAAGGCAAAAACCTATGTTTTTCGCCTGTATCGATGAATATAGCACTTGCCATGGTGTATGAGGGTGCGCGCAACAATACACTTGAGCAAATGAGCCAAACCATGCACCTTCCGGATAACCAAGAGCTGTTCAGTAACGAATTTGCTTCATACCTTCGGAGCATCGAACTTCTGGCGAAAGATTCTGCTGTTGAATTCAATCTTGCCAACCGCGTGTTTGTGGAATCGAGCTTCCCAATCCTCGAATCATATCGAAGTGCTATAAAACAAGCGTTCAATGGGGCTTTTGAGCAGATGGACTTTATTAACAAGTTTGCTGAATCGGAGCAATACATCAACAAATGGGTGGAAAAAATGACAAAAGACAGGATTAAGGAGCTTTTACCTGCGGGTACACTGAGTAGTGAAACAAAATTGGTTCTTGTTAATGCCATTTACATCAAAGCCCGATGGAAATATATTTTCGATGAAAAAGCTACCATGAAGAAAGATTTTCACATCAATGGCAGCAATATAGTTCAAACCGACTTCATGATCAGAAAGCAAAAAGGAATCAGATATTACACGAATAACGACATCTGTGCTATAGAGCTTCCATATACCTGTGACGGAATTTCACTAATTATAATAAAGCCCCACAAAGGTAGCAGCGAGAATTTATCGTCGTTTATTCCTACAGGGAGCGATTATGAAAAAATGTTATCGGATATGAAGTATCACACTGTTCATATGGAAATTCCAAAATTTAAAACAGAAACTTCGTTTTCGCTGAGCGATCCGTTAGTTGCAAAAGGTATGTCCGATGCCTTCAGTCCGCGTGCCGATTTCTCGGGTATAACCGGAAATAACGACCTTTCGGTGAGCGAAGTGCTGCAAAAAGTATTCTTTGAGGTTGATGAAAAAGGTTCTGAGGCTGCCGCCGCCTCTGCTGTTGTGATGAGAGCAACATCAGCCGCTCCAAATCACGAAATGGAGGAAATAATGTATTTTATTGCCAATCAGCCATTTATTTATATTCTTAAGGAAAACAACAGCGATACGCCTTTATTTATTGGCCAATATATTTCGCCACAATAATTTATTACACAAAATTAAAATGGCAGGAATAAGTCCTGCCATTTTTTTCATTCGGTATTAATCAACCGGCGTATATTCTTCAAGTACCTGATCAACGGTAGGGGGGGTTACCGCATTATTGGTAACAGTGTATTTTAAAACAATTTTACTGATATCTGATCCGATATATTCAATTCTCGACTGCGGTGTAAAACCATCGCTTTCAGTTTTCCCGGTAATAAAAACAGCTGCGTTTCCTATTGAATCGGTGTAAGTATTCGTTTGAATATTTATGTATTCGAATTTGCGAAGAGCATTTGCTTCGTCATATCCCATACCTCTGAACCACGGTACAGAATTATTGTCGTCAGATAAACCCATAAAACCAATACCGCTGTTGTTGTTTGCATTATCATAGTGAGGTTGGGTGCGAACAAGATCCGATGCCCAGAGGTCAGCATTAACTCTGTAATAAATTAAGTTGTTCGTTCCCGGGGTTTTATGAATGTACATCTTACTTATTTTAAGGCGACCTGAAACTCTGGTATCAACAGTAACCGTAGCGCGATAGGTTGTGTCGCCAAAAAACGAACTTTGCCGACGGATAACGTTGTAAGATTGCGCATAGGGGGTTGAAATATTGTTTACTGTAATTTTCCGTATCACAGACTTCGAATTACCTTCTTCGTCGGTTGCAGTATAGGTAATTTCGTAAATTTCATGGCGGGTGGTATAGCCATCTGAATTGGTATCGAGAATTTCGCTTCTGTTGTTCGAAAGAATGATGTTCTCGGTGTGGGTAACATTATCCTCGGCAAAATAGCCGGGATCCACAAATTTTTCACGATGAATGATAGTGGTATCATTTGAGCCTATCAGGTAAATGCGGGGAGGCTTATTGTCCTTAATTCCGCAGGAAGTGAAAAATACGGTGAATACAGTAAAAATGAAAATGCTTAATTTGATTGACGTCTTCATATTTAATTAAATTAATTCAAAATGTAAAAATAGTGAATTTTAGTATAAAACACAATATCTGTATGATTTTATTGCTTCAATTTAACAAAACGTTTTTGCAACAAGCTTTCCCCATCATCCAGCTGAATAAAATACATACCCGGTTGTAAAAAACCTATTCCCAGTTCAGCACCAGCGAGAGTACCTGCAGGAATTTCGAATACAAGCCTTCCTCCGGTATCGTAAATTGTGATTGTTGAGGAATGCAAATCGGAGTTTGATGCAATAAACAGGCACTCGGTTGCAGGGTTCGGGTAAACCGCAAGGTAGGGTTTTGACTGAATCGGGCTCTCGATACCCGATGTGCTTTGAACTTCAATTTTGAAATCATCGATATATAAGGTACCTCCATCATCGTTTCGTGTTCTGAGACAAACGACAATATCGTTATTTTTAAACTGATTGAGGCCAATTGTTACTGTATCCCAATCGGCTTCTGTTTGAGGTGTAAAACCATTGTTTCCTGCATTGCCCGACACGGTTGCCATATCCACACCCCCGATTCTCCACAGTTCGGAATTGAAATTCCCGTCACAATCCGTTGAAACTAAAACAATCAGCGAGTCTTTAAACAATGTTTCCATACGCTTTTTATAAGCATATACAAAACTCAGGCTGGTTGACCCTGTATCAGGAACATGAACCCGTGGCGACCAGGCATCATCGAGTTGCCCTTCGCGGGGAAGATAATTATAGAAATCTATGAATAAGGCTCTGTTTGAAGTCGCATCATTCCATGTTGTAACATTCCATGAGTTTTCGGAATCGGGGTTATCAATGAACCAGTCAGCATTTACCAAATATCCGTTGAGAGTGTCAAAACACTGAATATAAGAGGCATCATACTCACCTATTACGTTAAAGGAGGCCACATCATAATTATCAAAAACATTATATTCATCAACCTCGGTAGAGTGAGTAGCTGAAACTGCTATTTCGTTGCGTCCCGGCATTCCATGAATTTCGTTTAAATCTATTGTTGCGTCTTGTCCAGGCAACAAGAGCAAGTTTGGGATGGCGTCGAAAAAAACAACGTCATTACAGGTTGCTTTCAATACCAAATCGCTTACAGCACTGGTACCATTATTAACAATATGCATCTGTGGGGTAAAGTGGGCCTCATCCAAGCAAAACACTTTCACATCAGGGGTAATTAGTTCGCAGGTAATATCAACCTGGTTGGTTACAGGTGGTGCAGGCGTGTAAAAGCCCGACAGGTAATTGAATGCATCCAGTACATCAATCATACCCATACCATAGGTATTATCTTCGTTGGGTTCACCAAGGTCGTGTGCAGTAACATATAACGCATACTTCAACTCATAAGCACTGGCTTCAGGGAAAGCTTCCCTCAGCAGCAGCAGGGCTCCCGACACATGCGGACAAGCCATTGAGGTTCCCGACAAAGCTTCATAAGTATCATGTCCGGACGCAGAGCGAACATTATACCCAGGAGCCACAACCTCGGGTTTTATTTGCAGTGGACCTTCTTCCGAAACGCATGGTGTGGGTCCTCTGCTGCTAAAATCGGCTATCGGATAATTTTCGTTATTCCCGTTTACTGCACCTATCGACATGCAGTTTACCAGGTTATATGCAAGCATGGCCGGAAAGCCATTGGTTGATGCTGCAGGGCCTTCGTTTCCGGCCGAAAATGGTGAGCATATCCCTGCTGCTTCAATCGTTTCCAGCACATGTGCTTCTTCCATTTCGCATGCGCCCATAGGTATTGCCAGTGTGTAATCGTAACCCCATGAATTATTTATGACATCCGGAATATCGTAGGTTGTTTCGGGATTACCATCCGGGTCGAGTACCCATTGAAAAACATCCATAAAATCGGTCGGGGCAAGCAAATCGGAGTTACTGGAAGCAACCGGATCAGTTGCAATGAAGGAGGCATTATAAGCTACTCCAATTGTATCGGTAGTAGCCGGATCCAAACCAAGTACAGTTCCTGTGGTGTGGGTACCATGGCAAGAAGAAGCATTGTCAGCAGGTATAGCACTTCGCACTCCAAACCAGACCTGCGATAACGGGAAGTAATTCCCCAGAAATGCTTCTGAAAGTGCAGGGTGGTCGGTCCACACACCCGTATCCATGCTTAAAAGGACTGTGTTGCGACCTGTATAACCCATTGCCCATAGTGCCGGAGCATTAATCGCTATTAACCCGGGCTCAGGACCCGTCAGGTTTTTGGGAGCATTTTCACCCCTGCCTATGGGCTCAATAACAGAAAACTTGCCATAGTTTAAATCAATACAATGTATATCATCGCGTTTTACCAGTTCCGAAACAAGAGAAGGGATTGCTTCAACATACACTGCATTGCGTATCCAATAAGGCTTGATTGTGGTGATATGATCAGGGTAATCATCGGCATGTTTATAGAGATATTGCAACAGATTTTTCTGGGTTTTGAAGGCCAGGTTCATGTGTTCTGCAATAATATAAGTTGCTCGTTCTCCGTGAACAACGCTCGTTTTACTTAGCTGCTCTGTAAGGGCTTCGTTATCAACCTGCTCGTTTAAATAAATTATAAAGCCAATTTTTTCATCGGAATTCCATTTATTTTCGCAGGCCGTCCTTAGCGCAGGACTTAGATGCACCTGTGAGAAAGCGATTTGCCCTGTAAAGAGAAAGAGATAAAAAATAATAATTATGTATTTCATTGATTTAAGTTTTAGGTAAAATTAGTATTATTCATAAAGTAGCACAAAAAATTAATCAACATTTTAATTGATTATATTTGCATATAAAATTTCCGGTATGAAAAAGATTATTGGGTTTTTATTGGCAACAGTTATTATCCTGTCGGGAGTTGCTGTGCATGCTCAGGAAAACGAAGAAGGTTTCAGCAATTCCGAATCGGGATATACTAAAGGCATGGGTGGTCCTATTATTAGCTTCAGTACGATACATGGCGAATTTTCGGTATTTATGGGAGGAGGTGGCGGGGTTGTATTAAAGAACTTTATACTCGGCGTTTATGGGATGGGGCAAGCTTCTCAAATCGAAGACTGGCATAATTCCAACAGGTTTGTAAGCATTTGGCATGGAGGCATTTGGCTCGGATATTCTTTTCTTCCTGACAAAATAGTGCATCCTGTTATTGAATTAAACGCAGGAATGGGGAATTTCAGCACATTTGCTCAGAACGATTACAGCTCCCTTTATACCGATAAAACAGGAGTATTTGTTCTATCCCCGAAACTCGGCGTAGAATTCACTGTCTCCAGTTTTGTAAAAATAGGCGTTGGTGGTGAATACCGATATGCAAATTTCACAAAGCCCAACACCAGTTACTCATCAAAAGATATTTCAGCTCCAGCCGGATATATAACAATTAAACTTGGAGAGTTCTAGCTCACTAATCGATTTATGCAAAAATTTCTTTTAACCATTTCGGTATTATTCGTTTTCAACCTTGTTAATGCACAAGAAAGTATTTACGGGATCGATTTCAGCAACACTGCTTATCCTTTCAACAAATGGAAAAAGGAAGTACTTGATATGGCAAATACGACAAAGGATGTTGGTTATCTTACCGAAGAAGAAAAAAAACTAATTTTTTTGTGTAATCTTTTACGACTCGATGGTAAACTTTTCAGCCAAACATTTTACGAGCAATATTGCCATATTTACCGGATAAGAGATAATGAACATACAACCTCGCTTAAGTCCGAGCTTAATAAAATTAAAAAGCTTCCCTGCCTTGAACCCAAAAAAGATCTTTGCAATGTAGCTGAGGATTTTGCTACAAAAAGCGGAAGCAGTGGTAAAACCGGGAACAAAAATTACAAATCGCGATATTCAAAGCTAAGCAAAAGCTACGGGAGCATCACCGAAAATTATACTTCGGGGAATGCAGAGGCAATTAAAATTATAATGACAATGCTGATTGATGAAACCAATCCATCACATATCAACAGGAAGAACCTGATTTCGAAACAAAGTAACTGCACGGGAGTCAGTATAAAACCCCATTCCAAAGCAGGTTATAATGCAGTGATGAATTTTGCAAAAACAAAATAGTAGTTCCACATAGTAATATTGAACGTTTCTGGGGAGGGTAATAATGGTTTCAGTGTAAAATATTTTTTATGGAATATTGTTTTTTTTGTATCTTCACAAAGAAAAACTACTGGTCAATATGAAAAAGGCAAAAATATATTTCTGGCTCAAGAATGCAGGTCTGCTTTCTGCAATTATCGTAATGTTAGCGGGATCCACTTCATGCAGGTCCCGAAGGCATGCAACCAAATACGGGCCTCCTCCCTCCGACTACAACAATACAATAACCAAATACGGGGTTCCCGCTGATATGGACAACCAGATTGACCTGCCACCGGTAAAAGATACGGGGAACAACACGATAACCAAATATGGAGTACCTGTTGATAAGCCCGACTATAAACCCGATGAAGAGTAATAATTGGGGTCAGGCGCACCGATATAACAAGTTGACTATTTAATGAATTTACGCCGAAAACTGGCTCTTAAACTACATTCGCACTATGTAAAAACACAGGCTAAATTGCACATACTGAATTATTTTTTTTGGGAGTGCACAGCCAAATGCAATCTTGCCTGTCTGCATTGTGGCAGCGATTGCAAGGTGCAACCGAACATTTCCGATATGCCTGCTGCAGACTTCCTGAACATTGCACGACAGGTAGCATTGCGCTATAACCCTGCTGAAGTAATGGTAGTTATTACGGGAGGTGAACCACTGATGCGGTCCGACTTGCACATTGTGGGCGCAGAACTCATGCGAATAGGCTTTGCATGGGGAATGGTGAGCAACGGCTACCTTTTTACTGAGGAAAAATTCAGACTGTTACGCGAAAATGGCTTGCGCTCGGTTACCATAAGCCTGGATGGATTGGAAGAAAGTCACGACTGGATGCGAGGAAAACAAGGGTCGTTTGCAAAGGCTTTGAATGCCATTAAAATTCTGGCCGCCGAACCCGGCATGACTTATGACGTGGTGACCTGTGTAAATCAAAGAAATTTCGGAGAGCTTGATCAAATAAGAAAACTGCTTGTTGGAACCGGTGTGAAACGATGGCGATTGTTCATGATAGATCCTATAGGCAGGGCATGCGAAAACAAAGAATTATTTATTTCAGGAGATCAGTTTCGTCAATTAATGGATTACATTACCGCCCTGCGCCGCAAAGGGAGCCTGGCTGTATCATACGGGTGCGATGGCTATCTTGGTGAATACGAATCACAGGTACGCGATGGGTTTTTCTTCTGTCGTGCCGGAATTCATGTGGCTTCGGTACTTGCCAACGGAGATATAAGTGCTTGCCCGAATATTAACCGGAGTTTTATTCAGGGGAATATTTATACCGATGATTTCATGGAGGTATGGAACAAGGGTTTTCGGGATTTCCGAAACCGTAAGATCTTTAAACAAGGTATGTGCAAGAATTGTAAAGAATGGAATCACTGCATGGGTGATGGCATGCATCTTCACAAGCCATCAACACCTGATCCGGTTATATGTTATTATCACAAACTGTATCAGAAGAATCATTAAATACTGCTGTTTAAACAATATCAATTAATTATAATAACAAAAACTGATGAACTATGAAAATTCTCAGAAGTTTTAAATATGCAATTAACGGACTTAGAATTGTAGTTACTGAAGAAAGAAATGCTGTAATTCATACGATAATTACAGGCGCTGTAATTTTAAGCGCAATTCTATTAAAAATTAACCACTATGAATGGATTGCCATTATTTTTGCGATTGGTTTTGTTTTCGTCAGTGAAATTATAAATACTGTCATCGAAAACCTGGCTGATTTCGTTACAAAAGAGAATAATATTGATATTAAAAGAATAAAAGATATAGCAGCAGCAGCAGTCCTTGTGAGTGCAATAGTTGCTGCAATAATCGGATTGATAGTATTTTTACCTAGAATTTTGATGTTGTTTAGCTTCAATTCTTGATGGGAAATCCTTGAGAAATATCATTTCCCATGGTCCTTTGTTCCTTGTATACTTGCTCCTACCGCTATTATGTTCTCGCAACCGTGAGGTCGGGTTTGCTGTTTGCCCTACATACAAACTCTTCGAAGATTGCGATTCTAAAACATAAACATAGTAACCCATATTTTATACCTTATTATAACAAGAAGAGTCTCACAGTAATATGAAACTCTTCCTTTCTTTCCAATCATTGTCGGGGTGAGAAGACTTCCCGAAATATTTTCGGGACAAGTTCCCTTCCGACCCATTGCACTCAGGCAAGGGAGCCTGTTCCGAGGTCAATCGGAACTAGCCCACTGAGCCACTTATTATTAGCTTTCTGATACAACCAGGGCTTTTCAAAGCTTTCAGCTTTTTCTCGAAGTTAACCGCTTCAATTCTTGATGGGAAATCCTTGAGAAATATCATTTCCCATGGTCCTTTGTTCCTTGTATACTTGCTCCTACCGCTATTATGTTCTCGCAACCGTGAGGTCGGGTTTGCTGTTTGCCCTACAT
>JAGOLH010000019.1:0-11616 GCA_017994175.1 Bacteroidales bacterium | reverse complement strand
TCGAAGATTGCGATTCTAAAACATAAACATAGTAACCCATATTTTATACCTTATTATAACAAGAAGAGTCTCACAGTAATATGAAACTCTTCCTTTCTTTCCAATCATTGTCGGGGTGAGAAGACTTGAACTTCCGACCCCTTGCACCCCATGCAAGTACGCTAGCCAACTGCGCCACACCCCGAAAAATTGTGCTGCAAAGTTATAAAAGTGTTTGAACAATGCAAATTCTTTTTTTTAGAACAAACCGTATTTTTTTTGGTTATAATCTAAATTATTTAATGAGATGTTCTTTTTTAAAATACATTTATAGCTTGAATTTTTAGGAACCTATGAAGTATTATTTGCTATTACTAATTATAATTTTTACTGCGGCAGCAAGCTATTCGCAGAAGTTCACAATCAGCGGATATGTGAAGGATGCTTCCAGTGGAGAAGAGCTTATCGGGGCAAATGTGTTTGTAGAATCGTTAAAACAGGGAGCAACAACCAATACATACGGGTTTTATTCTCTTTCGCTTCCTGCCGGGAGTTACATAGTTACATACTCATTTATAGGATATGCCGACGAGAAAAAAGAAATCAACTTAAATCACAGTCAGAGTTTCAATGTAAGCTTGAAAAGCACAGCTTATACCACTGATGAAGTAGTTGTTTCGGGAGAACGTACCGACCGAAACATTCAGGACAGCCGCATGAGCGTGAATAAGCTTCCAGTTGAAGAGGTTAAGACCATCCCTGCGTTTATGGGAGAAGTGGATGTTCTAAAAACTATACAGCTATTACCCGGTGTACAATCGGCAGGTGATGCAAATTCCGGATTTTATGTTCGTGGCGGTGGCCCAGACCAGAACCTGATATTACTCGATGAAGCAGTTGTTTACAATGCAGCACATCTCTTCGGGTTTTTCTCGGTTTTCAATGCCGATGCCATCAAGGATGTTGAACTATATAAGGGCGGCATGCCAGCTCAGTACGGTGGACGGGTAAGCTCTGTTCTCGATATTACTATGGATAACGGGAATATGAAATCGTATCATTTCGATGGTGGAATAGGAACCATTTCAGCACGAATCACTGCACAAGGTCCAATCATTAAAGATACTTGCAGTTTTTTAATATCAGCCCGCCGAACCTATATCGACATTTTAATAAAACCTTTTGTTAACGATACAAGTCCTTTTAAAGGATCGGGGTATTATTTCTACGATTTCAATGCGAAATTCAATTACAGGTTTTCCGACAAGGATCGTCTGTTCTTAAGTGGATATTATGGAAAGGACGTATTCACATTTAAAAGTAATGAAACGCCATTTACAATGAAGATACCCTGGGGCAACGGCATGGTATCGCTGCGTTGGAACCATCTTTTCAACGACAGGTTTTTCCTGAACACAACGACGGTTTTCAGCGATTATCAGTTTTCGACCGATATTAATATGAAGAATAACGACGGTACAGATGGGTTTCGTCTGATACAAAACTCAGGTATTCGCGATTTCAATCTGAAGCAGGATTACACATGGCTTCCCAACACGAAACACACGATAAAATTCGGAATGAATTATGTTTACCACATTTTTACGCCAAATACTGTAAATGCCGATTTTGGCGATATGGAGTACAATTTTAACCGAAAGAATCAACAGTTTGCCCATGAAGCTGCTGTTTACATTGGTGATGATTATATAATTACGGATAAAATTTCGCTGTATGCTGGGTTTCGTTTTGCAGGATTCTTTCAGACCGGACCATTTACCCGGTATATTAAGGATCAGAACAATCTGCAAACCGTTGATTCAATAATGTATGGATCTAACCAACTAGTCTGCGACTATTACTCACCGGAGCCAAGGTTCTCCATAAAAATATCGACAGGTGAAACATCCAGTTTCAAAGCATCGTTCATGCAAAACAACCAGTTCATTCATCTTGCTTCGCTTTCTGCATCGACTTTACCTACTGATCTGTGGGTTCCCAGCAGCGACAGGGTGAAGCCACAGTTTGGCAGACAGTATGCAATGGGTTACTTCCGTAACTTCTATAACAATCAGTATGAGGCTTCCTTAGAAATATACTACAAAGACCTCAGGAATCTGATTGAATATATGGATGGAGCAATGTATGGCGATGACTTGAACGATAATCCAGACAACTATTTTATCTTCGGAGATGGCAACTCATACGGACTTGAGCTTTTTGTTAAACGACGTACCGGGCGAGTAACTGGCTGGGTAGGTTACACGTGGTCGAAAACTACGCGCTTCTTCGAGGGTGTCGACAATGGAGAGCCTTTCCCTGCCAAATACGATCGGCGGCATGATCTTTCGGTTACCGCCAGCTACCAACTTAGCGAAAAATGGTCGTTTGGAGGTGTATTTGTTTTTGCTACCGGAAACACTACTACCTTGCCAATTGCAAGATATATAATTAACGGGCAAATTGTGAATGAATATGGACCAAGAAATTCATACCGGCTCGCCCCTTACCACCGACTGGATGTATCGGTAACTTATACTCATAAAAAAACCGATAAATGGAAATCGGAATGGAACCTCTCGGTTTATAATGTGTACAACCGGAAGAACCCCTATTTTATTTATTTTTATTATGAAGGCAATCTTGATACGGAATCATTCCGAACTGTTGCAAAACAAGTGTCACTTATTCCAATTCTTCCTGCAATAACATGGAATTTCAGTTTTTAAAATGAAAATAAGAATAATACATATAACACTTATCCTGACAGTTATCCTAGCATTGTTCAGTTGCGAAACCGACATTTCAGTGGAACTTCCACGCCCCGAAGAGAAATTGGTAGTGGAGGGGTATATTGCCAGTGGTGAACATCCGGTGGTGTTTCTTACAAAAAACTCAGGCTACTTCGATTCGATAACCGCTGAAACTGTAATTGACATGATAGTTCTAGATTCAACGGTTGTTACAGTAAGCGATGGCAGTGTTACTGACACAATGAGCTTAAGTTTCTATCCAGGGAAATTTCCTTACTTTGGATATAGCTGCAGTGATATCATCGGAGAATATGGGAAAGAATACCGCTTGGATATTTATTGGAAAAACAATCACTACTTTGCAACAACCCGTATTCCACAGCCGGTTGCAATCGACAGTGTTTGGTTCACTTTACTTACCGACTACGATTCACTGGGGATTTTAAGTTTCAGATATCAGGACCCACCCGAACGAGGTAACTATTACGCATATCATACACGTGTTGAGGGTGAGCAGACCGAATTTTACAAGCCTTATTATGGTTCCCACATTGATGATGATTTATATGATAACGGGGCTCAGGTGATATATTTTGGTATAACCAGAGGGATGGATGAGATTTCGTTTTTCGAAACAGAGCAATCTGACGAGGAGTTTTTAAATTCCCTAGCTTTCGGGGTTGGGACCAATGTCTCTGTTCGTCTATCCACAATTGATATAGAACACTACGAGTTCTGGAATTCATACTACCGCCACATGATAACTTGGGGGAACCCTTTTACCAACCCGGCTACGATAAAGTCGAATATCGAGGGAGACCCTGCTCTGGGGATATGGGGAGGATATGGCACTAGTATTGCAAAAGTTCATATTACCGATAGTGCAACAATAGAAATGCTGAGATGAAAAAATTATTAATCATACTTATTTTGCTGGGCAACATGAGCATACTTTTAGCTCAGAATTCCACACCTGTATTCTGGTCGTTTTCAGTCAGAGAATCCAACGACACAAGCTTCGTTTTACATATAAAAGCCACTATTGAGAAGGGATGGTACATATACTCTGAAGATGTTACTGATGGCGGCCCTATACCTCTAATTATCAATTTTGATGAAACAACAAACCTAATTGCCGGCGGAACACTTACTGCTAAAACAGCATCAGTGGAATTATACGACGATATTTTCGAAATGAATATTAGGTACTACGAAGACTCAGCAATTTTTGAAAGACAGTTTATACCTTCCGGAAACCGTGTGGATTTATTGTTTTATTCTGAAGCACAGGCCTGTTTTAAAAAAGACGGGCAGTGCAGGCTCGAAAGCAACGATATTTTGATTCAGGCAAAAAAGGAAGATAATATCTGGATTATTGAAAACACAAAAATAATTATTAAATAATTTCTTATATGGAAAAAACGAAGTGCCTGATAATTGGATCGGGACCGGCCGGTTGCACAGCAGCCATATATGCATCAAGAGCTAACCTGAATCCAATTATGTATGAAGGCCTTGAGCCGGGTGGTCAGCTTACAACCACAACTGAGATTGAGAACTTTCCGGGGTACCCTGAGGGTATTACGGGTCCGCTAATGATGGAAGACCTAAAAAAACAAGCCCAACGATTTGGTGCAGATATTCGCTACGGTATTGTTACAAAAGTTGATTTTTCGAAACGACCATTTACCGTTACAATAGATGGAAGTTCAAGCATTGAAGCAGATACGGTAATTATAGCCACTGGCGCATCGGCTAAATATCTCGGAATAGAGTCAGAAACACGATTCAAAGGTCAGGGAGTATCGGCATGTGCAACCTGCGATGGTTTTTTCTACAGAGGCAAAGACGTTGCCGTTGTTGGCGGTGGCGACACAGCTGCGGAAGAAGCCACATATCTTGCAGGGCTTTGCCACAAAGTTTACCTTATTGTGCGCCGCGATGTATTAAGGGCATCAAAAGCAATGCAGGAGAGGGTTATGCGAACACCTAACATCGAGGTTTTGTGGAAACATCAAACAAAAGAAATTGTTGGAAATATGTCGGGGGTTACTGGAGCAATACTTACCGATAATAACGGGCAGGAAAAGCATATCGATATCCACGGTTTTTTTGTGGCTATCGGCCATCACCCTAACAGTGATGTATTCAGGTCGTTTATCGAAACTGATGAAACCGGATATATTAAAACCATTCCCGGAACCACCAAAACCAATGTTCCAGGTGTATTTGCCTGCGGCGATGTGCAAGATAAACACTATCGCCAGGCTATTACCGCAGCCGGGTCAGGATGTATGGCAGCAATTGATGCTGAACGCTTTCTCAGCGAGTAAAGCAGTACTGATATGACAAAAAAGGAGCGCTATCAGGGTGTTATTTCATGGTTTAGCAACAATATACCTGTTGCCGAAACCGAGCTGCACTATACAAACCCTTATCAGCTGATAGTGGCTGTAATACTATCGGCACAGTGCACCGACAAACGTGTTAATATAATTACACCAGCGTTCTTCAAACATTTTCCTACGGTTTATAGCCTATCAGAAGCCAAAATCGATGAAATTTATGAATTAATAAAATCGTGTTCTTACCCAAACAATAAAACAAATCACCTGAAAAGAATGGCGGAAACCCTCGTCAATGATTTTAACGGTATTGTTCCATCTGATACAGCCGAATTAATTAAACTACCCGGAGTCGGTCGAAAAACAGCAAATGTAATTGCTTCGGTAGCATTTAATCAACCCAAAATGGCAGTCGATACCCATGTTTTCAGGGTGTCGAACAGACTTGGCCTAACCCGAAATGCAAAGACACCACTTGCCGTTGAAACAGAGCTAGTGAAACATTTTCCTGAATCATTGATAGGTAAAGCTCATCATTGGCTTATTCTTCATGGCCGTTATGTATGTAAAGCCCGCAAGCCCCAGTGCGAAAGCTGTGGCATTTCTCTTTATTGCAAGTTCTTTGAACACTTGCAAAAAAATGTTAATAATTAAAAGAATCATAAAAGTAAAGTATAGCGCATTTTAATATATTTGCTGCACTTTAGTAAGGTTTTCATGGAACAAATATTAAAAGCAAAAACAATAGAAGCAGTCAAGGCTATTTATAATAAAACAGCACTTGATAACGACATTCAGATTCAGTTTACAAACAAGGAAATTGAAGGTGATTATACTATCGTTGTTTTTCCACTACTGCAATACAGCAAAAACAAACCTGAAAACACAGCCAAAGAACTTGGGGTTTACCTGAAAAACAAGATTTCAGATATCTCGTCATATAATGTTATCAAAGGATTTTTAAATATCCGAATGACAACGGAATATTGGATAGAAAAACTTAACAAAATATCGTTCGGAGAAGAAAAGCCCGATAAGAATTCAACACCTTTGCGTTATATGGTTGAGTTTTCTTCACCGAATACCAATAAACCACTACATCTGGGTCATATCCGTAACAACCTGATCGGGGATTCTGTTTCCAGAATTCTGAGAGCTGCCGGAAGTGAGGTAATACGCGTTAACCTCGTCAACGACAGGGGTATTCATATTTGCAAATCGATGCTGGCCTATAATAAATGGGGTAATAATTGCTCGCCTGAATCAACCGGAATTAAGGGTGATAAATTTGTCGGTGATTATTATGTGAAATTTGAACAGGAGTACAAGAAAGAGATTGCCAAACTGGTAACCGAAGGCTCCGACGAGAAAGACGCCGCTCTGCAAAGCACCTTAATGAAGGAAGCACGAGAAATGCTTCAGCAGTGGGAAAAAGGCGATATGGATACTATGAACCTGTGGCGAAAAATGAATAACTGGGTTTACGAAGGGTTTGAAGAAACTTATAAATCACTTGGGATTAGCTTCGAAAGAACTTATTACGAATCGCAAACCTACACTTCAGGTAAAGAAATTGTTTTCGAAGGACTGGAAAAAGGTCTTTTCAATAAAAAAGACGATGGTTCTATATGGGTCGATTTAACTGATTACGGACTTGACGAGAAACTACTTCTTCGTTCTGATGGAACCAGTGTGTATATAACTCAGGACATAGGTACTGCGCTGCAACGCTTCAGCGAATTTAACCTTGATAAGCATATTTACGTTGTTGGTAATGAGCAGAATTATCATTTTCAGGTACTTAAACTTGTGTTGAAAAAGCTTGGATTCGATTGGGCAGACAACATTTACCACATGTCGTACGGAATGGTGGAATTGCCTGAAGGTAAAATGAAATCGCGCGAAGGTACCGTAGTTGACGCTGACGATTTGATAAACGAAATGCTACAAACCGCAACATCGATGTCGTCGGAGCATGGCAAACTGAATGAAGTCGACACCGATTACAAGATAAAAGCACTGAAAATGATTGCCTTAGGGGCACTCAAATATTTTATTCTTAAAGTTGACCCAAAGAAAACCATTACCTTTAATCCACGTGAATCGATTGATTTTAATGGTAATACCGGGCCATTTATACAGTACACTTATGCCCGTATCTGCTCCATATTGCGTAACGCCGAAAAAATGAATATCAAATTCAACGGAAAAGCTTCGGAAGAAACCAATACGGTTAACAAAGAAATAGAATTGCTCCGGCTTATCGACAAATATAAATATGTTCTGCGGGAAGCTGCCAGGAATTTCGACCCGGGCATCATTGCAAATTACTGCTTCGAAATTGCAAAAGAGTTCAATCAGTATTATCAGGAGTATTCCATTTTAAAAGAA
Organism: Bacteroidales bacterium; assembly: GCA_017994175.1. Classification (GTDB taxonomy): domain Bacteria; phylum Bacteroidota; class Bacteroidia; order Bacteroidales; family ML635J-15; genus JAGOEF01. Next base: position 4,148 of record JAGOLH010000019.1, on the reverse strand, counting down.
AAAGACATCAACATTTTACATTTCAGGCTACTCCTTTGCAAGTTAATCAAAGAAACCATGCACAACGGCATGAATTTGCTGGGGATTGAGATGCCTGAAAGAATGTAATGTATCGTTTCAGGGTTCATTTGTACAATTCTTGGTTTTCAACTTTCCATTTACATCCGTTTACAAACGAATAAAAACCGAAAGTAAACAGCTATCATACGATTGATTTGCAATTGTCTACGATATTTGCTGAAAATTTCAATTATGATTTCGATTAATAAAGTACAGCTAATTGGTGAAATCAGTTGCTCCCCTGAATGTTGCGATGCTAACGGGAATAAAATAGCTAGGTTTACCCTTCTTACAATTGATTATTATCAGGGCAGCGGGAAAAAATTCTTCGACCGGCAATGGCATAAGGTTGTTGCCATAGGAAAACAGGCTATCATCACTACAAAATACTTAAAAAAAGGCGATGAAGTAGTAATTGATGGTAGCATAACAAAGAGAATTTATGTTGATAAAAATGGACGTTCCACCATTGTAACTGAAATAATTGCACACGACATTATCTACCCTTTTACTAAAAGAGCATAACATAGTCTCGCTTTGAAAAGGTATTGTCGGTTAGCATCAGAAATAAAAAAGGCCGCATTGCTGCAGCCTTTTTAGGTAAACCGTAAGTCAGACTTATTTTACAAGATTAACTTTTTTAATTGTAAGTCCGTCTTCGTTAGTAATACGAACAATGTAGGTACCCTGAGCATACGATGACAAGTCGAACGATATTTCGTTCTGAGCAGCATCGATGTTTGCAACAACCTTACCAGTGAGGTCAACAATCTGAATGTTTGCGCCTTCTACATTGGTGAAGTTAACTAAATTGCGTGTCGGGTTCGGATACATGTTGATTTCATCGCTGGTTAAAGTATTGGTTGCACTGTAAGGTCCAACATTCATACGAATGATTGGAACATAGTCGCCGCCAAAATAATACCATGTGTCTTCACCTGAGAAATATAACCATGTTTCCCAACCGGATGTTGGAGCAGTAGCATCTACGCCAAGTCTGAATTCAGCGCCACCGAAATAAATTTCAACTGCAACAAGAATTTCTACCAGTTCGCCTTCGGGAACTTCAACGGTATAAGTATCGGGGAAAGTAATGGTGTGCATTGCACCAACCTGATCGTCGTTTTCCAGGGTAATAATTTCGCTTCCGATTGCTTCAACCCAAGCACTGGAACCTTCGTCCCATGTCATAAGTTTTACAACAAAACTGGTTCCAAGTTCGGTCATTGAACCAATATATACATCAACAGAGTTCACATCGCAGCTAACGAAGAAAGGATAAGTTACACCAACGATATCGCCGTCGATACCACCCGAAGTGTAGTTGCCTGTGCTCCACTGACCTGTAAGATTGTCGTTATCATGGGCCCATGTTGCCGGTGTTAAATAAGTATTGTAAGAAAGAACGTTATTCTCGGGGTTTTCGTCGGTAACACCCGTAACATCTGCATCCAGGTTAAAAGTATACATTCCGTAAGTTGCAGGATCGAAATAGTAATACGGTTCACCTGTTGAAGCTGTATCGAATTCTTCGGTACCTAAAGCAGCATCGAAAGTAACTGAGCTGGTGTAAACTTCGGTATTAGTATGGTCTAACACTGTGAAATTGAGGTTCGGAGTTGCAGCTTGTGTTCCATAGTTCTTAATGATACCACTTGCAAAAACAGGGGCACCGATACCATCAATCTGGAAAGCAGGAATGCGTCCATAGAATCCGCTATATCCGTAATTGATATATTGCGGGAAGAAATTAATACGTGCCTGAATCAGGCTTACATCGTAGTCGGGAGCAACATACACCTTAACATCGTCAACCATCCATGCATAATCCCACACTCCAAGATATCTGAAGCGGATATGAACTGCAGGTTGATTTGCTGCAACAGTAGAAATATTTACAACTACGTAAGCAGGATTATCGGTTGCAGCATTTACGCCCAAATCACTGTGAACTTCATAAGGAGTCCATGTAGTTCCGTCAAGGCTGATTTCCAGATAGGGAGTACCCTGGAATTTACGGTAATATGATTCAAACTGAACACCTACGTTGGTATAGCCGGTGCAATTGATAGTACCGGTGTAAGTAATTTTTGAATCCTGGGTTCCCGATGCATTATTACCAATTGCATCAGAATCGTACATCGCAAAACCATTGGCAGCGGTTGTAGATTCGATGGCACCCATACCTTCGGAATAATACCCAGCAGGAGCATCAGTTCCAATTACCCAGGGACCATCATTGGGGTTGTCGTTTGAATATTCCATTGTCCATTCTGCGGGAGTTGAAAAGTCGTTCTCCCAAATTACCTGAAGATCTTTGGTCTGATCTGCTTTGTCGCTTTTAACAGGAATCGACCTGCTCTTCTGGAGCATCAGGTTCTGCCCAAAAGCAAAGGTAGCAACAAAAAGTACCATTAATAAAAAAGAAAATTTTTTCATAACTATTACTTTAAATTTATAAAATTATAACTAACGCCAAATTTACAAAAAAAATAACAACAATAAAAAAAAAATTAATACCCAGCTGCGCTACTTAATTTGTCAAAACAATTTGAATTATTTACCTTTGCCAAGTCACCAAAGTTGAATAAGTAATGGAACAACTACAGGATAACGATCCAAGGTTAAAAGTGTTTGGCGATAATGCCTCAATTTTTTTCAGTCTTTCGGAAGAAGAAAAAAACTCACTGATTATAAACACAAGTATCAGGCAGATAAAAAAGAATGAAATCGTTTTTAACGAAGGGGCACGGCCAAGTGGGCTGATATGTCTGTCGCAGGGTAAGGTTAAAATTTTTAAGGAAGGAGTTGGTGGCAGGGAGCAAATTGTACGTATGGCCAAACCCGGTGGATTTATTGGTTACAGGGCTCTGTTTGCCGGCCAGAACTATCATGCTTCGGCTGTAGCTATCGAAAACTCCGTTGCCTGCACCATCGAAAAGGAAGCACTGTTTAATGTGATGAAGCAAAACCCGGGACTTACATTCCGTGTGCTCAAGAGCCTTGCCACAGAATTGGGTATCAGCAACTCTCAAACAGTAAATCTAACCCAAAAGCACATACGCGGGCGCCTTGCTGAATCGTTGCTTTTCCTTGCAGAAACTTATGGCTACGAAGAAGATGGAGTTACCCTGAAAGCATATCTTTCTAGGGAAGATGTAGCTAACCTGAGCAACATGACCACCAGTAATGCTATCAGAACACTTTCAACTTTTGCCGGTGAGAAAGTTATTGATCTTGACGGCAGGAAAATTAAAATACTGAATATCAGCAAACTACAACGTATTTCTGACCTGGGTTAGTATTTCAGGAAAGCAGTTTTTTTACAATTTCGGAAACCACCCTTCCATCGGCTTTTCCGGCAAGTTGTTTATTAACTGTTCCCATTACTTTACCCATATCTTTGATACCGGTGGCCTGAACCTGTTGAATGACCACTTTCACAACTTCCTCAATTTCGACAGTTGACATTTGTTTGGGCAGATATTCAGCAATTGCATCAGCCTCGGCAATTTCGTTTTCGCATAGGTCAGGCCGGTTTTGTGTTTTATAAATTTCAGCAGTTTCGCGGCGTTGTTTTACCATTTTCTGTATAATAGAAAGTGCTCTTTCATCAGTCAGGCCTTTGTCGCCGGCTTCGGTATTTACAAGCAAAAAAGCGGATTTTACAGATCGCAAAGCGGTAAGTCTGACTTTGTCTCTTGCAAGCATTGCTTTTTTAATATCTTCATTAATTTGTTCCGGAATAGTCATAGCAGTTAGTTATATTTTGTCGAATCAGTTATCTTCATTCTTGTTTAATCGTTTGTAGGCAGGTTCATTTTCGATATTATCGAGGTAAGATGATTCATTGAGTTTTTTAAGATCTTTAAGGTGCCCAAAATCTTCATGGTCGCGAAGTTGCGATTTATCGTCAATGTCTGCTTCGGTATCATGTAACGATGTTTCCGGTTTATTATTAATCACAAACTCCACTGTTCTGGCCGATTCGTCGTCGCTTTCATCAATTTCCAGAATTTCGTCCTGAGCAAACTCAAGGTCACCGGCCTGAGTCTGAACAGGGATTTCTTCTCCCAGAGGAATGTGAA
>JAGOLH010000089.1 GCA_017994175.1 Bacteroidales bacterium | reverse complement strand
CCTCCCGTCATTGCGAGGGTTGAAAACCCGAAGCAATCTGTATTTCGACGGGTGGTGTTGTTGCTCCTTCGTGGATGTGGATTGCTTCACTGCGTTCGCAATGACGTTTAGGAGCTCGTCATTGCGAATGTGAGGTACGAACATGAAGCAATCTGTATTTCGACGAGCTTAGCACAAGAACTTCTTTGACGGAATTAATACAGACATTTCAAAAGGTTGTGTTGTAACGTCTTCGTGGATGTGGATTGCTTCACTGCGTTCGCAATGACGGTTGAGAGCCCGTCATTGCCTTTAGATTAGCACCGTAAAAATTAGTTGTAATTTTATGGCATAAACTGTATTAATCATAAACTGTTTTTTTGTAGTTTTAGGCTGATTTATTAAATTAATTAAAACATGTTTCATTCGGATATTTATTTAAACAGAAGACAAAGCCTTGCCAAACAGGTTGGTAAAGGTATTGTACTATTATTAGGCAACAACGAGTCCCCGATGAATTACCCCGATAACGGATATCATTTCAGGCAGGACTCTACATTTTTGTATTTTTTCGGGCTCGATTTGCCGGGAATGGCTGCTGTGATTGATACCGAAAGTAACTCAACAACCATTTTTGCAAATGATGTCGATATCGACGATATCATCTGGATGGGTCCCCAACCCAGTGTTAAGGAGCTTGCAATGAAATGCGGTGTAACAGAAACACAAACCTTTGGCAGTTTGAATGAATACCTGAAAAACGCGATACAAAAAAAGAGTATAATTCATTACCTGCCGCCGTATCGCCACGATAATAAAATATTGCTGCATCAGATGCTCAATATTCCATTCGAAAGCCTCAAACAGTCAGCTTCGGTTGAGCTGATCAAAGCAGTTGTTTCGCTCAGGAACCACAAAGAGCCCTGCGAAATTGAAGAAATCGACAGGGCTTGTAACATTGGGTATAAAATGCATGTTGCTGCAATGAAAATGGCAAAAGCCGGTGTGGTTGAGCGCGAAATTGCCGGTGCGATGGAAGGGATTTCATTATCATACGGGTCGGTGCCTTCGTTTCCGATAATACTTACTAAAAACGGACAAACGCTTCACAATCATTATCACGGGAATGTTCTCAAAAACGGAGATCTGTTGCTTGCCGATGCCGGTGCACAAACGCCCATGATGTATGCGAGCGATAACACCCGCACGATGCCGGTAGGAGGGAAGTTCTCGCAGAAACAAAAAGAAATTTATCAGGCTGTTCTCAATGCAAACAACCATGCAACATCCATCATGAAGCCGGGTATTACCAATTTTGATGTTCATATGGCTGCATGTAGGGTACTGGCGTCCGACCTGAAAGATATCGGACTGATGAAAAGTGATATAAGCGAAGCCGTAGCGCTGGGCGCACATGCATTGTTCATGCCTCATGGCCTGGGGCACATGATGGGGCTCGATGTTCACGATATGGAAGATCTCGGGCAGATTTATGTAGGTTACGATGAAACTGTCCGTCCCAGCAATATTTTCGGAACGGCATTTTTACGGTTAGGTCGTAAGCTTGAAGAAGGCTTTGTTCTTACAAATGAACCCGGATGCTATTTTATACCGGAACTGATTGATTTGTGGCAAAGCGAACATAAGTTCGAAGGCTTCATTAATTACCAAAAAGTGAATCAGTACCGCGATTTTGGGGGCATCCGCCTCGAAGATGATATACTCATCACAAAAACAGGATCAAGGATATTGGGTGAAAAACGTATTCCCATTAGTATTGCCGAAGTTGAACAAACAATGGCCTAGCGAAAGGCTGCCCAATTTATCGAATGATACTGAGTTTCTTTACAACCGTTGTATTGTTTTTGGTAATCCGCACAAAATAATTTCCGGCACTAAGCGACTCAAGATTATAATGTGTATTGTTATATTCTTTATCAAATGATAATACCGTTTGCCCTGTAAGGTTTATCAATTCGATGCTTGCGCCCTGAGCATTCATAATAATCACTTCATTGTTACATGGGTTGGGGTAAATCCTTATGTTTTCCGGCGACTCAAGGTTTGCATTTACATTGGTTTCCATGCTTATATCATCAATATACCAGCTATCTCCGTTATTATCGATCATCACAAAGGCAAAACACACTTGCTGCCCCGAAAAATCGGTGATATCGGCTTCAATATGAGTGTATTCAGTGTTGCTGACTTCCGACTCATTCACGGCAAGAAGCTCGATATACGACAGGGGTTTGGTTTGCTGGTCGTTCGAAATGAATAGTTTCAACTGCGAAGCGTTGTCGGTCGAAAAATGATCTTTTACGTAAAAGCTCAATTTCTGATTTTGAGGGATTAAAACACTATTGGTAATCAGCCATTGCTGGTTTTCGTTCCCGCTGGCTTCGAACATGGCAAATGCAGCATAATCTCCAGAATATGGCGATTGAGATGTAACAGACCATGTGTTATTGCCGGCACCATTTTGAATATTATCCCAGCATAGCGGAATGTTCCCATCTTCGAAACCTTCAACAAGAGAGTTCTGCGTTTCACAAACAGGCAGGGTAGTAAAAGAAATGGGTCCCACCCAGCTGCTTAAGCCCGCATCACATATTGATTGCAGGTAAAAACTATAGGAAGTGTTGCTTGATAATCCGGATAAGGTAAATAAATTATCCAGAATCTCAGATTCAAGCGTTCCTTCACCCTGAGTGAACCCTTCTTCGCCCCACTCTGCATTCCACCCCATTGCAGATCCGGTGTTTTCCCATTGCAAAAGCGCACTTTCAGTTGTTATATCAACCACTGATATTTCGCCGGGTTGCTGACAGGGTGGGTATTCTTCTATTTCGAAACATGCATACTGATGTGTTTTTGCAGCAAGCATTGTAGCTTCACCGGTTTGCAGATTAATAGAGTAAAGGCCAGGATTATTTCCGAAAAGCAATCCGTACATCACGTCTGTTTGCCGGTTGAAAGAAATATCCTGACCGTAGTTAATATCGGTGTACAGATATCCTACCGCATCGGTGTATCCCGAAATAAGATCTATCTGGTAGAGCATGTCGTCATCAATCGAAATGCCATATAAAGTATCGTTATCATCAAAGTCCATGGCTATGATAAGCCCTGTGCCCGTCCCGATAATATCACATTCTGCTGTAGAGAGGTCTACTGTCCCCAAAACGGGCTGATTTTCTTCATTTATAAAAACAATAAACATAGTATCTGTTGCCCAGTTATACGCAATTGCAGTTGGAATGCCTGCAATACCTGTTAATTCACCAATTACATTCTCGGTTTCAGTAATGTAATCATAGGTTGAAAGCCTTGCAGGTACAGTTCCGTCTCCGCTGGCTGAACGAATCAGATAGTAATTGCCATCGGCAGCAAACTCCATTTCCATCGGGAAATTGCTGCAATCAAAGTCGCTGTAAACAGTTTCGTTTCCCATCGGAACATCCATGAAAACAAAGTTGTTGTCGACCGCGTCAACGGTATACGAATTTGAAATAATCAATACATTACAGAGTGCAAACAGTGTGTCGTTGGTGGGATCCTCATCATTTGGTATGCTTACAAAAGCCTTTATATTATATTGCCCCAATTCGGGAGTTTCCCATGGGTCGGGCATGGTAATTTCAATTTCTTCGCTTGAAGCCAGATATACTTCAGTAGAAAGTGCCGAAGATGAATATACTTCTCCGCCTGTACCATCGGTAATAACTACATCTACGCTAAAATTGTTTTGTGTGTTTATACCGGAGTTCTTAACGATAACCGAAGGAAAGGGAGAATCGCCGCTACTAACATAAACGGGACTTGCAAATACAACACTGAGGTCATCAATGCTTTGAACCCTGATACTGATATTGTCAAGACAATATCCATAGCCCCAATAGCCCTGATCGTTATAGTGAAATGCAATTTTTATATCAGTCTGCCCGGCATAATCGCTCAGAGGAATTGTAATATGAGTCCATTCATAACAATCTGAAAGCTGTTGAAGGTCAGCAAAGGTGTTGCCATTGTCATTCGATATTTTTATTGTTAGCAAATCGCTATACCCATACACATCAAACGAAAGCTCCGGTTGCAATACGCCTGAAAGATTGATTGTTGGTGTGATAAGCCAAACATTCGACATGTTTGCATTGCACCCATCATCACTCACACATACATAGGTTGTGTGATCAGGGATAGAAAAATATGTACTGCTGCCGTTTTCTGTTACAAACCAGTTGCAATCGCCGGAAATAGTGGTCCATTCATCTGGAATTACACCAGCCTCAAAGTCCTCAAGAAAAAACACAGTTGATTTATTAATTGCAGGTAATGGTATTGAATTTGAATGACTGCTTGAATAGCGGATTTTCCCGTTATATTTACCGGTTTCGTTATTTGTTTGTGCATAAACCGAAGAAATGTACACTAAAAACAATGCGAAAAGCAGAATATATTTTTTCATGGCACAGAGTTTTTTGTTATTGCAACTATACTACAAATATAAAAAAAAGGGTGGTAAACACCACCCTTTAAATAATTAGATTAAGATTATTTAATAATATTCAGAGTTTTTACTGTAGTATTATTGTCTTTTACAATTCTTACAACATAATTGCCGTTGCTCAGATTTGTTGCATCGAAAGTTGTGAGAGAACTGTTAGCATTAAAGCTGGCAATAACCTGACCCATAACATTAAGTACTTCGATGGAAGCACCTTCGGCATTGGCAATGTTAACCAATCCGTTCGAAGGATTAGGGTATAAGATTATGTTGTCAGAAATGATATTTTCAACGCTTACGCTACAATCGCTTGTGAAGGATCCGAACATAGTACCTGTTTCCATTCCGTCGAAATATCCGACAGCATAAGTGGCAATAGTGGTACCTTCAGGATCTGCAACTGTAAGGCCAACTTCAATATCATAATACCCGGAAACAAAATACAATGAAATATTCATTCCTGTACATAAAGAAACATTAACAGTATTAGTTTCGCCATCTGGAAGTGTAATTTCTGTAACAGGAAGGTCTCCTTCAAAAATTATAACCGAAGCATTATTCCATCCATCACCATAATCATCAATTAAGGTAAAAACATAATCGCACATATCCGAATTCTCGCAGTTGGGAACAACGAATGAAAATGGACCAGCCCAGAAGCTTTGACTGCCACCGCAATCAGCTTGTACATATACGTCGTACACACCAGCAGCGAGTTCTGTTAATTCTGCTTGAGGATTAGTAGTCGCTGTTGCAGTTGTTCCTTCTCCAAAAGTAAAACCTGCTTCACCATATTGTAAATTCCATGCTGTGGCAGAGCCAGTTTCAGTCCATGAAATAGTTGCTGTTCCGGGAGAAGTTATTGCAGCGATGTCACTTGGAGCAAGGCAAGAAATTTCAACCAGACTACCTGGAAGCATTACATCATCAACTGCCCAACCATAACCCCAAACGCCGTTGTCGTTATAATGAAACGCAATAAAAACGTTAGGAGCATTGGCATAAGCCAATAAGTCAACATTTTCATCTTGCCATGTATTTATATTATCTGATGAAAGCGTTGTAACATCAGTCCATGAGGCACCATCTGTCGAAGCCTTTATGGTAAATGTGTCATAGTAGCGCACATTGGTAAAAGTAACGTATGGGTTGGCAATTCCAGTGAAATCAACCGGAGGAAGTATTAACCATACATCACTCATATCGGCATTGCACTGATCATCGTTAGCATAGGCATAATTACCATGAGCAGGGATTGGGAAATAAGTACTACTTCCGTTTGTTCCGAAAAGCCAGCCACAATCACCGTTTACTAATTGTCCGTTTGCGGGCAATCCGGTTTCAAAATCAAAGAAAACCACATCTCCAATTACTAGAGTGTTGGAGGTTCCGGTTGCTCCTTCGCCTGCAGCGTTGCTGGGGGTAACTTCATAGAAATAATTATTTGCATCAGTGAGTGTCTCAGCGAAAGATAATTCAGTCTGATCATCCGAAACCAAAATACCGCCAGGGTAACGAACTACATCATAGGTTAAGCCGGTGCCTAAAAAGTATCCTCCATGCAAACCTGCTGTAGGTGCATCCCATGTTAGATTAGCATCCATTCCTGTAGCTTCAAGAACTATGTTGGATGGTGCAGCGGGAACGTCTTCGCCTACCCAAACGCTTACAGTTGTGGGAATACCTGCGCCATACGAGTTTGTACCAAATACTTTAAATGAGTGCATCCCAGCATTCAAAACACTAATAGTTGGGTTTTCATCACCACCGATTGTAGGGGATGTATTGGTGTATTCAGGTGTTAATGCCCCATCAAGATATAATTCAACGGTGGTGAGTTCGGTAAGAGTATTTCCTGAAAAATCAAGATTGGGGTTGGTCCAGGTTACAACAGCATATAGTGCACCATCGTCACCGGGGGTGGCTACTAAATTACTAACAGCAGCCGGTGCGGCCGGATCTGAAGGGTAGTTGCAAACAACGAATGTAGCAATTTGCTGATCCGAAAAATCAGCAATCGATGTAAATGCACCGGTTGACAGGTTGTAGGTCCCAAATTGGAAAGATCCTCCACAGGTAATTGAGTACAGTTGGTTAGTAATATAGTCGTACGAAACATCTTGCCCGTAGTTCAAATCTATGCCGGTTGCACCAATAAGCGTAGAAGCTCCTGTTGCCGGATCAAATTTATACAGATTGTCATCATCTAAAGCAGGTCCATAGATATATCCATCCAAAGCAAAATCAATTCCGATGATCATTCCGGTACCAACTCCTATTTCTGTTAACGCATAAGTACTCATATTAAGCGTACAAAGGTGAGGCAAATTACTTCCATCCAACATCATAACATACATGGTTGAATTTGACCAATCGTATGCCAAACCTGTAGGTGTTCCTGAAAATCCGCTAAGTGTACCCAACATGGTAGCGGTTCCGTTGTCCGGATTAACGGAATAGAAAGTCAAGTCATTATAAACTCTATAAACGGTTCCATCAGCAAATTCTTCTGCCATCGGGAAAGGTTCTGAGCCAATAGATCCGGTTGGGGTAACGGCTCCTGTGCTCAGTGCAATGCTGTTGTAAGTTCCGCTTGTTGTATTTCCGCAGTATGCTTCCTCATCTGCTTTCAAGATATTACCAGTTATGTGCAAATTTGCCGGTTGAAAATTGGTAACAGGTGCCTTGAATAATTGAGGAATTTGTACATCATACCCGGGTTTGTTTGGTAATTGGCTTTTGGGGGATGTGCCTGATTGGGCAAAAGCCACCACTGTAAGCATTACAGTTGCAAATAAAAAAGTCAAGATTCGTTTCATAATTGGTAGTTTAAGTTATTAATATGGTTAATCGAAACAAAGTTAATATAAAAAATGAATTATGTAACACGAAGTTTTTTATATTTAGAAAACATTTAATAACAAAATTGCCATTATTATTGTTAATTGTATCACATGGATAAAAAAAAAGCTGCCCGATAAGGACAGCTTTTTTCAATTTATCATTGTTATTTTACAATATTTATTTTTTCAACCGAACCATTGATGTTAACAAAATAAGTACCTGCACTCAGATTACTGATATCAATACTCTGATTTGCAGATGCATTTTCGATTGATGCAACCACCTGCCCCATCATGTTCATTACAATAATATTTGAATTTTCTGCATTAGAAATGGTAATGATGTTTTGAGCGGGGTTCGGGAATATTTTTACAGCATTGGAAACATTGTTGTTAACACCAACATTTGTATTCAATGTGAAATTGTCAATCCAGAGCATCCACATATCGGCATCTGATTCTGCTTTGATACCCACATAAATATCTTGGCCAACATAAGCAGTTAAATCAATTGTCTGTACAGCGGGTTCAGTGTTGGAAACAGTTTGTGTTTCAACAACTTGGGTGCCAGCAGCATAGTTGTCGGGTGAGCCGGTAATAACATATACAGAATATTTTTCTGGGTAAGTACCGCCTTGAACAAAATACTCAAAAGATGCAACAGGACTCTCAGGAATATGAAGAATAGGTGAAATCAACCAATCGTTTGCATTATTAGTCGAGCTATAGCTATAACCCATAATTAAATCGGTTTGAGTATCATCAGAATAATAATAGTTAAATGTGCTTCCATCATTGTTGGCATCAATCACAGTCCAGCAAGCAGTATAGGGAGTTGATGTAAAATCTTCGTTATAAGGAATATCTGTAACAGCACCTGTGCAGTCGAAAGTAACAGCAAGAATATCAATGGTAACATCTGCAGCACCAGTGCTTGATAATGTAATGGCACCTGCGGCTTGACCTGCTTCTGCAGGAACAAATCTTACATACATTGTTCCTCCGGTTGAAGGGAACGTAGCACTGGTACTAAAAGTAGCATTATCAGCAGAAATTTCAAATGGAGCAGCAGTTACAGCCGAGATATTTTCTGTTAAACTAACGCCCTGAATTACTACTTGTTGTGCATCTGTAGGGCCTTCTCCAACATAACCTAAAAATTGCAATGTGGAAGGAGTAGCACCGATAACTGCGCCACCTGCTTCATCATCAACAACCGCTCTGATTTGATTATTGTATGTTAAAGTAGAGACTAAATCTGTTAAATGGGAATAAGCACTTCCTAGACCTTCAAGGTTTACGTAATTGCCCTTAGCGATGGCAGGTCCTGCATCAAAACCCATGGGGAAGCCTCCTGTTGCAACAACTTCGTATGCCACTAAAATGGGAGTTGCTGAATTAATCGGATACGGTGTGGTAAGAAGGATTTCGTTCCAACCATTTACAAACGTTACGGCTTGTTCGTATGCAATTACCGGACTTGCAGCACCGCCGGTAAGTATTGCTACTCTTCCAGTTGTAATTACAGTGGCATCAGCGATTCCGATATGTATTTCGGTAATATAATTACCATTGTATGGTGCAAGATCTGCTGCATCAAATTCTGCTGCTCCGGCAAGTGTTCCCGGAGCATCAACTCCGATACCTGTGTACATTTCATCAGCACACCATTGTAATGTTGTTACATAAGCTTTTGAAGCGTCATTGCCTAATGCATTAAACGCAAACTTTGGGTTCTCCTTTATTGTTTGTGCAAAAATCGCACTTGTCACAAACAATGCGTTAATCAGAATGAATGTAAATTTTCTCATAATTTAAATTTTAGTTGGTTATTACATTTTAAAACTAGGCAAATATAATTATATTTTAACTATAAAAAGATTTTTTAACTTTTTTTAACTTAGGTATTTTTTTTTCGAAAAAACACTCCTGAGTTTCATTTTAATTACTCCAAATATAGCTTCACGAACAATTCCTTTCGACATTTTCGACTTCCCAAGCTTCCTTTCGGTAAAAATAATAGGAACTTCAATTATTTTAAAACGATACAGGTAAGTTTTAAACTTCATCTCAATCTGGAAAGCGTATCCTATCATCCTGATATTTTCCAGATTAATGGTCTCCAGCACTTTTCTTTTATACCCAACAAAGCCGGCAGTTGTATCGCTTATTTTCATACCTGTTATAATATTAACGTATTTTGAAGCAAAATACGACAGCAGCACCCTGCTCATGGGCCAGTTAACAACATTAACACCTGATTTGTAGCGCGAACCTATCGACATATCGGCGCTTTGTTCGGCACATGCCTTATATAATTGTACAAGGTCTTCGGGGTTATGCGAAAAATCTGCATCCATCTCGAAAAGATATTCATATCCTTTCTCCAATCCCCATTTGAACCCGGTAATATAGGCTGTCCCAAGGCCAAGTTTGCCTTCTCTTTCAATGAGAAATAATTTTTCGGGGAACTCTTCAATCATCTTTTTTACTACCAGCGCAGTTCCATCCGGTGAACCATCGTCAATAATCAGTACATGAAATTCGGGCTCAAGCGAAAATACTTTCCGTATAATCAGTTCGGCATTTTCAATTTCGTTGTAGGTAGGTATTATTACAAGTCGTTTTTGCACTTTTTTTTGTTGCGAATATAATAAAAGCATTGGGAGTTTAGCACAAAATTTATAAAAATTAATTGGTTTTTGTTAAAATATGAATTTGTAAGTAAATGACACACAGCGTAATACAACAATAATTAAAAAACGCAAAAAAAAGATATAAAAAAAGTTGTAAAGAAGTAAAAATGAATATTATCTTTGCCGTCCCAAAGTTAAGGGTTAAGGAAAAAGGGTTGATAAAGATTTGGGAAAAACAAGTTCTTTGGATTAATGAA
>JAGOLH010000018.1 GCA_017994175.1 Bacteroidales bacterium | reverse complement strand
TTTGAAAGCTATAGAAGGTTAAGTAAAGACTATGAGTTTAATACCGATACCAGTGAAACAATGATACAAATTGCAATGACCAAATTAATGCTTAATAGATTAAAATAAAAAATTCAAAACAGTTTCTTAATGTATTACAATAATTTTAGCAAATTTTGTTTCTGCACCTGAATTTATTTTCACGAAATATATTCCTTCGGGTAATGAGCCTGTATCGATTCTAAGCCGATTTTCCGAATCGAACATATCAACTGAAGTTTTTAAAATTTCAGCACCAAAGCCATTACATACTGCAATTTTGGCATTCCCGTCCGACAGTTTACAGCATTGAATGTTACAGAAATCGTTAGCAGGCACAGGAAATACCTCAATATTGCTTTGCTCAGCAATTGGGAAATATATTCCCGAAGTGTTTTGTTTCATAATATTTACGATGACACCCTCAATTACTGTAAGGCCCATCTGTATTTCGGAAGGGATCAGGTACCACCCGTTATAATACTCTCCATAGCCATAGTCGAGATGAAAGTAATTATCGGTACGATACCCGTCTATTACAAGATTATGTCCCGATGAATTACTCTCATCGACAACTGCAAGGTGCACGGGTAAAGCATGTTGTATATTCAGAATGATGCTGTCGAAAACTCCTTCTTCCTCCGGGTACATAAGCACTGCGGTTATGCAACCAAAACGCATATATGCATCATAGGCCTGAGATACGGCAAAAGTCCCTGAGCCCTGAGATGTGTATACCTGGTGTGCAGCTATGCCGCATGCAAAACTTAATGCGGCTTTGTCGTTGCTCGTAATAACGCTTTTTAGCTGGTAATGCATATTCAGGGTATCAAGGTATTTGTTAAGATCAGGAAACGATGGGAACCCGTTTGCCTCAAAATCATCATCAATCCAGTAATTTCGCCCGGCATAACTGTGGTAATAATCATCTTCATCTGTGAATTGAACATTGTTTGTTGTTGCATGAAAATCCATAATCATAGCCATAGCTGTTGCAGGGCAACCAGTGTAACATCTTACATGGGTTACTGGGTCAACCGGACACATATTCCAGTAGGGAGCATTCTGGTTCCAGCTTGATTGTATCCATCCTTCCTGCCCTTCCGGCCATTGCTGGGGTTCACCTTTACTCCTAGGGTTTTGATTCAGCAATGCCTCCCATTGTAATATATTTTCTCTGGCGTAGCCGGCCTCGATATCAGATGAATACTTCATTCTCAGGGGGAGGTCACTAACAATTAGCGTGTATAAAGGATTGTGTTCTCCCAATTCCCCGAAACCGCTTTCTGTCGAAAAGGCTATAACCGGGGGTAGATAGTAACTCGAACTCATAACGATATAACCCATAGGGCTAAGGTTAAAAGCATAGGCAACGGTTTCACCACCTACAGTAATATGCTGAAAATCTACAATCTGACAATGATTGAGTTTCTTTTCGCAGGAAATAAAATGCAGAGCTCCTTTTGTAGCATTTTCAACAGAAACAGGTAATGCAGATAGTCCCAAAGAACATATCCATACAAAGACGCATGCTGTAAAAAACGTTTTCATTGTAGATAAAATAAAAGTAAAGGTAAAAACTATCTTTACAAGTCTCCGAAAAAACTTACGAAAAAGGGCAACAAATCAAATTTGTCGCCCTATAAAAACATGTTCTAAAATCAGTTTTACATCCAGGTTGACCGATAGTCTTTGATGTCAGCAATTTTTTTAAGAACTTCAAATACCTGATAGGTTTTTGAAGCAGCTGACCGCATCAGATAAAGCTGTTCGTCCTTGAAATCAGTTTTTGCTGGTGCCGGAACTTTATTAACAACAGCAATTACATACACTGCATTGTTGCCTTCGATTGGTTTCGATGTTTTACCTTTGTCGAGTACACTGGCAGTTCCAGTAACATTAGGTTCCAACCCATAACCGGGCAATGACATCGAGTTAAATGTAATATTGCTAATAGTGTCAAGCTTCTTGTTGTATTTTAAAGCGATAGCTTCAAGCGATTCTCCTTTGCTCAGGTCCTTATTGAATTCCTCGGTGAGCAAAGCAGCCTTCTTCTTCTTAACAACAATGGGCTCAATCTGTTCTTTTACATCTTCGATGGCAGCAGGGCCCTTTTCTCTGATTGTAGCGACTTTGGCAACCACATACATATCGTTCAGTTCAAATACCGGAGAAACAGCACCTTTTTCAATTTCCTCCCCGTAAGCCCATTTAATAATACTTCTCGGATTAACAAGCCCGGGGATTTTCATATCGTTTTCTTTAATGGCATTACCCATTCGCTTTGTAAGTTGTAGGTCGATACAAGCTTTATCGAATTTGGCAGCGGTATTGTTTTTAGATGCAAATTCGCTAGCCTGAGAGAATCGCATTTGTGCTGTCTGTGTGCTATATTTGATGTTCTTGTATAAAAATGCAATCGAGAACTTTTGCAATAACATAGTCTGCTCATCAATTTTAATGATATGAACTCCAAATTCGGTTTCAATCTTCTTTATTTCACCCTTTTTCGACAGGAAGGTTGCATCCTTAAGTTCTTTATCGTCACCAAGCATCGTTTCGGTTAACCATCCCAAATCTCCCCCTTTTTCTTTTGACGCTGGGTGATCGGAATATTGCATCGCGAGAGGTGCGAAATCAGCCCCTTTTACGAGCAAATTATAAATACTATCGGCAAGCACCATTACCCGTTCAATACTTTTGGTTGTATCGGCCATAATAAACATATAACTTGCTTTTACTGAATCGGGGCGGGTTGAAACATCGAGAACGCGAGCCTGAATAAACGATCCCTGGAAATGAAAAATCTCCGATGTGTCACCAGTTTTCATCGTTGCAGGATCAAACCCTCCAACAAAAGCAAATTCTTCAGGCCTATAGTATTTTTCCTGATAAAGTGAATCGGAGTAGCTGTTCAGAAAATCGGTAACAGTTTCCGCTTCAATGGTACAAAACTGTTTGGAATTGGTTTTAATATCTTTCAAAGCAGCTAAGGTGTCCTCTTTCGAAGGGAAAACATCAAAAATTACGAAGTCGATATCTCTGTTGGCTTCCAATATTTGAAATCTTTCGATATGCTCATCATAATAATTTTTAATGTCGGCATCACTCACTTTAATAACTGCATCATCCACATCCTTGTAATTACGTGCAACAACCAGGATGTCAGCCTTGTTGTTTTTACTGTAATAATCGTCTTTGGCAATGAAGGTTGGCACATACAAGCCTTTTTCAATAAGAGTACGATATTTAATATGTAAACGCCCGTACTGATATTCATACACCATGGCTTTTTTTAAATAGTCTGCGATAAACAGCTGCTTTCCGGTTTCATCCTTTTCGGCATTCTGAAAATAATTTTTAATCATCGACGTATCGATAAGGCCTGTTTGTGGGTTGGTAAAGTTTTGCTGAATAATCGGGCTAAGATGCTTTCCCCATAGCATATCTTCGAGCTCTTCGTCGCTTACTGTAATACCCAAGTCTTCGAAATTTACATCCAGGATATACATGCGGAGCAAGTCCATCCATGCCTGCTGCTGAACGCTTTCCAGTGTTTCAGGGCTTAGGTTGTCGGTTTGCTGCGATACCTTCAGAAAATCTTCGTGCTCCTGAGCAATCTTCAGATATTCTTCATACTTAATATCATGACCATTGATACTTGCAATATCAGTGGGGTTTTTATGAAACAAAGAATTAAAGGTTGTAGGGTCAATTATAAACAAGAACAATGCAACACCAACAAATATAATTACAAAAATTCCTGCTCTGTTTCTGATTTTTTGTAAAATTGCCATTATTGATAAATTTTATTTTTTACTTTCAATAAATTTCAGGCTGCGAATATAATAATTTTGATAATAATATGTATCGGTTTAAAATAAAAGTAAGCTAGATTTTGTAAATTGCCTGCCGCATGGATTTAGTTGCAGATATAGGAAATACCAAGACCAAACTTCGTTACTTCAATAATCACGGGGCTATCGTTTCCTCAGTTGACATCTCTGCAGGGGAAGAAATAAAATTGAAGAATTCGGGGTTCATTGTGCCTGACCGTGCAATAATTTGTGATGTAGCCGCACGTTCTGCTGCCCTTTCCGGCCTGCTACGCAGTAAAGGTGTTATACCGATTATGATGAGTGCAGAACTGTGCACACCCCTTTCCATACAATATAAGACACCTGCAACTCTTGGCGGCGACAGAATTGCAGCAGCTGTTGGTGCCAATTTCTTATACCCCGCGAAAAATATTCTTATCATTGATGCCGGAACAGCCATCACTTACGATTATGTTGATAAAAATGCTGCATATCTTGGAGGAAATATATCTCCGGGGTTGATCCTGCGATATAAAAGCCTGAGTAATTATACCGGCAAACTCCCGCTAATGGCCCCTGTAGAAACTTGGCAGGAAACAGGAACTTCCACCGCAGAAGCAATTGTTTCAGGTGTTCAGAACGGAATACTTTACGAAATTGAAAATTATATACGCGATTGGTACAATAAAACAGTTGACAGTATGGTTATTTTAACCGGCGGGGATATAAGTTATTTTGTAAATTCAATAAAAAGTCCCATTTTTGTCAACTTTGAATTAGTACCAATAGGTTTAAAACGTATTCTTGATTTAAATGCTGAATAAGTTAATTTTTGTTTTATTTCTGATAACAGCCGCATATCTGGCTGAAGCGCAAAATTCTTCGCCTTATTCGCGATACGGTTTGGGAGATTTAAACTCCCGGTCCTTTGGTCCTTCAAGAGCAATGGGGGGAACTGCAGCTGCATTTTCCTCTGGCAGGAATCTGAATGTTGTTAACCCAGCCAGCATTGCTTCCGTTGATAGTATGTGTTTTATCTTCGAATTTGGCCTTGAATCGGGAATTCGTTATTTCAAAACCACCAACCCCGACCTGAGTGCACTCAGCAACGATACAAAGTTATCGTATCTCGCTTTCGGATTTCCCGTTACAAGGTGGTGGGCTTCCTCAATCGGCATTATGCCATTTAGTTCTGTAGGGTACAGCATTCGCTCTTCCGATTCAACCTTTAATGTACCCAAGTATTATTATTACGAAGGCAGCGGAGGTATTAATCAGGTGTACTGGGGAAATGCCTTTTTACCTTTCAGAAATTTTCGAATTGGTGTAAACGCCTATTACCTTTTTGGTATGCAGAACCGTTCAAACAGTGTTATTTTCAGCGACGATTCAGGAGCCTATGTGAATGTTCTTGAAGAGAATATTGTATATGTTAACGACTTCTGTTTTTCAGCCGGATTACAATACGACTTTGCACTTGGAAGCAAAAGCAAATTATCGCTCGGTGCTGTGTTTTCGTACCCCAACAATTTGAACAGCAGGAGAGATGTATTGGTTACCAATTCCCTGAGCGTTGGCAGCAGTTCTACGGTCGATACTATTTACAACGAAGATAACCAGCGGGGTACTGTATCGATGCCTTTAAGTGCCGGTGGTGGATTGCTCTATAATTTCGACGATAAATTGAAACTTGCCTTCGATTACAATATGCAGAACTGGTCGGATGCGAAATTTTTTAACCAGTCCGACTCTCTGGGCAACAGCAACTGCTTTAGGTTCGGTGCTGAATACTTGCCTGCAGGACCAAGCCGTGCAACCTCGAAATATTCCCAGCGTGTTGCATACCGTTTTGGTGCCTTCTATAATAATACTTATATTAACTTTGCCACCTACGGAGAGCAAATTGCAGATTTTGGCATAAGTTTTGGATTTGGTTTACCGCTTAATCGTTCTAAGACATCTTTTAATATTTCGATCGAGCTCGGACAGAGAGGGACAACACGCAACAGCTTGGTTCGTGAAACCTACGCAAATCTGGGTGTCAACCTTACCCTGTCGGATGTTTGGTTTATTAAACGTAAATTTGATTGAAAATGAAAACTGTATTTTTTAAAAGAGCTTTTCTGATCATGCTGGGGTCCGCTTTAGGCAGCATGACATTAAACGCACAAGAAGATTCTAATTTTGGCAGCAACCCCGATGAGTGTAAGGTAAAACTTTCGACCTACACCGAATTTTTCAAACAGGAAAACTATCATGATGCCTATCCGGCCTGGACATGGTGCATTAAAAACTGCCCTGCATCAACAAAGAATCTCTACATTCATGGTCCTACAATTCTGGATTATCTGATATCGAATGCGAAAGACCAGAACACAAAGGAATCGTATATCGATACGCTGATGATGGTTTACGATATGAGAATTAAATACTATAATGAAGAAGGGAAAGTGCTGGGCCGCAAAGCCAACGACCTGTTGAAATATCGTCCTGACAGTATTAAGCAGGCTTACAACATCTACAAACGTTCCATTGAACTTACAGGAAATTCATCGGAAAGTTCAGTGCTTGGGTATTTTATGAATGTTTCGGTAATCCTGCTGAAAAGTGGCGATCTATCAAAAGAAACGGTAGTTGAAAACTACTCAACCGTTTCCGAAATTCTCGACAAGCAAATTGCAGCTGCTGCAGGAGATGATAAAACTGTTGAAAGACTAAGTAAAATAAACGAAAAAGTAGAAGAGATGTTCGTAAACACTCCTGCTGCCGACTGCGAAGCCATAATAACGATTTTTACACCGAAATACGAAGCAAACAAAACTGATTTGGTTCTACTTCAGAAAATTGCTAAACTCATCGAAAAAACAAAAAACCAGGATTGCCTTACAACCGACTTGTATGCTTCTGTATCTGAGTCGCTGTATGTCCTTGAAAAGGATGCCGAATCTGCCCATAAAATTGCAAAAGTATATTTTATTAAAAACAATACCGAAAAAGCTGAGTTTTACTATAACGAAGCCATTCGTCTGCAAAGCGACGAAAAGCAAAAAGCCGACCTATACTACGAATTGGCCACATTATATTTCGGCAATCTGAAAATGTTTGCAAAATCGCGTGATTTCGCCCGTAAGGCACTAGCATCAGACCCCAACTATGGTAAGGCATATTTACTTATTGGTAAATGTTATGCTTCAGGGGGTTCAGGATGCGGAGAAACTGAACTCGATAAAGTTGCTGTGTATTGGGTAGTAGTTGATCAGTTTCATAAAGCAAAATCAGCTGACCCATCGGTTTCGGAAGAAGCAAACGAGCTTATCAGGAAATATTCAGGTTATTTCCCAACTCAGGAAAAGGCATTCTGGTACAATGTTTCGGAAGGTCAACCCTACACTGTCGGATGCTGGATCAACGAATCGACAACAGCAAGGTTTATTCAGTAAACCAGAACATTACATACCTTGAAATACAAAACCACATATCTTGCAAACATTATTGCAATTTGTGTGGTTTTGGGTTCCTGCTCCAACAATATCGAAGAGGTAAATGAACTGACCAGTGTTACTACTCTTCCAGCCACAACGGTAAAAAACATAGAAACCATTTACTCCGACTCGGCGGTGGTAAAACTCAAGCTCACAGCTGCAGAATACCGTCATTTTGAATCAGGACCGGAAAAATATGATGAATACCCACAAGGATTGCTGGTTGAGTTTTATGGCAGTCACCTCAACGTTGTAGGCAAGCTTTCCTGTCAGTATGCGCGGTATTTTCCCGATAAAAACCTTTGGGAAGTGCGCACCAATGTGGAAGCCATGAACCTTGAAAAAGATGAAAAGATTAATACCGAGCTATTATGGTGGGATATGAACCTCGAAGAAATTTATTCCGATAAATTTGTAAGAATAACCACTGCCGATGAAATTATTTACGGCGATGGATTTCGGTCGAATCAGGATTTCAGCAGCTGGAAAATTATAAAACCTAAAGGAACAATCACTATTAACGATGAAGAATAAAATCACACTTTCTGTTATAATCGAATTTCTGTGGCTTGGTATGTCGATTTTTTGCCTGATTGTAGGTATATTGCAAACAAGTAAGATAGGCTTCCAGTTTACATGGCTGTTTTACGTATTGTCGGCGGTATCGGTTGGTATGTATTTTCTGAGAAGGAGCAGCCGCAAGCGGTTAGAAAAGCGACAGAACAGATTTATGAAATGAACACAATCATTATAATTGTTATTGCTGTTCTTTTTTCCGCTTTGTTTTCGGGGCTCGAAATTGCTTTCATGTCTTCGAATAAACTCCGGATTGAACTCGATAAGAAACAAGGTGGTTTTAGTCCTAAAATTATTTCATTTTTTGCTGATAATCCTTCTCAGTATATTTCGACAATGCTTGTCGGAAACAATATTGCGCTGTCGGTGTATAGTATTTATGCGGCAAAACTCATTGAACCCTTTTTACTGAACATAACAGATTCTGCATTTGCAATTCTGATTACCCAAACCCTGTGCGCTACAATGGTAATTCTTTTGTTGGGAGAGTTTCTGCCAAAAATGATGTTTCGTAACACCAGCAACGATGCATTGAAGTTCTTCGCATTTCCATTATTAATAATCTATTACGTATTATACCCTGTTGTAATACTCTTTGTCGGGCTGTCAGGTTTGATTATCCGGGTTTTAACGGGCGTTAAAATACATAAAGCTGACGAAGAGCGTGTTTTTGGGAAAATTGATATCAATCAAACATTGTCAGAAATTGGAGAAGACCCTTACAGTAATACTGAAACACAAAACCGCGATCTGAAAATATTCCAGAATGCTCTTGACTTTTCTGATATAAAGCTGCGCGACTGCATGGTTCCCCGCACGGAAATATGTGCTTTTCAGATTGATGGGAATCCTGATGAACTAAAAAATATTTTTATTGAAAGCGGGTATTCAAAAATTTTGATTTACAAAGAAAGTATCGATGAAATAACCGGTTATGTTCATGTGCTCGACTTATTCAGAAACGCTCAGAAAGTTAGAAATATGCTGAACCCAGTGCTTATTGTTCCCGAAACAATGCCTGCTTATCGCTTACTTGAGAACTTTATAAGCAACAACAAAAGTATCGCCGTGGTGGTTGATGAATTCGGGGGAACATCAGGTATTGTAACCATCGAAGATATCATGGAAGAAATATTCGGCGAAATTGAAGATGAATACGATGTATCGGAACTGATTGAAAAGCAGGTTTCGGAAAATGAATATATATTTTCGGCCCGCCTCGAAACAGAGGACCTAAACAACAAATACGGGCTAAATCTTACGGAGTCGTCGGAGTATAAAACTCTGGCCGGTTACATTATGTATTTTCACGGAAGTTTTCCTCAGATACACAACGAAATTACCATAATCGACAACAGACAAAAGCTTATTGTTAAGATTTTAAAAGTATCTGCATCAAAAATTGATCTGGTTTCGCTACGAATATTATAATTTACGTTTTTCCCGGAAGAATTCCAGTAGTAAATTACGACATATTTCTTCCAGCACACCACTTCTAACCACGGTTTTGGGATGCAAAATGTTACCGGAAAACTGAGAATACCCGCGTTTTTCGTCACTACATGCATACACAATGCTTCCAATCTGGCTCCACGACAATGCCCCTGCACACATAACGCAGGGCTCAAGCGTTACGTATAGCGTACATTTATCAAGGTACTTGCCATTAATATAATTTTCTGCGGCTGTAATAGCCAGCATTTCAGCGTGTGCCGTAACATCGTGAAGCATTTCTGTCTGATTATGGCAGCGGGCAATAATTTTATTTTCACAAACAACAACCGCCCCAATGGGAACCTCTCCTTCGTCGTAAGCTTTCATGGCCTCATCATAAGCCATTTTCATGTAGATTTCTTCAGTCATAATAACAAAGCATTGTCTTTCTGATTTTACCTGTATCCGAACATTTACGTATCAGTTCCTGAATATTCTCTCCTGTGCGTGGATGCACCCATTGGGGTGCAATATCAAACAATGGCAAAAGCACAAAAAGCCTATCTCTCATTCTGGGGTGAGGAAGAGTAACGTTCTCTTCATTATATACAGTATCGTCCATTGCGATTATATCTATGTCCATTGTTCTTGCGATATACCCTGTAGCAGCACTTCTTATTCTGCCCAGGTTTGCTTCTATCTTATGCAGTTTAGGTAATATTTCACAGAGTTCTAACGCAGTTTCCACATGAAAAACTGCGTTGGTAAAGTACCTTCTATGCATAAAACCCCAGGGTTCCGACAGATAAACCGGAGACGCGTTAATTATCGTACCAATGCTGCTGTTTATCTCAAGGTACACCATTCTCATGTAATGAAGTCGATTGCCAACATTACCTCCCACCGATAGAAACAATGTATGGTATATAACATCTCTTTGCATGCTTAATTTCTAATATCTGATGTTTAGACCTTCTGTACAATTCAAACAAATATCAACCGATTTTCTGTCATTAAATACTTTTTTTCTAAAATCTTTCGCCTTCTCTGATGCAAGAATTTCGTTGATGCTACGTTGATTTATATTTCCAAAAGAATATTTTGCATTTTTGTCGAAGCAACAGGGAACAACATCGCCGTCAACTGTAATTACAACTGTTGACAATAACCGATAACATGCATTTTTTAATCCGCTTTTTATCTGCAAATTGCCGCTTTCGTCAACTTTGTATCGTGCATAACAAGATTTTGCAGGTACGAGTTCAACATCTTTGTGACGGTTAACCTGCAGCGATTTCAAGTGTGCTCTGTCGAATCCGATTTTTTTTGCCCAAATAAAAAAATCATGAATCTCATGTTCATTATGTCGCATAACGATAAACTGAGCCTCGGTAACCGTTGTGAATTTTTTATAGGTTTTTTTCAGGTTCATCAGTGAATTTAACCCCTCGCACAATACCGAAAAATCACCATTAACACGGTATCTCTCGTATGTATCGGGAGTAATGCCATCAACCGAGACAATCAGTCGCGACAACCCGGCACTGGCAATTCTGGAGGCCTTGAGCGATAGCAATCCGCCATTTGTTGATATGGTTGTGTGAATTCTGTTCTTTTCGGCATAACTGATTAAATTCTCAATTTCCGGATGCATAAGTGGCTCACCCTGAAAATACAAATTCGCATTAATTATGTTTGGCCTCAGCTCATCAACAATTCTTTTAAATACTTCATAATCCATATAACGGTTATCCCGCAACAATTCTCCTGACCCCAGTGTGCAGGCAGGACATTGCAGATTGCATACTGCTGTTGTTTCAATGCTAACAGCATAGTGATTACGAAAAGAGGGATGCTTTCGAAAAATTCGATTTACTGCGAAAGATAAACCGGCTTTACTGAGGTTTATAATTTTTCTCGCAGAAAAGTACCGGCAATATTGAATCGGATTTCTCACTCTTCTTATCAATTTCAAAGATATTACAATTCGGAATAAAAAAAATCACCCTTGAGCGGGTGATTTTACGTCCGTGTCGTTTTTTCAATTACTCGTTAAACATTTTATATAATTCGTCCAACTTAGGAGTCAGTATTATTTCTGTTCTTCGGTTTTTTGCCCGTGCTTCCGGGGTTTGGGCTTTATCAACAGGTAAATACTGTCCTCTGCCTGACGCAGTTAGGCGTACAGGGTCTATTTTTGAGTTCTTTAATAGAATTTTTACAATGGCCGTAGCGCGTTTTACACTAAGGTCCCAATTGTCTTCGATGTTACCGTTTGGGTGATAAGCAAGCTCATCAGTATGTCCTTCAATCATTATGTTGATATCCGGATTTTTTTCAAGAACCTTGGCTAACTCTATAAGAGCAGCTTCACCCTTTGGGTCCACATCCCATTTCCCTGATTTAAAAAGCAATTTTTCATCGAGAGAAACATAAATTTTCCCGTCTTTCATGGTTACAGTCAGCCCTTCTCCTTCAAATCCCCTTAGTGCTGTGGCAACTTTGTCTCTAAGTGCATTCATGGCAGAATCCTGACTGGCCAGAATTGCCTGCAGTTCTTTTACTTTGGCATTTTTTTCATCAATTTCCTTTTCTTTTAAATCGAGCTGTGCCTTAAGGGCCTCTAGATTTGCCCTTTCTTTATTCAATTGTGCTTCCAATAGCTTCAGCTCATCTTCTTTCTTTTGCAGTTCATCTCTTGTTTGCTGCAACATTGCAAGGGCTTTCTGAGTTTCAGCATCGGCACCCTCACGCAGCTTCGACTGGTTTTCGAGAAGCTGATCGTACAACTGGTTGATTTTATCATATTGAATCGTTAGGGTTCGGTATGCATTCCCTTTAATTGCAGTGTCGCGCTCAAGCGCCGACATGGTAATTTTTATCCGCTCCATCTCGTTTTTCAATTCATTGTTTTCGGTTGTAAGCTTTTCGTTATCGCCTTTAAGAATACTTCTTTCCTGCTCACATTGCTTTTTCAGGGAATTTACTTCTTCGAATTTCCGGGCAGGAACACACGAAACGACTGCAGCAATCATTACAGCTACCGCAATCAATGGGAACACATTTTTCGACATATTATTATTGTTTTAACAAACAAAAATACACTATTGAAGCGGCATTTATAAACTCTGTCAAAATATTTATCTACAACAGATTGTTAATCTTCTGATGAAATTTATAATCAAATTTATATAACTTTGAACTTCAAATTGAATGGTTTCCTTGTGAATGGGTGTATTAGATAAAATAAATTATCCCGAAGATATCCGCAAGCTCGACATTAAAGAATTGCCCGGATTATGCGATGAATTGAGGAGTTTTATCATTGATGCAGTATCCTGTAACCCTGGTCATCTCGGGGCTTCTCTGGGTGTTGTGGAATTAACGGTAGCATTACATTATGTGTACAACACTCCGATAGATTTACTAATATGGGATGTTGGACATCAGGCATACGGGCATAAAATACTCACCGGCCGGAAAGAAGTTTTTCACACTAACAGGAAACTGAAAGGAATAAGCGGATTTCCGTCACCGAAAGAAAGTGAATACGACGCGTTTGGGGTTGGTCATTCTTCAACATCAATATCAGCTGCAATCGGAATGGCTGTAGCATCTAAGCATTTGGGGGAATCGCGGAAAGTGATTGCAGTAATTGGGGATGGAGCCATGACGGCCGGCCAGGCTTTCGAAGGATTGAATAATATGAATATTCAGAATACCGATATTCTTATTATTCTGAACGATAATAAAATTGCCATTGACCCAAGCACAGGTTCGTTGCAGGAGTATTTCACCGATATTTCGACATCGAAAACGTACAACAGGGTAAAAAACGATGTATGGAGAATGCTGGGCAAGGTTAGCAAATTTGGACCCAATGCTCAGGGAATTGCCCAGCGTGTCGATAATGCCATTAAGTCGTTTGTAATGAAAAGTTCAAATTTATTTGAGTCTCTGAAAATTAGGTATTTTGGTCCTGTGGATGGTCACGATGTCTTTTATCTCGTTAAAATTTTAACTGACATGAAAGGCCTTTCCGGTCCTAAATTACTTCATTGCATCACGACCAAAGGAAAGGGTTATGTACCTGCAGAAATTGATCAGACAATTTGGCATGCTCCGGGCGAGTTTGATATCGCTACAGGTACCATTATACAGGAAAAAAATATCGATAAAAAGCCACCGCGTTTTCAGGATGTATTTGGAGAAACCATTGTAGAGCTAGCTGAATCCAACTCAAAAATCTTTGGGATTACTCCTGCAATGCCCACAGGCTGTTCGCTAAATTTGATGATGGAAAAAATGCCTCACAGGGCTTTCGATGTTGGCATTGCTGAGCAACATGCAGTTACATTTTCAGCCGGCCTTGCAATTAGAGGGATGATACCTTTCTGCAACATCTACAGTACTTTTGCACAAAGAGCCTATGACCAGATAATTCATGATGTAGCCCTGCAAAATCTTCATGTTGTATTTTGCTTCGACAGGGCAGGTTTGGTAGGCAATGACGGTGCAACTCATCAGGGGGCATTCGATATATCTTACCTGCGGTGTATACCCAATATGGTGATTGCCGCTCCAATGGATGAAATAGAATTGAGGCATATGATGTTTTCTGCCCAACTCGAAAAAAACAATTTTCCCATTTGCATACGTTACCCTCGTGGCAGAGGTATTTACAACGATTGGAAAAAGCCTTTTGAGGAAATCACAATTGGTTCCGGAAGAACCATTAGAGAAGGAAACGACATTGCCATACTAAGTTTCGGATCTATCGGAATTAAGGTAACCGAGGCCTGCAAACGACTGGCAGAACAAGGCATCAGCACCGCCCACTATGATCTTCGCTTTGTAAAGCCACTCGATACAGAATTGCTCGCATCGGTGTTTAAGAAATTTAAAAAAATTCTCACCGTTGAGGATGCTGCCTTAATAGGAGGCTTTGGAAGCAGCATTCTGGAATACATTGCCGATAATGGAGTTGATGTTAAAGTGGCCCGCCTTGGCATTCCCGACATTTTCGTCGAGCATGGGAATCAGTCCGATTTATATAGTCTATGCCATTATGATATTCAATCAATTGTTGAAGAAGTAATAAAACTGAATAGAAAATAGAATTTTATTTTTAAAACATTATATTTACAAGTTAGAATTCATCAACCGAAAACTTCAATAACCATGAAGAAAATCTACATTTTATTAATCGGCGTTTTATTCACCTGTAGCGTTACATCGCAGGAAATCAAGCCTGACAGAAAATATGTTAATTTATTTTATGATGCAGAAGCCTATATGTATGAAGCAAATTACGAAGAAGCGCTTTCGTTGTTGCTGAAACTGGATGAAATGGATCCAGATAATGCAAATGTCCGGTATAAAATTGGAATTTGCTATTTGAATTCAAGGTTGAATAAAAAAAATGCGCTTGAATACCTTCTTTTTAGTGCGGAAAACATTAATAAAGACTATAAAGCAGATAACCACCGTGAAAGGAAAGCACCGGTTGAATGCCTTTTGTATCTTGGACAGGCATATAGAGTAAATTATAAATTCAACGATGCGCTGACCACATTCAATGAACTTCTCACACGCCTAACTCCGCAAGGAAAATTTGATGCTGACTTAGTCGCCCAAACGAAAAGGGAAATTGAAATAACCAACAATGCCATTTATTTCACAAGCCACCCTGTAGATGCTAGCATTAAGAATATGGGGAGCATTATTAATACAGAGTTTTGCGATCATTCCCCGGTAATTGACATGAATGAAGAGTACCTTATTTTTACATCCAAAAGACCACGAGCTGGAGAAGAACGTGTAAATCAGGACGAGGATATTTTCCTTTCAAAAAACAAAAATTTTGTTTGGACAGAACCCAAGAGGCTGGAAGACAATGTAAATACATATAAAAACGAAGCTTCAATTGGGTTTTCTGCCGATGCAAAAACCTTATTCATTTTCAGAAGCGAAGGCCCCAATTACAGCAATGTAATGATGACTATGACAAGCGATGACTTGCTTTGGTCTGACCCAAAATTACTGAGCGCTGATATCAATACAAAATTCAGGGAAACACATGCTTGTCTCAGTCCTGACGGTAATACGCTTTATTTTGTTAGCAACCGTGAGGGTGGAGTGGGCGGTCGCGATATATATAAAATGAATCTTTTACCAGATGGCAGCTGGAGCCCTCCGCAGTGCCTCAGTACCGATGTAAATACAATTTATGATGAGGAGACCCCCTTCATTCACCCCGATGGAATAACCATGTTTTTCAGCTCAAAAGGGCATGAATCGATGGGCGGATACGATGTTTTCAGAACCACTATTGAGGGTGACAATAAGTTTTCGAAACCTGAAAATATCGGATACCCTATCAACACACCTGATGATGAGGTTTCGTATGTTGTTAACCTTGACGGCAGAAGAGCATATCTTGCCTCATCGAAAGATGATACCTACGGGGACCTCGACATTTACGAAATAACACAAACCGGAGTGTACATCAATACAATGGTAGTGTATAACGGGCAGGTAGCCGACATCAACAATCAGGTTCCAAAAGATCTGGTAATACGTGTCAACGATAAAACCAACAATACAGTACAGGGAGTTTACCGCACCGGTTCAACCGATGGTAATTATTACCTGATTCTTCAACCTGGTCATGAATATCTCATAGAATATGAAGCAGACGGATACCTTGCAACTACAAAAACTGTTTCACCTGAGCGGAAAGATGTTAATTCCTTTATGGAAAAATACATTCCTGTTCCTCTCGACAGGGTAACGCTACAGTCGTATAAATATCACGAATATGTTTACTTCGTCTCCGATAGTATTCCATATACAATTGAATCAGTGACTGCATTGAATGATGTAGCTGCAAAAAACTCTGAATCCGACAGATTAATTGTTAATATTAATTATTTGCCAGAGAAAGAAAAAGAAGAGATTTCTGCCAAAAGAGCCGTTTATATAACCGATTACCTTAGCACCAAAGGAGTTGAAAAAACTGACATCTATCTCAACGGAGCATTTCCTGCAGGATATCAGGATATCTATTGCCTTGATATGAAAGAAACTCAGGAGCCCGTTGTAATTACCCACCTACCCCTTGATACTACCGACACAGGTAAAAAATATGGTGATACTGTATATATCGATCCGGTGTACTTTGCATTCGACCGCGATGAAGTAAGGTCGCAGTTTTTCGACAGCCTGAATGTTCTGGCCAGTTATATGAAAGCCAACCCCACAGCCAGTGTCGAAATAGGAGGACACACCGACTGGTACGGTACCAATGAATACAATTATCTTCTGTCGTACCGCAGATCGAAACATGTAAAAGATTACTTGGTAGGAAAAGGTGTTAATCCCGAAAACCTGATTACAACAAAGTTTGGAGAAGGCACACCCATTGCCGAAAATGCAAACCCCGATGGTAGCGATAATCCTTTGGGCAGGCAATATAACCGCCGTGTTGAATTCAAAGTACTAAGCCAGGGAACTGAATCATTTCTGGTAGCACGTAAGATTGTGGTTCCACCCAGTGCGGGAAGTAATACCAAAGGAACAGGATCTGACGGTACTCATACCCAGCCGAAGTTTACAATACAGATTATGGCAGTACATAACCCTGTTCCCGATAACTACTTTGCCGATTTAATCGGTGTTCAACTTCAGAAAGGGCAGGATGGATGGTACAGGTATTATGTTGGCTCCTTCGATTCCTATAATCAAGCCAAAGAATCGCTCGACAAACTTAAATCAATGGGCTACGATCCGTTTATACGGAGACTCAGTTTTTTTGAGTAATTATCGAAGTTTTCCATTACCTCATTTAGGAATTAATGCGGAAGCATAACCAAAAGTTGCTTATTGCATTCCTTTTAATTTTGCTTCAGGCTTACGATATACAATATGAAGATATAGAGGCCAAAAATAGTTGGTAAAAAGTTCACAAACCTAGTTCCCACTTGATCTACAAAAGAGTTAATTGAAAGTTGTTTCAGTTAACCTTTTAGTATATATGAAAACATTAAAAAAAGCAGTGTTGGGCATGTCAAAGTTTGAATGTAATCAAATGGGGTACCCAACAAGGGAAACAGCGTTTTAAATGTCATAAAGCGTACAAAAAAAGCAAGAGAATCATTACAGACCCTCTTGCTTATGAAATTATGGTATCTAAGGCTTAAATTCCTGCCAAACGTTTGTAGTAATTATAACGCCATTGGGCATTTTGTTCTGCCACATCAAAAAGATGTTTACCTTCTTCCGGCAGCGATTTCAGTAAAGAGGAATAGCGAACTTCGCTCTTTAGAAAATCTTTGAATTTAGTCCAATCGGGTTCCTTGCTGTCGAGGGTAAAAGGATTTTGTCCTTCTGCTTCCAGCAACGGGTTGAAGCGATACAAATGCCAATATCCGGCTTCAACTGCAAGTTTCTGCTCTTCCTGAGTCTTGCCCATACCGAGAGTCAAACCATGGTTAATGCATGGAGCATAAGCTATAATCAGCGAAGGGCCGGGATACGCTTCTGCTTCTTTAATTGCCCTGAAGAACTGATTCTGACTCGAACCTATAGCAACCTGAGCGACATAAACATATCCGTAAGTCATTGCCATTGCACCCAGATCTTTTTTGCGGGTTCTCATTCCAGCTGCAGCAAATTTTGCAACAGCACCCACCGGTGTTGATTTTGATGCCTGACCACCTGTATTTGAGTATACCTCTGTATCAAGTACAAGTATGTTCACATCTTTCCCTGTAGCAATCACGTGATCCAAGCCTCCATATCCAATGTCGTAAGCCCAGCCATCACCTCCAAATATCCAAACCGATTTTTTTATCAGATAACTCTTGTATTTCAGTATTTCCTTGGCGGTGTTATCGTTAATCGATTTCAGCATTTCGACAAACTTAGCTGATGCATCAACCGATTGCTCTGCGTTGTTTTTACTATTGCTCCACTCAAGAGCAATATTCATTGCTTTTTCTGGCCATTTGGCTTTTTCTATCTGTAAGCAAATTTTCTCACGTATTTTATCGATTCCAGTGGCAATACCAAAACCATACTCAGCATTATCTTCAAATAAAGAATTAGCCCATGCAGGCCCAAAGCCTGATTTATAATGCGGGCAATATGGAGTAGATGGCGCGGAGCCCCCATAAATTGAAGAGCAACCTGTGGCATTGGCTACAATCATTCTTTCTCCGAACAGTTGGGTTATCGCTTTAATATAGGGGGTCTCACCGCACCCGCCGCAGGCACCCGAAAATTCAAATAATGGTTGTGCGAACTGACTGTTCTTCACTGTTTTATCTTTGGGAAGAATATGGTCTTTATAACCAACAACTTCATCCATATAAGTCCATCTGGCTTCTTCAGCACGCTGGGTTTCGATGGGCTTCATGGTAAGTGCCTTTGTTTTGGCCGGGCAAACGTCAGCACAGTTGCCACAACCCGTGCAGTCGAGTACACTTACCTGAATCCGGAATTTGTATTCCTTTGTTCCGCCAATTCCCTGAATAGCCTTAGTACCTGCAGGAGCATTCTTCAACTCGTCTTCAGTTAATAAAAATGGCCTGATAGCAGCATGAGGACAAACAAAAGAGCATTGGTTGCACTGAATACAATTTTCAGGAATCCATTCAGGTATATTCACCGCAACACCGCGTTTTTCGTATTTGGTAGTACCCGATGGGAATGTGCCATCTTCTCTGCCAACAAATGTTGAAACAGGCAAACTATCGCCATTCTGAGAGTTAATTACATCGGCAACGTTCGATATAAACTGAGGGACAACATTATTGCGTATTACCTTAAAGCCTGTGTTGGGGAGTTTTTTCCATTCTTTTGGGATATCAACCTCAACATAGTTGCAACAACCGGCATCAATCGCGTCGTGGTTCATTTTCACCACCGATTCACCTTTTTTGCCAAATGATTTTACAACCATTTTCTTCATTTCTTTTACTGCCAATTCATAGGGGATAACGCCAGAGATTCTGAAGAATGACGATTGCATAATTGTATTTGTACGATTGCCCAGTCCAATTTTTTCAGCTATTTCTGTTGCGTTGATCATGAAGAATTTAATCTTTTTTTCTGCCAATGTTTTCTTCATGTGATCGGGCAGTTTTTCCAAAGTTTCCTTCACACTCCAAATTGAGTTGAATAGAAACGTACCGCCGGGTTTAATACCTTTCAGTACATCGTAAAGATAAATATATGCCGGCACATGGCATGCCACAAAATCGGGAGAGTTTATCAGGTAGGGTGCTCGAATGGGTTTGTCGCCAAAACGAAGGTGCGATGCGGTAAATCCGCCCGACTTTTTTGAGTCGTAGGCAAAATATGCCTGACAATATTTGTTGGTTGTTTCACCAATTATTTTTATACTGTTTTTATTTGCACCTACAGTACCATCAGAGCCCAGTCCATAAAACTTTCCTTCGAATGTACCTTTGGAAAGTACGGTAACATCATTCTTTAAAGGCAATGAGAGTTTTGTAACATCGTCAACAATACCAACAGTAAATCCATTCTTTGGTTGTTTTGATGCCATATTCTCAAGTACCGACATTATCATTGCGGGAGTTGTATCTTTTGAAGACAGTCCATAACGGCCACCAATAATCATGGGGGCATTTTTATCGTTATAGAAAATATCTTTTATATCGAGATACAAAGGTTCTCCATTTGCTCCCGGCTCTTTGGTGCGGTCTAAAACTGTGATACGCTTAACGGTTTTCGGAAGCACTTTTCTGAAATATTTTTCTGAGAAAGGTCTGTAAAGATGTACTGTAATTAAACCGAACTTTTCCCCATGTGTTAGTTTGAAATCAATAACTTCTTTTATTGTGTCGGTCACCGAACCCATTGCAACTACAATATTTTCAGCATCGGGAGCGCCATAATATGTAAAAGGATGGTACTTTCTCCCAGTGAGCTTAGTCATTTCTTTCATATAGTACTCAACAACATCGGGAACTATAGAATAAAAGCTGTTGCAAGCTTCTTTTGCCTGAAAGAAAATATCTGGATTTTGGGCTGTTCCTTTCGTAACAGGGTGTTCAGGATTGAGTGTATTATCTCTGAAAAGTTGCAAAGCCGGTTGATCGATGAGGCCTTCCATGTCGTCATTCTCAAGATATTCAACTTTTTGAATTTCGTGAGATGTTCTGAATCCATCGAAGAAATGGAGGAATGGTATTCTTGTTTTAATAGCTGCCAAATGGGCAACAGGCGCAATATCCATTATTTCCTGCACCGATCCGGTTGCCAACATTGCAAAACCAGTACCTCGTGTTGACATTACGTCGCTGTGGTCGCCAAAAATCGATAATGCGTGAGCAGCAACTGTTCTGGCACTTACATGGAAAACTGCTGGCAGCAATTCGCCGGCCATTTTATACATATTCGGTATCATCAGCAGCAAACCTTGTGAGGCGGTGAATGTTGATGTGAGGGCACCTGCCTGAAGTGCACCATGAACAGCACCGGCAGCACCGGCTTCACTTTGCATTTCTTCAACTTTTACGGTTTGTCCGAAAATATTTTTTCTTCCTGCAGCAGACCATTCATCCACATTTTCTGCCATGTTCGAAGAAGGAGTGATTGGATAGATGCATGCAACTTCACTGAACATATAAGCTACATGAGCAGCAGCATGATTCCCATCACAAGTGATAAATTTTTTTGTTTTTGCCATCGTTTCTACGATTAATTATTTTTAATTTTTTTGTGAGTATATTTCTTTTTAGAGTGTGCTAATTTAAAAAAAAACTAATACCTAAAATATGTTATTTGATAAGTTTCGAAAATTCCGCTTTTGTACGCACAGCATACAAATATCAC
This sequence comes from Bacteroidales bacterium, assembly GCA_017994175.1. Taxonomy (GTDB): domain Bacteria; phylum Bacteroidota; class Bacteroidia; order Bacteroidales; family ML635J-15; genus JAGOEF01. The sequence goes on along the minus strand of JAGOLH010000018.1, from coordinate 25,433 downwards.
CAGCATATAAAAAAAAGAGTGCCACGCTGGCACTCTTCAATTCTTTTACCTGACTGATCAGTTTTCCGGGTGAATTGCTTCAACTGGGCAAACATCAGCACATGCACCACATTCTGTGCAAACATCGGGATCAATCTTATAGATATCACCTTCAGAAATAGCCTCAACAGGGCATTCGTCGATACAGGTTCCGCATGCAGTACAGTCGTCAGAAATTTTATAAGCCATTTTTTTATAAATTTAGGTTATTAAATAAGTGTTCGTTTTAACACCACAAACATAAGCACATTTCTCAAAATAAAGAAAGGAAAACATGATACTCACTCTATTTATAATGAATTTAAATAAAGATTGTGTCAGTTTTAGGCTCCCAATGTAGCTACCATAACAGCCTTAATGGTATGCAGACGGTTTTCGGCTTCGTCGAAAACAATAGAACGAGGCGATTCAAACACATCATCGGTGCATTCCATTGCTTCGATATTGAATTTTTTGCAAATCTCGGCGCCTATTTCGGTTTCATCGTTGTGAAAAGCCGGCAAACAATGCAGAAATTTCACCTTATGATTGCCGGTTAACTCAACCATTTTTGCATTTACCTGATAGGGCATCATCAAGTTGATGCGCTGTTGATAGGCTTCATCGGGCTCTCCCATCGACACCCAAACGTCGGTGTAGAGGAAGTCAACGCCTTTTACACCTTGAGCCACATCTTCGGTTAATGTAATTGTTGCACCGGTTTCTTTTGCAATTTCGCGGCAGGTTTTAACAAGTTCTTCATTAGGCCAGAATTGCTTGGGAGCTACGGCCCTAAAGTCCATACCCATTTTAGCAGCACCTACCATCAGGCTGTTTCCCATATTGTTGCGGGCGTCGCCACAGTAGGCAAACGAAACCTGATGCAAGGGTTTATCGCTATGTTCGCGCATGGTGAGGAAGTCGGCCAATATTTGTGTGGGATGGAATTCATTGGTTAAACCATTCCACACCGGTACACCGGCATATTTTGCCAATTCTTCAACAATTTCTTGTCCATATCCGCGATATTCTATTCCGTCGTACATGCGCCCCAGCACACGGGCAGTATCTTTCATCGATTCTTTTTTGCCCATCTGCGAACCCGAGGGGCCGATATATGTAACATGGGCACCCTGGTCGAGAGCAGCAACTTCGAAAGCACAACGGGTACGAGTAGAATCTTTTGCAAATAGTAAAACTATATTTTTACCTTTTAATCTTTGCTGCTCTGTACCAGCATATTTTGCTTTTTTGAGGTCAAGCGATAAGTCTAATAAATACTGAATTTCTTTAGGGGAAAAATCTAAAAGTTTTAGAAAATTTCTGTTTCTTAGGTTAAAAGCCATGATTTATTTATTTTTAGTTATTATTTAATTTATATATTAACGCACAATTTTAGTTTGATATATTGGATCTTTTGGACTATCTGGGAAATGCAAAAAGGTGCATTCAGTACCGCCATTTTCAATAAAGCTAACAGCTCCTTTGATTTTTGGAGCCATCCCTCCTGCACTAAAGATTCCTTTTTCTAAGTGCTTTTTAGCCTCAGCAATTGGTATAGTATCTAAAACTTTCTCTTCAGAATCTTCAGTTTTTATAATAATTCTTTTAAGGTCAGTAAAAATATAAAACTCATCGGCTTTTGCTTGAGATGCAAGCAGTGCAGATGTGTGGTCTTTGTCAATTACTGCATCTATACCCAGCAAGTTTTTTTGTTCATCATAATAAACGGGAATTCCTCCACCACCAGCAGCGACAACAATATGTCCATCTCGGGCTAGTTTTTCAATCACTTTGCTATTCCCAACCTGTTTGGGCAGAGGGGAAGGAACAATTTTGCGCCAACCAATCCCGTCTGGATCTTCTTTGAACAAAGAATTTGTGTCTGCAGAAAGTTTTTCTGCCTCTTCTTTTGTATAATAAGGTCCAATCGGTTTTGTTGGATTTTTAAAAGCAGGATCATTTTTATCTACCAAAACTTGAGTTATTAGATTTACAACGCCTCTTTCTAAATCTTTGGCAGGTAAAATATTTCTAAGTTGTTGTTCAATCAAATATCCTATAAAACCTTGTGAATATGCTCCACAAACATCCAAAGGCATTTCTGGAATACCATACATTTTAGCTCCCGCATTGTTTTGCAATAATATATTGCCCACTTGCGGTCCGTTTCCATGTATAATTATAAGATTATGATTTTCTTTTAGTATGCTAAATAGAATTTCGCAAGCTCTTCGCACATTTGTTTTTTGTTCGTCAATTGTTCCACGCTGTCCTGCTCTCAGAAGAGCATTTCCACCAAAGGCTACCACTGCTAACTTTTTATTCATGAATCAGTATTTTGGTAAACCACAAAACTAAAAATATTTTGAGAATTCAAACAACTAAATTTATGTTATTCAATTAATTATTAAATACGCCCCCTATAAATTTCGTTGTAATAAAGAAAAAATTATTTTTGTAAAATACTTTTTGGTACAAATCTTGAAAAAATAAACTCATTAAATCTTAAATTAAAATTAATATGAAAAACCTTGTCAGAATTTTCAGTTTGTTATTGTTTGTAGTATTAGCCCTGAATGTTGCAGGACAGAAAAAAGCCAAAACATTTGAAGGATCGGTGAAATATAAAATCGATGTAGAAGGTGAAAACATTGATGCAGCAACAAGAGCACAGATGCCATCCGAAATTGTCGTATATTATAAAGGTGATAATATCCGTACTGAAATGATTACACCTATGTTTTCATTCATATCACTGTCGAATGTTAACGATGGTTCGGTTACCCAAATGTTTAACGGAATGGGTATGAAATTTTACGTAGTACAAACCAAAGAAGATCTTGAAGCCTTAAAAGACGAGAGCGAAGAAAAACCTGTTATCAAACAACTCGACGAAACAAAGGTTATTGCCGGATACACCTGCAAAAAAGCTGAAATCACCTCCGGTGGGCAAACGATGGAAGTGTATTACACCAACGAGCTTGCTGTTCCCTTCGATAAAAATTCGCAGTATCAGATGGAAGGAATCGATGGTATTTTCATGGAATACAACATGGACCAAAATGGCATGATAATGAAGTTCTCTGTTAAAGAAGTAAGCAAGTCAAAACTGAATCAATCTTTGTTCACTGTACCTTCCGATTACGAGAAAAAATCATACGAAGAGTTTAAAACAATGTTTGGTGGATAGTTTTTTCATTTTTCATAAAAATATTTGCGGAAAATTCTCATATTTTGAGGATTTTCCTATTTTTATACTTACATGAAGAAAGAAAGCAATACCAAAGACAAAACCGATAAAAAGCAGGGTAAAGCAAAAAAGCCCGGAATGTTCGGTTCAATGAAGAATTTTTTTACCGATGAACGATTCACAGTAAGCCTCGGAATTCTGCTGATAGCTTTCAGTATATTGCTTACGCTTTCGTTTACATCTTATCTTTTCACATGGAAAAGCGACCAAAGTATTCTCGATATTCCATTGAACAAGCTATTTTCGAATGAAAGCTTAAAAGTTGATAACTGGGTTGGCAAAATTGGTGCTCTGCTTTCAAATCTGTTCATAAGAAACTGGTTTGGCCTTGCATCATTTTCGTTTATTGTAATCTTTGGTGTTGCGGGTTTTCGACTTCTAAAGATACGGCTGCTACCCTTTAGGAAAACAGTTTTTATTCTGTTGATTTTTACTTTGTGGTTAAGTATAACTTTATCGTTTCTTCTTGGCGACAAGATATTTTTTCTGGGAGGTGCTCACGGATATTTTATGTGTAAATGGCTAAACAGTTTCTGGGGGAAGATAGGAACCTTGACAAGCATTGGTATCAGTGCATTTCTGATAATAATTTACAGTTTTCACAGCGCTCTTCCCGCCATTAAACGGGGTATCAGTAAAATCAGAAACCTAAAAAAGCCCGATCTGGAAGAAGCTAACCCTGTGTTCGGAGATATTCCCGAATCAGAAGAAGAGGATATGGAAGAAGACGTTTCGGAGGTGACAGCAGAAGAAGCATCGGAAAACGTTGTTGAATTTCCGGTAGAAACCCCGGAGTCTGAAACCCTGTACGACAACATTGAACTCGAGCTTGAAGAAAACGAAAATGAAGAACTGATTTCTGATGAAGACATCGATATAGAGCCGATGGGGGACTACGATCCTACGGAAGATCTTGCCAATTACAAAAAACCTCCGATTGACCTGCTTATCGACATTGCTGCCAGTAAAACCGAAGTAACTGCCGCTGAACTAAACAGCAACAAAGATAAAATCATTAAAACGCTACAGGATTATAAAATTGAAATTGCAAAAATCACGGCAACTATCGGCCCAACAGTAACGCTTTATGAAATAGTACCTGCTCCCGGTGTTCGTATTTCGAAAATCAAAAATCTTGAAGACGACATTGCCTTGAGTCTGGCAGCTCTGGGGATTAGAATAATAGCACCAATGCCGGGTAAGGGAACCATTGGGATTGAGGTACCCAATTCAAACCCTGAGATTGTTTCGATGAAATCGGTAATAAAATCTGCAAAATTTCAGGAAAGCACCTTCCAGTTACCGGTAGCTATCGGTAAAACAATCAGCAACGAAACTTTCGTTTTCAATCTTGCAAAAACTCCACACCTACTTGTTGCAGGTGCCACTGGTCAGGGAAAGTCGGTTGGTATAAATGCAATAATCGCCAGCCTCTTATATAAGAAACACCCGTCACAGATAAAATTCGTTCTCATCGATCCGAAGATGGTTGAACTTTCGTTGTATTCAAAAATTGAACGACATTTCCTTGCAAAACTTCCCAACGAAGAAGCTTCCATTATTACCGATGTTTCGAAAGTAGTCCCTGTAATGAACTCACTGTGCATCGAGATGGAAAACCGTTACAAGCTGCTTACTATGGCCGGTGTGAGAACTATTGTTGAATACAACGACAAATTTATTTCGCGCAAGCTCAACCCATTGAAAGGACATAAATATCTGCCTTATATAGTTGTTGTCATCGACGAATTTGCAGATATTATTATTCAGGAAGGTAAACAGGTTGAAGCTCCCATCTCGCGTCTTGCTGCAAAAGCCAGGGCAATAGGCATTCATTTGATTGTTGCTACACAACGACCTTCGGTTGATGTTATTACCGGTGTGATAAAGGCAAATTTCCCAACCCGAATTGCTTTTAAAGTGATGTCGGGACACGATTCAAAAACCATTATCGATGCAACAGGTGCAAATCAGCTAATTGGCAAAGGCGATATGCTTATGGTTGAAACCGGCAAGGCAATTCGTATTCAATGTGCTTTTATCGACACTCCCGAAGTTGAAAGTATTGTTGACTACATTGGGAAACAACAAGGGTATTCCAATATTTATGAACTTCCGGATCCAGGGATGGATTCGGGCGATAACGGCGATATGAGCTTTAACGATGATGAGAAAGACCCTCTTTTCGATGAAGCAGCGCGACTCATTGTGCGTCACCAGCAAGGGTCCACATCGCTGATACAACGTAAAATGAAAATTGGATACAACAGGGCGGGGCGTATTATCGACCAGCTCGAACAGGCGGGCATTGTTGGCCCTTACGAGGGGAGTAAAGCACGCCAGGTTATGTTTCAGGATGAATACTCTTTGGAACAATATTTGAAGAACTCCGAAAACAAATAGTTACCTAACATGAAAAATTTATTCTTAACAGTAGTTTTAATCATTGCTGCCTCTTCGGCTTTTTCTCAAAGCGACCCGAAAGCTATAGAACTTCTACAAACCGTTTCATCAAAACTAAGTGCTTACAAATCGATCCAGGTTGAATTTCGTTTTTATGTGGAAAGCCTTCAGGATGGCAGTAGAGATCAGTTTTCAGGCAAGGCACTATATCGTGGCGACAGGTATAGGATGGACCTGATGGGACAAGTGGTTTTTTCGGACGGGAAAACAAACTGGACTTACCTAAAAGATGCAGAAGAAATAAATATCACCGATGCCTCTGAAACAGATGGAACCGTATTTAATCCGCAAAATGTGCTGAATAATTTCTCGCAGGACTATAAATGCCGTTGGATAAGCGATAAGTTCGAAAACAACAGAACTTTGGTCGAAATAGATTTATATCCTGTTAAAATTGAAGGGAAGAAATATTCGAAACTGACACTTAAAGTTGATAAAACTAAAAATCAGATTTATTCCATACATTATGTTGGCAAAGATGGGGTTAGTTACCTTGTGGTAATTGATAAATTTGTTGAAAATCCGGTAATCGCCGATAAGGATATTATCTTTAACTCAGCCAATTTTCCCAATGCCGAAATAATTGACATGCGCTAGTTTTTTGCTGCCAAAGAGTATTTGTTTCAGTTATAAGATTTGGGAACCGCCTTCTGTAATATTTTTACTATTCACCGAACAATATCTTTACTTATTCAACAGTAACGTAATACACTGGTCTTCGGCCTTTCGCATTTTCTCTTGGCTTTCATTATCGGAGTCGTCGTAGCCCAAAAGGTGTAAAACCCCATGAATCATTACCCTGAACAATTCGGTTGTACCGGTATTAAGGGTTGAAGCGTTTTCATTTACCCTGTCGAGGCTGATGTAAATATCACCATGAATTAGCCTGTTGGTAGAATAGTCGAAAGTTATGATATCGGTATAGTAATCATGATTTAGATACTTTTTGTTGATTTCGAGCAACATGTCGTCGGTGGTAAAAATAAAATTTATGTTTCCCGATTTTTTTTCGTGGTTTTCAATTATTTCTGATACCCATGTTTTAATAACCCGCTTTTTCAATGCAGGCATAGCAATTTGTTCTGAAAAAAAGCTTACGGCCATTGGTTATTTTTCGAGGTTTTGCAAATAGTTTTTATATTTTTCTTTGTAATACTGTGTCATTTTAAGATTAGAAAGCCTCAGAAGCTCGTTAAATCTCATTTGCTTTTCCTTCTCATCAAAAGCCTTATCAGGGTTACTGATTTTGTAATCTCTGGCTTCGTTAGATTTGCGTTTCTCATCAAGCTCTCTTTCGTGTTCACTTTTCTCGACTTCCAGCATTCTGGTAAGAATAAGCTCCTGACGGCGTAGCAATTGTTCCGAGACATTACCATTAATCATGTCCTTAATATTTTCCTCCATCATGCGGTTGATTTCATTAAGAATTTTTGCAGATTCCGGACTTAGTGTTTCGCTGGTCATCATTTCGTTCAACATTTGCTGCATTATTTCCTGCTGTGCAAGCATTTTTGCCAGATTCTTATTCATTTGCTCCTTTTGTGCCGGGCTATCACCTCCTTGTTTCATCTGATCAATCATTTGCTGTATCTGTTGTTTCATCCCTTTCTGCAAGTCGCGAAGCTGACCCATCTGGGGTTGCGAACTGTTGTTGGGTTTGCTGCAATTCTGATTGCCGCACATTTGCATCGACATTTGTTGCTGCATAGCTTTCATAAGCTCCTCCAATAGTAATGCAAGGTTGTTGGCCGATGTCATAACAAGCTGTTGGTTGGTGGTAATATTTTGTGTACCGAGTTCAGAGAAACCGGACATAATATCATCAAGTTTACGAAAAATTGTATTTACTTCCTTTTTAACAATCGCGTTTACTTCGGGCATGCGCATTGCCAACGCATCAAGAGAATCGCGAATGATATTGAAATCATCGCCGATTTTCTTTTGTTCCGCTATAATATCGCGATACCGAGGGCTTCTGGTTCCGACACCATTAATTTCGTTAATCAGTTTTTCCTGGCTGAAGCTGAACGAAATCAAATTATCGAGTATTTGCCTCAAATCATCCAGGTTTTCTGCAGCCTGCTGTTGCATATTGCTGTCCATCATATTTTGCATTTTCGCACTAAGCGACTGCATCTGTTGTGAGCTTTGCTGCTGGCTTTTCGAGGCTTTGTTGTTTTTATTTTCGTTCAAATTCTGTTCTGATTGCTGCATTTGATTGCTAATTTCTTCGAAATCCTTCGAAAAGTCATCCATTTGAAAAGGCTCTTTCAATTGATTGTTTTTTTCGAGGGTGTTTTCATATTCCTTCTGCAGGTCTTCGAAACGCTGCATTTGTTCCTGTTGCTTTTTAAGGAGTTCATCATTGCTCAGCTCTTTATTCTCCGTTTCTTCAGCAAGTTGTTCCTGGTCTTCTGCCAACTGATCCATTTTATCGATGGTATTTTCCATTCTTTCCTCCACCTCCATCCTTTTAAGGAGTTCCAAATCCTGATCCATTTGCTTTGAGAGCTCTTCGTAATTCTGATTTAAATCGTTGGCCAATTCGTTAAATTTATCCTGATCGAATTCCTGCATTAGTTTTTGCAGTTCCTCAATCAGCTTCATCATTTCTTCATCCATCAATTGGGTTAGTAATTCTTCAATCTGTTTTTGCTTTTCTAGCAAGTTTTCTTTATCGTTAAATGTATTCTTATACTGGTTCGATTTTTTTTGCTCTTCCACAATTTCGTTTGCCAGCTGTTCAAGTTCTTTTTGTTTTTCGAGTATTTCGTTCATCATCTGATTGCGTTCCCATTCCGAAAGGTTTTCGTTCATCATCCGCCGTTGAAGATTATTTATGTCGCGCTGAATCTCATTGGCAAGCCTTTTAGCCTGATCCATCTTAGAGGCAATGCTTTTATTGGCTTCCTCAGTTTTTGATTCAATTTCTTCGATAGTGGGTACCGTAAACTGAAAACTGGTTGAGCGTGTCTTTTTGCTACCATGCACAGCATCGTTGTCGCCAACTTCAAAATAATAAGTTACTGAGTTGCCGGGAATGTTGATGCCCGAAAAATCGAAAGCATAGTAAAAATTCTGAGTCGTAACCCCTCTGCCAACAGGCAATGATGCAACATGAAGACTATCGGTCTTGTAGTGAAAACTGAGGCTGTTAAACCCATAATCATCATCAATTGTACCACTAAAGAAAAATATATTCAGGTCAACGCTGTCCTGTACCTGCTTAACGCTTATCCCCGGGTAAACATCAGGGATAACATTAATGGTATATGCCACATTTTCCTGATTTTTAAAATACTCATTCGATGCCAGCATATTATACTTCAGAGGTTGAATAATTTTCCTCCGGAACGAAAATGTATTGTTATTTCTCTCTCCGGCAATTTCGATGCTATCGTTGACCAGCATATTCATTGTATTAATGTTTGCAGTACCAAACTGCCAAATCAACTCCGACCCGCAGGGTACTGACACGTCTCCTGTGTTGGTGTACAGTTTCTGTTCAATTCCGGTATATGCGGGTGGAACAACATTCAGTGAAAAATTCAATATAGCTGGTGATGGCAATACTTTTAGCTCAACAGTACCTGAAATAATATCACCTGAACTGGCATGAATAAGAATGTTATTGTTCAGGTTGCGAATAACATAGGAAAACTCTCTCGGGTTGTCTTTCTTCATTACGTACCTGTTGCTGCCAATGTGTATATAAACTTCTGCAGGAACCACATTCCCTTCCACCTGCACTTTAACATTGAAATCGGTGCCTTTTTTAACAAGAAGCGTATCGCTATCGATATTGAGGCTAAAAGGAGGGGGTAAAACGAATTCCTGGCTATGCCTTACTATTCGTTGAGTTCCCTCACTGATAATAGAAGGCCATAAAATGAGAAGTACCACAAAAACTGCCGCAACCGGCAACAAATATTTAAGGTATGTAACATTTTTACGATATTGTACAGCGTTGCGGAAAGGAATCGGACTTATCAGCATTTTTCGTTGTGCAATGCTTGCCAAAATCAGGTCACTCGCATCCGGGTTGTGCTTGATAAGCTCTGCCAATTCAAGAGTATTCTGCAACTTATCGCCGATTTCAGGGAAATGAGTACCCAGTATTACCGAAGCCTGCTTGTACGAAATTCGTTTACCGATACCGATTAGCTTAATGAGTGGAATAATAATATAATAGATCCAAACAATGCTAAACAATATTATACCGGTATAAAAGGCAAGGGTCCGAATAGCCACCGTAAAATGTCCGAAATACTCTGCAAGTACAATTATCAGGTAATACAATCCACTGATTGAAAAAGCAAGAATAAGTCCTTTAATAATACTATTCGTGTAGTACTTCTTGATGAAGCCTTCAATCTTAAGAATAATATCACTAACCAGCTTTTCCATTTTGCGCTATTTTGCCAGCCACGAAGCCGGGTTTTGCTTTGAGCTTTCGTACCATATTTCGAGGTGAACGATAGTTTTATTCTCTTCCTTATCGGTATAAACCGAACCTATTGCTTGCTTAGTTGTTACTTTGTCTCCGGTATTTACATACACCTTAGCGATATGTGTATATACCGACAGATAATTTCCATGCCTTATGATTACAGCATTCTGAGCACCAGGCAACGTAAATACCCGCCTAACCTCGCCTTCGAAAACTGCCCTTACAACAGCTCCTTCAGTAGTGCTGATATCGATACCCGCATTATCGATGGTAACATTTTCGAGAACCGGATGGGCGTGTTTGCCAAACGAAGAAACTATTACACCCCTTTCAACAGGCCAAGGAAGTTTTCCCTTATTATTTGCAAAGTTCGTTGACACCAGCTTTTCGGAAGGAGTAAGCACATAGGTATTTGACTTCCCACCCGACGACTTATTTACTTCTTCTGCTATCATTTTTTCGATTTCACGCTGTAGCTGTGCAGCACTTTCCTGCTGTTTCTTAAGCTGTTTCTTAAGCTCGGCTTCTTTGTTTTTGTATTTATTCAGCGTTTTTGACTGCTGTTGTTGTTCCTCCTTTAATTGCTCCTTTTCAGCATTTTTCTCGCCCAGCAGGGCTTGCTTCTCTGCTTTCAGAGCATCGAGTTTTGCTATCTGATTTTCAATCATGAGTTGGGTTGATTGAATAGCCAGCACCTGTCGTTTACGGTAGTCGGAATATTGCTGCAGGTACATCAGTCTTCGATAGGCCTGATTAAAATCTTCCGATGAAAGGATAAACATAATACTGCTATAAGTATTCCTGTTTTTATATGCAAAATAAATCATTTCGGCATACTCATCCTTGAGCCGTTTCAAATCTTCCTGCATCAAATCAAGAACCATTTTGTTGTCGTCGATATGTTCATCAATTATAGCCAATTCTTCGCCAATGCTTAAAATCAATTCCTGTCGTGATTCAACCTTTTTGTTTATCAGCAATAAATTGTTGTAAGAGTCAACCTTTTTTGCTTCATTTTCTTTGAGAAGTTTATTTGTATAATCGATATCCTGAAGCACTTTCTTCTTTTTGTTCTCGAGCTCCTTTCGCGATTGCGAAAAAGTTACGGAAGCCATGAGGCAGAAAAGCATTAAAAAAATGCCCGCTTTTGCTATTGGAATTCGTTTTATCATATTAAATAACAACTCTCTAAATTAATACTATTATTTCATTCTTTCGTAATTCGAAGGTATTTTGAAAGGATATCGCTGATCGATATCCACTTCAATACGTTCGGTTTCGATGTTTAAAATTATTTCTGTTTCAGGAGAATCGAGCCAAATGCGAATTTTACCGGGGAAAAAGTTTGTACCAAACAATCGAGGCTCTTCATAAGAAATTTCCATAGTTTGACCATTCATATAATTGTCAATCAACACATAAGCAATTTTAAATATTTCGGGATACACCTTTATCACCTGAAAAATCGATGCTTCACCCGCTTCTTGCTCATTATCGTGATACCTTTCGGGGTTGTATCTTCCCGGTCGATTTTCGTTGCGTCTGGACCCTGTGCTGTCTGAAATATATCGTTGATACCGCTTCCAACCACCTGAACTCATACAATAATTCAAAGTATCTTTACAATTATCAAAATCGTGAAGCGTTTTCAGAGTATCGGATGTAGGGGGGTAAAAAAAGAACGTATTCGTAATAACAGCCTGAATGAATTGATAACACAACTCCATACTGAAGACATTGTTAAGGTCTTCGTATGCTGCGACCGACCATTGATTGTTTATCCTATCGACAATATACAAACTATCCTTCAGGCATTGCACGCGCATCCCTTCAACTCCAAGCATTTTCATCGATAGCCAAACAACACTGTCCTTCTGAATACGAGCATTTAACTGAAATGACTGGCTTTGCCCGTTCACTTCGAACTCGCAGTCAGCTTTCAGCATAAACGTATGATACTGAATCTCGCTTTCACTGATTTTCTGAAAAAGCTTAACGGGTTTGTAGTTGTTTTTTATCCCACCTGTATAAAACACCTTGCTACAACCAACACCTAAAAAAAGTGGGACTATCAGTAAAACTAATTTAACAAGTGCCTTTCCTCTCATTCGGTGTATTGCTGTTTTTCGATTTTCAAATCAATGGTTTTCGATCCTGAACCCATTTCTTTTGCTTTTTTCCAGCATTGAACTGCCTTTTCGGTTTTTCCGGTTTTAGAAAGAATATCGCCGTAATGTTCGAGAATATTCGGATTCTTTTCACCATCGATAATCACAGCTTTTTCAATGTAAATCAGAGCATCGTTATATTTTTGATTGCGGAACAATGCCCATGCATGTGTATCGATGAAATTGGCATTTTCCGATTCGAGCAGCATCAGGTTTTCCGATAATTGAAGAGCTTTGTCAACCCTTTCATTTCGCAGCGACAGATAATAGCTGTAATTGTTGAGAACAAAAGTATTTTGAGAGTCAAGCTTCAATGCATTTTCAAATGCAGAATCCGACAGTTCATGCTGATTAGTTTTATGATATGCTTCTCCAAGGTAAATATAGAAATCGAGTTTGATATCATCATTCCCTGCTGCAAATCGCAATCCTGACTCAGCAGCCATTACTGCTTCGCTATATTTACTCAATTGCATTGCTGCTTCAGTATTAAAAACATACAGAGTAACCTGCATCGGGAAATACTGCAATGCTTCGTTACTCCTGTCATACATCGAAGTCCAGTCTTTTATCTGATTGTCGATGAGCAATGCCTGCTCCCAAATTTCGTAGTGCGACTTTTCGTTTTTTAGCACAAAATTGAACCGAGATTGCGCCTCTTCCCACCGTCTATCCCTAACCAGGTAATCGCCATATATGGTATGCACTTTAGGTTCATCGGGATATTTTAGAACCAGAATTTCAAGAAGCCGGTACACTTTTTCGGTAAGCATCACATCATTTTCGGTAGGTACTATCAGGTTGAACAAGATTTGAATTTTAGAATCCATATCAAAGTCATCAAGCGCAAATGCTTTCTCCAAAATAGCAAATGCTTTTTCGTTGTTACCCTGCGAGCTGTAATATTCAGCCAGCGAAACAAGGACCATCCCATTGCGGACATCCATACCTTCCAGCATTTGATATACCTCGGCAACATTGGCAGTTTTTCCCATGACTTTATATAATTCTGCCAGCATTGCGTAATAAATGCTTTCCTTGGGGTAGGCTTCAATAAGTTTGTTTATTTCTTTCAGTGCTACAGGATAATTCCGGGATGTTACAGCAATATCGTACTTCTCGGAATTTATTTCATGTGTTACACCAAAATATTCTTCCGCTTTATCAAGACTTTGAAGAGCTTTTTTAGGGTCAGAAACCGAAAGATAAATTGATGATTGCGAGAAATAGTTATCGGGGATAGAAGGTTTCAGGCGGATAACCTCATCATACGTTTCGGCGGCTTCTTTAGACATGGCATTGGCCTGATACAAACTTGCAAGCAGCAGTGTGTAATAATAGTTGTTTTTCGACAGACCGGTTGCCAATTTACAATATTCCAGTGCTGCTGGGTAATCGTTCTTGATTGCCAATACAGTTGCCATTTCGTAATAGCTTACTGCCTGCTTCGGATCCCACCGTGATGCCCGCGAAAAGTTATCAAGGGCAGCATCATAGTTACCTGTCATTTTATTTCGAACACCATCGAGAAGCTCGCTCTTAAAGGCAAAATAACTGGTATTATCTTTACCCTTAGCAACGGGTGATTTCTCCATTGTTTTACACGAATACAAAAGTAAGGCAGTAATTACTAAAACTATATATGCTGTCAGGTTTTTGTTCATGAATTCTTCCGTATCTGGTTAAAATCACCTACGCTTAAATCATCAGGCCTTTTATCAATAATGACATCGTTTCCAATCATACTATTATGTAAAAACGCACCATTTAACTGAGAATTGTTCTGAATGATTGAGTTTTTGATAATACAATTGCTAATAACCGTGTTTCTGCCTACTGAAACATATGGGCCAATTACAGAGTTTTCGATTTTTACGTCGTGTCCAAGATAACAAGGCTGAATAATCACTGAATTTATTATGTTATTATTTTCAACCTGAGTTAGTGATTCCTTTTCGTGGGCAAGAATGCGTTGATTTGTCAAAACAGTAGCATCCTTATTACCACAATCGAGCCATTCATCAACTTCTCCGGGGATGAATTTCATTCCATTTCTGCGCATATTTTCAAGAGCATCGGTAAGTTGGTACTCATTATTGCCCTTTATATTCTCGTCAATCAGCCGCTGGAGCTCTTTTTGCAGGTTTAAGCCGTCATTAAAATAATAAATCCCAATAATGGCCAAATCTGAAACAAAGGATTTGGGTTTTTCTACAAAACCGTTTATAATGTTATTATTATCAAGTGTAACCACGCCAAACGATTCAGGTGTTTTAACCTTTTGCACCCAGATAGTTCCATCAGTTGATGCATCGAACTTAAAGCCCGCATAGAATAATGTGTCGGCAAATGCAACAACCAGTGGTCCGTTGAGTGATGGAGAAGCGCACCAAACCGCATGACCAGTCCCCATCGCAATATCCTGATAATAAATACTTGCTTTAGCGCCAATTTTTGAAGCGATGCTGCGCAACTCTGATTCTACCTCCTCGCCGAACCTACCAATCACATAAGCAATTTCTTCAACAGGTTGGTTAATTACAGAAGCAATTTCTTCAACAAGCCGCTGAACAATAGTTTTCCCGGCAATAGGAATCAGGGGCTTTTTAACAGTGAGTGTGTGTGGTCTCATACGAGTTCCCAGACCTGCCATTGGTATTATTATTTTCATAGTATTTCCTTTAAATTACTGTAAATCATTTTATTATTTTTTTCCGGTGTGTCCAAAACCACCATCTCCCCTTTCGGTTTGATTCAGTATATCGGATTGTTCCCACTCAACTGTTGCATGCCGGGCTACTACCATCTGGCAAATTCGTTCTCCATCCTCAACAACAAACTCCTCAGACGATAAGTTCACAAGGATTACCATTACTTCGCCACGATAGTCAGCATCAATCGTTCCAGGAGTGTTCAATACGGTGACTCCCTTTTTTATAGCCAGTCCGCTTCTAGGCCGTATCTGAGCTTCATACGATTCCGGTAATTCAATAAACAAACCCGTCGGAATGAGTTTGCGTTCCAAGGGTTTCAAAACAACCCGCTCATTAAGGTTTGCCCTAAGATCGATTCCTGCAGAAAGTGCTGTTGCATAGGTCGGTAACTGATGTTTCGACTTATTAATGATTTTAACTTTAACTTTTCCCATTGTCATGAATTTGTTCAATCTACAATATTACGGAAATTCTAACATTCAAACGGTATCTAACGCAGCTTTGGCAATATATATTTCTTATACAAGCCTTCCCTAATCACAACAAAAATCCCAAATGCAACAAAAAGGACCGTGTTAAATGCATAATGCAGGAAAACCGTTGTTGGGGGTATTACAATGCTGATAAAGTATATGACAAGCGCAACGCCGAAATAGAGCAAAATGGCTTTTACGGGGTATTTTACCGGATAATGTTTCTGCCCGAGCAAATACGAAATAATAAACATCGCAAGGTAGCATATAAATGTTGCCCAGGCAGAGCCTATAAAACCAAAAAAAGGAATAAGAGCCACATTAAGTACAATGGTTATAACTGCGCCAATAATTGCAATATAAGCACCATAGATAGTCTTATCGTTTAGCTTATACCATATCGACATATTGTAGTACATACCCAGAAACAAATTTGCCATGAGCAATACGGGTACTACCATAAGTCCGGAATGATATTCAGGATCGATAAAATACTTCACAAAATCGAGGTATAACATAACACCCAGGAATAGAAACAGTCCACCAATTACAAAATATCTCATTACTAAGGCATAGGTTGCCTTTGCGTCCGATTTTTTCGCTTCAGCAAAAAAGAAAGGATCCGCTGCATAGCGAAACATTTGAACAAACAGTGTCATTAATATTGCCAGTTTGTAATTGGCTCCGTAAATTCCAATCTGCTCCATTGCATTTACCTGATCCGGTAAACAATACTTTAGCAATATCCTGTCGAGGGTTTCGTTGATCATTCCAGCAAAACCGGCAATCAAGAGTGGAAATGAATAGAGCAGTAATTGTTTTAGCAACTGTCCGTCGAACCTATATTTCACTTTGATGAACGAAGGAATGAACATCAACAACGTAGCTATATTCGCAATCAGATTAGAAATAAACACATACCCTACACCTATTCCAGGTGACCATATGATAAGGAATACGCTCTCCGGATTTTTTGAAGCTATATAGGGGCACAGCAATAAAAAATACAGATTCATGGCTATGTTGATGGCAATATTGATTAGCTTCAGGCTTGCAAATTTCATCGCTTTGCCTTCGAGTCGCAAACGGGCAAACGGTATCGAAATAAACGCATCGATTGCTACAATTACTGCCATCCAAATAATGTACTCGGGATGTGCCGTGTACTGCATTGCCGATGCAATGGGATGAATGAAAATAGAAATCAGTCCGATAAAAGCCAGTGAGCTTACAGCCAGGCTACTTAGGAGAGTAGAGTATGTTGTGGCAAACCGTTCTTTGTCCTGTGCAAACCTGAAATAACCGGTTTCGGTACCATAGGTCAACAAAATGAGTAAAAAGCTTACATAAGCATAGAGTTCGGTTACTACCCCGTAAACCTCAGGAATAAATAACCGTGTATAAATGGGTACCAGCAAATAGTTAAGCAGTCGCCCAATAATACTGCTTAAACCATAAACAGCCGTTTGCCCTGCAAGTCGTTTAATTGGATTTGCTGTCATTGTAAGTTTGGTTTTGTCGCCTTCTTCATTGCATAGTGGGGAATACCGGCTTCGTAAAACAGTTCCCCATCCTTTTCGAAACCCAATGCTTCGTAAAATCCAACAGCCGACAGCTGAGAGTGGAAATACAAGTGTTTTCCTGTAAGGTTTTGCTGCATGATAAACGCCATAAGTTTGCTACCGTACCCGTGGTTCCGGAATTGTTTCATTACTGCAAATCGCTCCAGTTTGATTCCTGCATCGGTTTCCCGCCATCGGGCAGTAGCTACAGGTTCTGATTTAAAATACAATAAAAAGTGTTGTGCATCTTTATCATAGCCATCAAACTCCAAATCCGGATCAATTTTTTGCTCATCAACAAATACCAATTTACGGATGGTTAGGGCAATACGTAACAGTTCGTCGTTATCATACGAAAACCTAACGGCACGTAGTTCCGTATTATATTTCGTTTCTTTGCTGCTCATATACTTCGTCAATTTCAAATACACCGCTACGATACGCATTAACGGCCAGTTCATCGCAACGGTTGTTTAGCTCATTACCGGCATGACCTTTCACCCAATGTAATACAATATTATGGCGTGCGGCAACATCTAAATACTGCTGCCACAAATCTGCATTTTTCTTTTTCCTAAAACCTGTTGCCACCCATGAATTCAACCATTTTTTTTCGATGCTATCGACAACATAACGTGAATCGGTAAAAATCGTGACATCTGCACCCACTTTCTTTATCAGAGATAAAGCATCAATCACTGCCAAAAGCTCCATACGATTATTTGTTGTCATTCGGAATGCCCTGCTTATTTCTTTTTTGTGCCGCCCTGACATTAAAATGGCTCCATATCCTCCCGGGCCGGGGTTACCACTTGCTGCTCCATCAGCATAAATTATTATTTTAAGGTTTTCAGTCATATTAAATGATAACCTACTAAATTAAAATTTATAAATTGTTTTGATTGTGTTGATCTGACGAATATTTCAACATATTACTGTTGAACGGCAAACGAAATTCTCAGTCAGAATATTAATCCAGAAATGATGTGATTTTTTCTGCAATAACTGATAGCTGCTCCTGAGAAAGTTTCAGGCGTGTATTGGAAAATCGCAAATCAGATTCTGCATCCAGAGGAACGAGATGTATATGAGCATGGGGCACTTCCAACCCGATGACAGCAACGCCAATGCGTTTGCAAGGCACTGCTTTCTTAATGGCTATGGCAATCTTTTTAGCAAAGACGATCATATCTGCCAAATCGGAGTCGGTCACATCGAAAATGTAGTCGGTTTCCTTTTTAGGAACAATCAGGGTATGCCCTGATTTTAAAGGCTGTATATCGAGAAAGGCTATGAACTTATCGTTTTCAGCAATTCTGTGACATGGTATTTCGCCATTAATAATTTTTGAAAAGATTGAACCCATTGCAACACGATATTACATTGATATTTCTATAATTTCGAAATTAAGCACACCGGCCGGAACATGTATTTCGACTACGTCGCCTTGCTTTTTCCCAATTAACCCCTTTGCTATTGGTGAATTCACAGATATCTTTTTCTCTTTCAGGTCAGCCTCATTCTCCGAAACAAGCATGTACTCCAATATTGCATTTGTTTTCAGGTTTTTAATTTTTACTCTGTTCATTATTTGCACCTTTTTATTATCGATTTTAGCCGGATCGATAACGCGGGCATTAATAATGGTTTCCTGAAGTCTGGCAATTTTCATTTCAAGCATTCCTTGTGCTTCTTTAGCCGCATCGTATTCCGCATTTTCCGACAAGTCGCCTTTATCGCGTGCTTCAGCAATTTGCTTACTAATAGATGGCCTTTCAACAGAGGTAAGCCGATCGAGCTCATCTTTCAGCTTTTTTAGGCCTTCTTCGGTCATGTAGGTTATTTTGCTCATAATTCTAAAAAATATATAAAACAAAAGAAACCCCCATTTTCAAGAGGTTTCTTACTGCAAAGATACGAATATTTTAATTCGAACAATCATTAATTTCTTTTATTAAACATAGTTTTTACTTCAATTTCCTAATTACTAATAAATTATGATTAAATAAAAAAGGGACTTTCAAGTATTCAGTCCCTTCTATACAATTGTTATGTTATTGCTATAATGTTACCCTGGCTCCAAAAGTATGAATTCCCGAGAAAGGTTGAGTAGTGCGATATGAGTAATCGATGGCAATAACGGATTTTTTCTCCTTATTCATCGGGATCTGCACACTCACACCAGCCGTAGGCCCGGTTAGGGCAGTAGTTCTATCGTTTACATCAGTAATACCTTTTTCGTACATATATCCACCGCGCAGGAAGAATATGTTTTTAAATCCGTATTCCATTCCAAAATGAAACTGGTCTTTGGTAAATGAATTTGCAGTGAAATTTGCAGCAATAGTCAGATGATGATTTGAAATCACTGTTTCACTCACACTATCAACCTTAGCGTCAAGATTTATGGAATAGCTCAATCCGATTTTTATAAGCGAAGGAAGTTCGAATTCCTGCGATCTGTGTTCAACGGTCATGCTTGTTCCATTGGGAACAATTCCTGTGAAAGCCATACCATCACCTTTAAATTTCATAGTCGATCCAACGTTTTTCATTGCAATACCAAAGCGTAAGTTATCGCGCTTCCTGTTTCCTGCTTTGTCTTTTCCAAAGCCAGTAACGTACTGAATACCTGCATCAATGGCAAATCCTGACGCGGTAGCATTGGCAACTCCTTCGTTGATAATTTTAACGCCTATACCTCCGTATATACTGTGCGAAAACTCCTTTGCAAATGCAAGCTCAATATTGGTGTAAGAAGGTTTAAATGTACCAATACCGCCTTCAGGCAAATCTGGTGTTGTAATCTCGATTTCGCCGAAATTCATATTCATCACGCCCACAGAAAGAACTCCTGTTTCTCCCACTTTCTGAGCAAAACCAAAGTTATTGATTACCACACCGGAGCCAACCATCCATTGCGTATTGTTAAATATAAGTTCAGTTTTACGGGTAAAAGCAATTCCTGCTATATTCTGGTACATACCTTCGAGACCCATAACACAGGCTACATTTGCATCGCCCCATCCCGAACTTCGTGCCCAGGGATTTATAAGGAGTTCCGATGCTCCGCTGGATCCGGCACGCTGCTCGTTTCCACCAAAACTCAGGGCAGGTAAAAGCAACAAACCTGCAATCATTACGCTTACTATTTGGCTAAAGCACTTTTTCATATTTTTATCTATTAATTATTTGCAATTACTTGTTAGAAATTATTTAAGTCGAGCGGTCTTAATGCACCAAACCATCGTACAACCTTCTCTCCTACTCCCGGTACATTAAAATGAACAATATACAATCCACTGGCAATCGAAATGTTATAGGTATTTTTCAAATCCCAGTCGATATAGGTTATATCAGAGTCTTTTTCGAAACGCCGAACCAAAGTTCCGCCTACATTATATATTGATATAGTGCATTTACGAGGCAGATTGGTAATTCTAACATAGTTTTCCAGCTGGTTTGTTTCATAATAGCTGTGTCCGTAATATGGGTTCGGAACGATATTTATAAGGTCAAGTGCACTAACAGCCTGAACGGTGTCGTTGTTAATCGTTTTAACGTCATAGGTGCTGAAAGTATACATCGGCAAATTATCGTTAACCGGCTCTTCAACTGCGAAATCGCCCAGTGCTTTATGCAACGGAGTAACAACTCTCAGTCGGATTTTAACATCGGATGACAACAAATCGAAACTCGGATTTTTCAGTGGAATTGCTGTCCACATACATGATGTCCACGCTGCGCGTAAATCCAGTGCATTGTTAGAAGTTTCATAATTAAGCAATTTACTGTAGATAAATGCACAGGAGTCGTACCGAGGTGCAAGCAACTGAGGGTTGGTAAAGTTTTGGTTATGACCAAAAACATAAATATAATGCTTACCTCCGAACAGTGGACCTGTATTACTTGCAATTCCTTCGGAAGGATTCCAGATCATATCGCGTCCGTTTTCTCCAACCAGCCAGCTGTCTTCTCCAAAGGCGATATTGAGACGTTCTCCCGTTCTCACGTCGATAGCATAACCGGGGAACCAACCCAAACCATGGGTTCCATCGTTCAAAGCTTGTCCGTTTTTATCGACTGAGCCCTGTTTACGAAGTGTAAATCTCAAAGCATTGCCTTCCGACAAATAATTTACCCACGGAGTTACCTGTTCAGGGTGATTGTACTCATCAACTGTCCATTCATTTTCACACATTTCTACTACACAGGCGCGAGTCCATTTGCTGGTGTCGCTGGTTATTATAATGTCAACACTACTGATGGGTTCATATTTTTCGATATTCTGAATCGAACGCGCAGCTTTGTAGGCAGGTCCGAATTTGAAATCGGAAGCAAATTTAAAGGGAGCCCAGGTGCCCTGAAGTATTTTTTCGTAGTTTTCATCAGGATCGTAACCAATATAATCGTCGTAACTCTTATCGGCTCCTCCTGCTTCAAGTTCGCCTTCCTTATTCTGATAGGTGCCAACCCTTATCCAGTTGTATTCGTCGTTGCCATCGCCATCGGGCAGGAAGTACAGCCATGGTTTTGTCTCATCTTCAAATTCATAGCTTGCTTCTAGAAAGCCGTTGTTTTTAACTTTGTTTCTGTTGCCTGCATATTCGGTCTGAACCACATTCACCGACAACCCCCAGTCAGGAATAAGCTGTTCATTTCCAATGAAATTCAGGCTAACGTCTGATTTCACCATATCGCCTGCACTATTTACAATGTACCATGTTGCACCTTCCTTAATCCATCCGTAACTCCATATTGCTGCATCAACAAGTTGCAAGGTATAGGAATCTTCGGGAACATTCAGAGGATCGATTATTTTCACTGTAACAGGACCTTTACCGTTTTCGTAAACAGGGTTTTCGGCTTTCCAAGGGTGTCCCGACATAATTTCGTCGATTGATTCCTGTTTCAGATCCAAAACATTGAATGCATTACCGTGTCCTTCGATCTGGGTAATTTCAGGACCATAACCATATTCACCATTAATTATTGTTCCGCCGTCTTCCGGGTCGTTGATGTGAGGAACGGCTTTGTAGCGTTTAATATTGTTACGACCTGCCAGATAGGGTTTCTTTTGTCCGTTAAATGTTTCCTGCACCTGCTGATTATAGAGCATACTGTTATTATATCCATAAGCAATAGCTGTGTAGTAATATTCTCTGTGATTTACCAAACGGTTATCGCCGGTAGCAAAGTTATCGGTATTAATCACAAATGTGTGAGTTATACCTTCATTTAATCCATTCACTTCTTCAACAGGCACATTTGCACCCAATTCATCTGACCATGTGTAATTTACAATCTGTTCAATTTCATCTTTCAAATCACATTGGAAGACCTGACGAACAAGGTTGTTATTGTATCTATCGCTGATGCTTACCGATTCGTTTTTCAACTGAAATATCTGATATCCCTGAAAACGATAATATTCGTCGCACGGTTCATATTCACCGGTACAAACAATTGATGGATCTTTTTCGATATATTCTTCGAGGTAGTTATTGGAATTCGTTTTATTTGAAATGTGGAAAATCAGTTGTTTATCCATTTCAATAATTTCGATTTCAGGAGCATCGGGACCATCAAGAACGCGGAAGCAGTTTTCGAAAAGTATCTGGGCCTTATCATCAGCTTTTCTCACAGCTTCTACCGAAGCCCAAGGACCTCCGGATGCAGCTCTTGCATAAACAGCGCCAATTGTAATATCGTTCACAGCACCCGGTTTCAGAATAAACGGACCGGCAGATTGAACAAACCTACGGTCACCTGCAGGGTTTCCTTCAGTTTCTTCTGACCAGTCAGGCATAATTACACCACCCTGACCCCAGCCGCAAATATCAGTAGTCGGTTTTCCGGGGAACATAAAATCGGTAGGAACACTTGCATCGCCACCACCAGAAGTATGACCTGTACCTCCGTAGCACAACGGTGAGTTGTCTTTCCAAAATCCCGTGAGGTAATTATAGTGTTCAATAGCAGAGTTTGGATCTTGGGTCGCAGGGTTTCCCGAAGCATTATTAAAATATAAAAACCGCCTCATCCCCCAACGCTCATTATCAACGGTACCGTCCCCAAAATTCAACCCGTTGATATTTCCATTCAGGATGTCGCCTTTCTGACAATTAAGTACTTTAACCCCATTTAAAGTATCAAAGCTGGTTGGGTTATCAATTCCATCATTATCCTGATAGGGACCTTCAAAAAAATCGATGCCTATTGCAGGTGGCTGATCGCCATAGCCAAGGTTGCCCTGATAGTCATCGTCGAATGCATCACCATTATACATATAACCCAATCCCCTGAGAACATCGCAACCCGTATAGTCATCGGTTGCACCACCCAAGTCAGCATCTGTCCAGACACCAAAATAGGTTTTGTAAAGTGTATATGTAGAACGGTTGATAATGTTATAATTGTAAAAAGTCATGTCATTGAGCTCATCATTAGTTGTAAAAGCGAATGCCTGTGCCCTGAGTTCCATACCAATCGGGTCGCCTCCTGTTTCAGTGTGAATATTTCCTCTGTCGTTGTAAACCCACCATAATGTATAGTCGCCAAATAATTTCGACATTCTGTCTCTGGGTCTCATACAGTCGGGGTCATCAGTAATCCCTTCATTGGCAAATTCATAATATGGGAAGTCTCCCTGCAATGGGTTATAAGTTCCGTCACCATCCACATCCCAGAAAGGAGCGAGATAATAATCGTAACCACCTGAAGGACCATGTGCAGGCCAATTCAAAATGATATCCGGAATAGTGTATGTACTGAAGTTTTCTGCCACATCACAGTCAGGGTCTTGTGAACAAGCATACCACTCACGGAATTCCTTAACCATCTCCTTTGAGATTACAAAATGTTTGTCGTATTCCCTGCAGATTTCCTGAGAAGTAGTTCCTTGCAAATTACCAGAAACAATCAGAGGACCAGGCCAAAAATCGATACCTACCTGGCGGAAACGTTGGGCTGCCAATTTAAGCTGACCATTGGCGTCTTTACCTCCAATCCAGATAGAACCTGCAAAAAGTGCATTTCTGCCTGAACCTGCAGGAACTTCATATCTGGGGTCTCCCTGGAGGTCCCACCACATATCGCCGCCGGTATGGATCAAAGCCCTAACATTATTGATATATAACTCTGTAGAAGTTTTTGAGGGTTCGCATGCAGCTGCAGCCCGTGTGTTTTTTTGATTGTCGTTGTTCTGGCTGGGAATTCTGGGATCCTTATCAGCCATGGCATTAATTGTTAAACACACTGCAATCGAAGCGAATACAAATTTTCTTAATCTTCTCATTTTATGCTGTCTTTTAGAATTTCACAATATTTCTTTAAAAACTGAACTGAACACCAAGCCTGATTGTCCGTGGCAAGGTATAATTATAAGGACTGTTAATGAGCATTGAATAATAATTCCGATATGCTTCCTCGTCGTTTTGTGTTGCCAATTGACTTTGGTTTTCGGAGAAATTCAGATAACCGTCGTCGTCGGGATTACCGGTGTAACTGTAAACACTAAGAACATTCTTTGCATTCAGAAGGTTGGAAATGTCAAGGTATACATTCAGGTAACCATATTTATCTTTTCTTCCGTCTTCTTTAGCACTGGCAAGTTTCAGTCGGATATCCCTGTCGATACGCATGCTAATGCTTGTTCTCCAAGGCTTGCGAGAGCCATTCAGAGAACCAACGATTGAACCATTGGTAGGTTTATCGTATTTTGTATAGGGCGATCCAGATCCACTGTTTATAACGAAGTTTACACCAGTATTGGCAAAAATATCAGCACCGAACCATCGTGGACCATCATAAGGTGTTCCTGACACTTTTCCGCCAAAACGATAGTCAAGAGTGATGGCAATATTATGTCGCTGGTCGAAATCGAGTGGAATAGAAGTACGCAAATTCGGCTGATCTGATTTGATAATAGCAGCAGCAGATTCCACATTTGAACCAGTTCCATTGGCAAACTGCAATGTATAAGCCACCCTCATGGTAACATTTCCGGTACGGCGCAAATCGTACGATGCAGTAAAGCCTTTCACAGTTCCAAAATCGATATTACCATAAGTGTAATAATTAACCGGGTATGCACCATATACTGCGACTGCCTGCTGCATATCGCGCATTTCACGATAGAATGCCGATAACTTCAATGATGAAGTATTTCCCAGTTTTTGCTGGAATCCCAACTCATAATCAATAGTTTTTTCAGTTTTCAGATTGGGATTATTCAGAATATCTCCGTTTTTCTGACGAATAAAATAGTATTCAATCAGATCGAGTCTGTTGTAGTAGGTTGGTCTTTTTGAAAGAATGTCATAGTGAGCAA
>JAGOLH010000088.1 GCA_017994175.1 Bacteroidales bacterium | reverse complement strand
TATAAAATGATATTGTTTCACCATCCCATCCATACGCTGCTATTCCAGTACTTATATTCGAATTGCTTGATGATAGGTTCCCAACCATTACCAAAGTATCATGGTAAGTCACAAAGTCATAAAAATTTCTTCCAACAGGTATGTTTGGCAAAGTATCCCAAGTTTGGGTCTTGCCTTTTAACACAATGCATAGCAGCATTAGGCTGAAGGCTGCCGCTTTCAATAGAATAATAGCTTTCTTCATATTATTGCTGTTTTACAAAACGTTTGGTTTTTACACTCCCATTTTCGTTGGCAATTCGAATCAGGTATGTTCCCGGACTTAACATAGACGTGAACACCGGATACACATTGTTACCCGCTTTAAGCTGGTCGCTTATAAGCACACGGCCTGTTATATCACAAATTTCGACCCGGTATATTTCTCCTGCCGGACAAAAATACGGCACCCAAATTTTATCGTAACACGGGTTTGGGAATGGATTGCCCATGCTAAGGGCATCGTTTCCATAAGTTTTTGGCTTTATTACCATGCTGCGAGGGGCAGGTGTATAGTCGCAGGGAGTAAAATATATCCCAAAAACCATGCTAAGCAAATTGCGTGCATATTCGGCTGCCCTGCCACCGGGGCATTGGCGTGCCATAGCCCTTACGCTTTGCCATTGAGCACTATCGAGATCGAACCATGCTTTTTGAGCCTCTAAGTTGTCAATATATATACCCATCAGATCCAGCCAGTTTTGTTCTTCGATGTTTGCGGGCGTATAGCCATTGAGTATTTGCCGGCATTGGTTTACCGAATCCAGATCAAAGTACCATCCAAAAGCCAATTCTTTATTGTAATTATCGTCGTAGGTATTTAGCACAAACATCACTGAATCGGTTTCTTGATTGCCTAAATATTTTTCCAACAATTGTCCAAGCACTTCTCTGAACATGGCGTAATTTGACCGGTATTCCCTGAGGCATGATGTTTGGGTTGTACAACTTGGATTGTATGCCTGATTCTGCATTGTTTTATCGACAATTGTTGTGTCTTGCACCAATGCCAGGCGTTGCCTGAGCCAATATTCGTTCTCGTGGCTTACGGGAGTGTTGTAGCCTATTACCTGTGCGAACTCGCTATCGGTAACACTATCGTTTGTCATAAATGCATAAAGTACCGTGTCAGATAATGGCGAATTATCACAAAGAATATACATCAAACTGTCGCCTGTACAATGTCTTTCTATTTCGGCCAACAAATAGCCCGTATTCCCATTGTCTAAAATCGAAGTTATATAACCGAAGTCGGTTACATTATCCTCCATAAGATCAGATAATTCATCCGCAATATCAATAACAATATTTAAGAGGGGTTTGCACGACTCTGTTTCAATATAATGTGAAGCCTCGTACTCATACAGCCCCACCGACGAATTAGGCGATATAGGTACTATGCGCCAACTGTTGGCATCATAATCGTGTTTATGATATACATAGGTGTAGGATGGAATACCTGATTCTATTTCGTGACGTGTATAATCATCAGGACCAAGTTGTTGCTCAAATTGATTTCCGGCCGGGCGGCGGTGCAGGTTATACAACCACGAACCGCTTCCTGGTGCAAAACCCTGATTATTTAGTAAACCCGAATTTTGAAAATTTACCGTATAAATCAATTCATCTGGATTATTACAACTATTACACCGCAAGCGCAACGCACTGTTGTTGGATTGAGTCATAATATTAATGTTACACTTCAGAAATGAATTTCCATACCAAGGTGATGAGTTCCTACCTATACCCACATAACCACCTCCGTTGGAAGAATTATACACCCGAACCCCCTTACGGAACAAAACAAAGTCATTGTCAATAACCCGAAACGACGAAGAATTGAATAAGCCAACGCCCATATTGTTGTCTGATTGTTGAGAATTGTATACATCCCCAAAAGTACATTCCTTAATAACATCGCTAATTCCACCACCAATATAAATCCCTCCTCCGTGTATATTGGGAAATTCAGGGCCGGGGAGAATATTGAAGTATGAACCTGAGATTCGGTTTGCAGCGGAAAGAGATGAGTAGACTGGCATAACAGTGATACCCCAAACGCAATCGTAGTACTGCGAAGATTCATCTTGCAGTGCTGTCTGTCCCAGCTCCACACCATGTATCAAAGCCATATAACTATTGTTTTCGCAATATATATTTTGTCGCATATACGACCTGATGCCACAGTAACCGCGTCCCAGTTCGTTTGCCTGATATGCCCATGGGTTTCTGGGGTTGAAATTATAGGTGCCATAAGTGTTTACAGTAGGTGAATACGGACTGGGATGGTTGATATTATAGGCAGGATCGATTAATTGGGTTGCTTTAAAAATGCAATTTGTTACACTGATCTCGTGAGTTTTGGGATGATACGAAAAAACATCATAAATCCCCACTGCATTGTCGTAAAAATTTGTTCTATCGGCATTCACATGACCATAAGTATTTAAAGAATTTATTGGCACTCCTTGTTCACAAATATAGTCTAAATTGCGTTGTCCTATCAAAACCGCAATATGTGCATTCTCGATAGTTGCGTCCGACAGTATTACTTTTCCTGCATGAGAGTTAGTAGTACTCCATACTTCTATACCTTGCCACATATAGTTGCAATCTTCATCCAGGCTTGTCAGGGTTGAGAAACCATCAACTGTAAGAATGCCATCAGGCTCAACTATAATTCTTCCTTCCGGACCAAATCTAACAATAGAGTATTTCGTGATTCTTAATTCAACCCCAGGTCTTATTATTATATTATTCCTTTCAGAATAGTTAACTTCTATCCATTCTGTATCTTCATCAATAATAATATTATTTTGTAAATTATAATCATATCCGCAGACACATTTTGCTGGATTAATATAAATTCTCTCTGAAGTTGAAGATGTACAATACCCATTTGATACTGTTAGTGTAACACAATAATACCCGTCGTACAAATACTCATGTTCGGGAGCTTCTCCTGTTCCAGTGCTACCATCGCCAAAATCCCACAAATATGTGTTTGCCGGGTCATACAAATGTGCTTCAAATTCCAAAGGCAGATAATCGACTGCAAAACATTCGGGATCGATTTTAAAGGCTGCTACGGGTGTAGCGTCAATAATTTCCACTTCACCTACGGTTGAGCATCCGTTGTTGTCGGTAACAGTAACGGTGTAGGTGCCTGGCTCATCCACAGTAATTATGGAAGAGGTTTCTCCATTGCTCCAGAGATAATCAAAAGGTGGAAACTCGTTTGTTACGATAACTTCGGCTGAACCACTTCCTTCTTCACATATTTGAGTTATATTTATTTCAAGTTCTGGTGGATATGATAAGTAAATATTCTGCATAAGACTGATAGTACAATTATTGTAGTCAGTAACTGTTAAATAATATAAGCCTTCATTAAGTCCTGTAATAGTTGATTGATTTCCTATTGTGTTCCCCGTTTCATTCTCCCAATGGAAATTATAAGGAGAATTACCACCATCGACACTAACCGAAATCAGCCCATCGTTTAATGGATAGCAAGTATTATGTACTGCAATATTTGTAAACTCTAATGGTACATAATCAACAGTAATTTCGTCTGAATTTGTGCAACCGTATGCCGATGTAACCGTTAAAGAGTAGGTGCCTGGTTCTACATTCGTCAAAGATTCCGAAATTTCATTATTACTCCATTGATATGTAAATGGAGGCTCACCTCCCAAATTATTAACCAATATTTCGGAAACACAATTTTCAGTAGAACTTTCAAGAGTAAAATCTACTCTTGATAATGGTATTCTTTGAGGCATTGAAAACATCAAATAAATTTCAAAAACATTGCTAATCAAATTACATCCCATTCCCATAACATTAGGATTATTTATAACATCAATATATGGGTAATGTCCTACGTATAGTTTCATATCTGGGCCTAGCCTCAAACTTGTTGGACCTAATGAACCAGGCACCGCACTATAAATTACCGTAGGATTTTGCATGTTAAAAGATGCTGTTGGAATTTGCAACAATTCATCAAAATTGGCAACATACAAATAATCCCCATTGGGTGAAAACTCAACTGAATAAGGGTTTTCTATGTCTTGTGATCCAAGCAACGTCAATCTATTACCACTAAAACTGGCATCTCTATTAAACTCATACAAGTCAACCCTATCATCCGCTTGAAAAGCAACTGCAAGGGTATTTTGAGATATATCAAATTTCATTTCACCAGCAGTGGTTGGTGTAGTGCTGGTTCCAATCATCTCTGAACCAACATAAGTAATGGTTGAACTTACGTCTGTTAACTTATAAATGTTAAAAGTGTTTTCTATGTCACTATGTGTCAGTATCCAATATCCATTTTCTCCAACTATTCTACATGCTGTTAATTTTTCCACATCATGGTTTAGAAATTGGCCTCCAGGTAAAATGGTTCCGCAATTTGAGGTAGAGAAATCAACTATTCTCCAAGCAATTTTATGCACAATGCCAGAACCATTATCGTCAATAAATATAACAAAATATTGAGAATCATTAGATGGATGTGGCAGAATTAACTGGCCTTGTGTTGCTGATATGTTTGATATAATAGGAGTAGAATTCAAAGGAGAACTACTGCAACCTGCTTTTGTGCAATATATAAATCCGCCTGACGCACTTAATATTGGTTGTCCAAAATAATCTGTGATTGAAGCCGGACCCTCGCCAGAACTCGTAATTGGATTAAAAGGATTATCAACTAAATTGGGGACAGGATCGAACAATAACCCAGGACAATTACTGCCCCCTGGATTAAAATGCATTACAGAATTATATTGTCCGCAAAACTGACATTCGCCTATTGTAAAAGTGGTTTGTGTTGTATTTCCCGCACAGGAGTTATCATTAAAATAAGTAATAGTAAAAGTTCCGGTGCTACCTTCATCAAAACTGCTCGTAGTCAACAAAATTTGATAATGGTCATCTGCAACATTACTTACAGGAGTAACTGTGGAACCGTTAAAACTGTATCCAAAATTAAAAGGAGAGGTCCCTTCCATTTGAATAAATATTGTCGTATTATATCCTTCGCAGGTTTGAAAGTTATTTCCATTCAGGATTGAAATTTCCGGGTAAGCAACGACTACTTGTATTGATGAAGGATTACTTGCTCCATTAATGTTTGTAATAATTACGGTAACTGTGTAGGTGGTTTGATCGTTAAATACAACATGCAAGTGTTCACTTGTATTTCCTCCCGAAATTGAATAACTGCCCCCGGTAACTGACCATTGATATGTACAGCTCCCTAATGATGTGACTGAATTTGCATCAAATATATATTCAGTGCCAGGACAATAATAATCGGAACTACTGGATATAGCTGCTATTGGCTGCATTTGAGATAGACACAGTAAACTCTGGTAAGCATTAATTTTTCCAAAGCCGTCATTTGAACTGTTATAATAGAGTAGCTGATTTGGATTATTATCGCAGCCGCATTCAATTGCCAGTCTCACAATTTCCGGAGTTATTAACGGATTATATGAATATAATAGCCCAACCATAGATGCAACTAGCGGGCACGCCAGAGAAGTTCCATCTGCAACCCCGTACTGATCGTTAATGCCATTATCAACATCTCCGGCAGCAGGCATATATATTTCTTCACCAGGGGCTATAACATAAGTTCCTCCTATATTACCATAATTTGAAAAACCGCAACGTTCATTAAATCTATTGGAAGCCCCGACCTTTACCACGTTATCATAAAAAGCAGGATATACAGGTGTAGAAGTCACATTGTATCCGTTATTTCCAGTTGCGGCAATCGATACAATATTAAATTCGTCTTCCAACAAAGCTAACCCAGTTTCAAAATCTTGAATTTGATCAAATCCAGCAAATGACATTGAAAGAGCTTTGGGTTTTTCGGTCAATCCCAGTAAATAGTCAGCTATTGAGCTAGTAACATATGAATTGTTATATACATAGGGTTGATTATCACTAGCAAACTTCATAGGTAGTACCCGTATATTATAGCTCAGTGCACAGGTACCCGTTCCATTGTGAGTTTTTTGTCCAATAATACTTGATGTGTATGTTCCATGTGAAAGATAATTTCCACTAGTGCTTGCCGGGGTTACATCGTTATCATCATCAGCAAAATCCCAACCGCAAATGTCATCTATTCTGTAATTTCCATCATCATCAACTCCATTAAAAATAGCATCTGATATATCATCGTTAGGATCTGCATTATAATTCACACTAAAAGCGCCAAACAACTCATGTAAAGTACTGTAAACGGGATAGTGCTGAAGCAAGTCATATCCATCAATAACTCCATTCCCATTCTGGTCCGTAAGTACCCCGGGTGGGATTTCTCCCATATTTACGTATATATTATCAATTATATCTTCATGGTCGATATTAAATACATTATCAGCAACGGCAATAACTACATGTTCTATATCGCCTGTTACAATATTCCATGCATCGGGAGCAGATACATCGGTCAAATGCCATACATCGTAAATTCCGTCAGAATTTACATCACCGGTTGCATTATAATCATTCGGAATTAATGACAGGTTGGCAGTGTAATGTGGAATAGCATATTCTACAGCACCCGTCGAATTAAAAAATGAGATAATACTGTCAACAGAAAAAGTTTCATTAAAAATTAAATCAAAACAGGACCCCGAATTTCTATCCGTTAATTCTAAAAGTTTTTGATTTACATTAGCACATCTTACGATTCCAGCAAAAGCAGATAATTGATTGAAGTATGGAATTTCACTATTAGATACAATAGAGTCTGTATCAAAAAAAGACAAATATTTAAAATATTCCGACTGCTTGAATTGTATCCTCACAAATCCATATCTGTATAATTTATTGTCCACCGTATATACGTTTACCGTGTCTCCCCAGGCCGTAGTGTCGTTCCCGACCATGCAGCGCACGCGTATTTTGTATCGCAACCCGTACATGGCATCCTCGTCCAGTTCGTTTAATGTAAAATAATTCACATTTTTCGTAATCGTCCTGTTTACACCCGAATCAGCCTGTTGCACCCAAAATTCATAGGCCAGTGCCCCTGAAACGGTGTCAGCATACAAAAACCTGTCGAGTTCAACGGAATCCATTTCTTGGAAATACGATTTCAGTTTGGTAGTCTGTGCTTGTAAATTACTAAACAAAACCGAAGACATTGCCAATGCAAGAATAATAGATGTAATAAGCTTTTTCATACTCAAGTTATTTATAATACGTTTAGAACATATAAGGCAAATAATCGCTTTTTAACGGAACACAATTACATATGATAATACTGTTATAAGTCTGTTAAATGATGCACTACAATATAATATATTAATTAATGCACAAAACATGACATTTGTCATAAATAATTTAGATTAAATTAAAATAAAAGCAATTAACAAGACTTGATTCTTTATTCCTTATACATAAAGAAATCGTAATGTAGCTATTATAATTTTATAAAAATCATTATTATAACCGTTGTTGTAAAAAACTTTCTTTGCATTTCACATTGGAAATACCCTTTTCGGGGCATTTTTAATAATGTATAGGTAGAAACTTACAGCTCCTTTTTATCGAGCTTAATCAGAAGGTAAACTATCCCACAGGTCAGTATCAAAGCGAGTGCTTGCACCCAGCCGGTCTTGGGCTGTTTTTCTTTTGCATAAGGGTTTTCATGGATGATCTTCTCCACTGGTATTTCTCTTAAATGAACAATGGTGTCCGGTTTTTGAACCGCCTCGATATACACCGTATCGCGAACCTGATGAATCCGCACCGTGAGCTTTTCCTTTTCGATGGTGACGGTATCTTTAAGCTGGCTGTAATGAACCAGGGTGTCAATCCTTACTTCCGGGATCAAGGTAGTATCCTGGATGCGGATGGTGTCCTTCGTCACCAATTCCGGATGTAAAGCAACCAAGCGGTGTAAGCGTTTTTCTGCAGAACAGGAACCCAGAAGCATTGCTGCCATTAAAAAACTGAGAAGCCGAAACTTCCATGTCAGATGTCTGAAGTCAAATGTCAAATGTGGCTTAGACCTATTTCCCTTGCTATTACTAAACAATTTCATATTCTTGATTTTAAACATTTTACATCACCACATTTTACATTATCCCATTCACTTCTGACTTTTGACATTTGACATCTGACTTTTAAATCAATCCTTCATCTGCAAACGAGTAATACGAGCTATTCGTAATAATCACATGATCCAGCAGCTGAATATCCATCAGCTTTCCGGCATCCTGCACCTTTCGGGTAAGGTCCTTATCCTGCTGGCTCGGGTTCAGGTTCCCCGATGGGTGGTTGTGGCTCATGATTACCGATGTGGCCAGTGAGTTCAGGGCAACCGAAAACAACAACCGGATATCGGCCACAGTTCCGGTGATGCCTCCCATGCTCAGCACATGATATCCCAGCACCGAATTCGACCGATCGAGCAACAGAATAATCATTTCTTCGCGGGTGTCGATTTGCTTGCTCCAGATGGTTTTTAGTATCTGGTACGCATCATTCGAGCTGGTGATTTGCTTTCTGTCGCCATGCTTTTTGCTATAGACAATACGCACCCTCGGAGGACGTACCGATGGAACAATCCTGCCCAGGCTGTCATCTTTCTTTTTGCGGTGGTAATACCAGATTCCCATCACCACAGAAACAACGCTCAGGGCAACTATCAGATATGTATATCCGGTTTTCATGTCAGGTTGCGAAATTCGTCAATGTTCAGGTTCCTGCCCGGACAGGCTGTGGAGTTGCCCGGGATCTCCTTGTGGCCATACACTGCCAGATTCTTTTTCAGCAGCTTCTTCAGGTAACGGATCAGCCATTTCAGCGAGGTTTTCTGTGCTTCGGTGGGTTGCTCATTTTCAAAATTACCGTTCAGCTCTATGCCAATACCGTTCTGGTTCCCGTTGATGGTATGCCAGCTTTTTGCCGTCAGCTTGTTTACCTGATATATGGTTCCATCAGGCTCAATACCGAAGTGATAGGCTATTCCTGGGGCTTTCAGTCTGCCGTTTGGGTCGATATGCCAACGGGCAAAATCCCATACGGTAAACTTACCTGCCGGTGATGCCGAATGGTGGATGATGATGCGGTCAATGTCGCTCAAACTGCGCTGGGTGTACTCCCCTTTCCGGGGCAACTGGTCAATAACATCTTTGATCATTTTTCTGAATTTTAGTTTTCGTATTACAATAAAAATCACCACTGCAATGGCAGAGATGATAATCCACTTCTTGTATTTCAGTATCCGGGCTATCACAGCTTAAAGGGCATCATTGCTTTGGCCATCTTTGCCATATCCTCGGCTTCCACACTGGGACCGTAACCGTTGGCAACAAGCACCGCTTCGGTCTGCGGACCAAAATACCCGTCTTCGGCAATGCCGACTTTGTAAATCTTATTCAGGGTTTTCTGCAGGCTTTTTACCATGGGTCCTTTGCAACCGGCTTTTATCGGATAGCCGGTACAATCTACCCATCCGCCGCTGTTGCTGTTGCCGTTGGTGTTCGTATTTGGACCGGGTGCCGGCAAGGATTTACGCTCCTGCATTTCTTCGCCGGTGGCTACTGCGGGAGATAAGCCCAGCTTCTGCTTCAGGTAATCTCTTTTCCAAAATATGATGCCCCCGATGATGGCGACTATCACAACAATTACAATGTTCTTCGTTTTCATGGATATTTAATTTTAATAGGTTATTCCGCTTCTGCCCAAATTCGACTGCAGCTCTTCCATCTCGCTTTCGTCGAGGTCATCCGAAAGCCAGGTCTTTAAATCACCTGTAATGTCGGAGAAAAATGTTCCCCCATCTTTCTTCCTGATTCCAAAACACTTCTGCAGGTAATTCCAGTCGTCCTGTGTCTTGAGTCGTGTCATCACGGTCATGATCGGTTCCTCCTGAGTGCCGCTTCCGTTCATCGATGATTCCAGAGTACTGCACATTGAATAGTATTCGCTGCGCTCGTAAGTCAGCTTGCTTTGGTCCACTTCCACCTTGGCAATATCGCGGTGGAATACACGGGTAAACAATCCCGAAAAACGGTTCCGGAATACAATCAGCAGCATGATGATCAGTATGATAATCCATGCCTTACGCTTGGTTTCTGGAGTGATGGAATCGTACTTGTTTTTCATGTACATTCCGGCTTTGATGAGTGCTGGATGCATGGCTTAACTTTTTAATACCCGTAATACCTGCTTTACATACACCGGCATACGAAGCAACATCTGCG
>JAGOLH010000087.1 GCA_017994175.1 Bacteroidales bacterium | reverse complement strand
GAGTAATCCCTGAAAGCAAAATTCTGTTTATTCTGCTTGAAAAACCAGGGACGCAGTTCCGAGGTTTTCGAAGGTTTGATTTTCCCACCAAATAGGGATCACGAGCAAAGCGAGTAATTCCAAATACAGATTACTCCTACACATGTATCTTCTTCGATGAACTCCAATGACATTTAATTACTTCTGAGAATACAGAATGTAGAATACAGGAGGGGCGACTGTCAATTCAACAGCATTATTCTCTTGCTGGAGTTTTCGTTCTCTCCCGTAACATCATGCCTCTATCGACCAACGAAATGCCCCCTTCTGAATTCTATATTCTGTCTCCTGTATTCTGATTCCATATTCCTGGTCTTTTCAGATTGCTTTTTTTGCCCCAATAATGAGCCCTCATAATGGCAAGGTGTCCAATTACAGACTATCTCGAAACCTGTCTATTCTTCGATAAACTCAGAATGACAGGGGGAGCTACCTATAATGTACTTGTTTCACATGTATAACATACTTGCTGCCAAAATAATATTTTGAAAAACAAATAATTTTGAGATTACGTAATCCATTGGTTTTTAGATTCATAGAAAATTATTACTGAAAAATAGTTTTGAATAAAATCACAAAACTAATTAAGGAATTTCAATGATAATTGGGTATATTCTTAAAAAACATTATTTTTAATACGAATTTTCGAAATAAATAAAAGTAACTATAAATTTACCTAAATAAATTTCTGTCTGTAATTCAATAATCAGCGAATGAATCAAACCAATCAGGCATGGGGAAGCAGAATCGGGTTAATTCTAGCCATGGCAGGAAATGCAGTCGGGTTTGGCAACTTCCTTCGGTTTCCGGTGCAGGCAATTCAAAATGGAGGAGGAGCATTTATAATCCCTTACCTTGTCAGCTTTTTAATAATGGGTTTGCCATTGTTATTTATTGAATGGAGCATTGGGCGTTACGGGGGCAACCGCGGCTTTCACAGCACTCCTTTGATGATGCAAAGCATGGATCGCAGGCGCATGTGGAAGTATGTAGGAGTGTTCGGGCTTTTTTGCAACATTGGTATTGCTTCGTATTACTGTTATCTTGAATCGTGGACTCTAGCCTATATTTTCCACAGTGCAACAGGTACATTCAACGGAATGAATCAGCATCAGGTGGTTCAGTTGTTCAGCGATTATGTGTCGATTGGTAAAACAACTCTCATTCCTTTTGAGCCCATTGTATTTTTTCTAATCTGCCTCGGCATTAACGTGTATATTCTGAGTAAAGGTTTGAGCGGAGGTGTTGAAAAGGTTGCTAAAATAGGAATGCCGTTGCTGATGTTATTTGGTATCATTCTGGCAATCAGAGCAGTTACACTGAAAGCGGGTGTCGATGGCGCTGTGAATGATAGTTCGATGGGGCTTAATTTCTTATGGACACCTCATTTCGACTCAATCTATAACCCTAAAGTCTGGTTTGCGGCGGCGAGTCAGATATTCTTTACCCTTTCACTGGGTATGGGGTCTATTCATGCTTATGCCTCTTACCTGAAACGAAAAGACGATATTGCCCTGAATGCCATGTCGGCAGGATGGATGAACGAATTTGTAGAGGTAGTTCTTGGTGGTGCTATTATTATTCCTATTGCTGTCGGCTATTTAGGCATCGATCGTGTTAAAGAACTTGCAACACTTGGTGGACTTGGTCTTGGTTTTAAGACACTACCGTATCTCTTTGCACAGTGGGGACATGTATTTGGAGCCTTCTGTGGTGTGTTATGGTTCGGACTTCTATTCTTTGCCGGTATCACGTCTTCACTGGCAATGGGCACGCCTGTGCAGGGCTTTTTAGAAGACGAATTCAAATGGTCACGTAAAAAAACTGCCCTCGCTTTCGGCCTTATTATACTTGTTTTAGGTTTACCAACCATCTTGTTTTTCAATCAGGGGGTATTTGATGAATATGATTATTGGACAGGATCATTCGCCTTATTTGTATTTGCTGCCCTCGAGTCGATTTTATTTGCTTGGTTCTTTGGGATTAAAAAGGGTTGGGCCGAAATAAACTACGGGGCCGATATTAAAGTGAGCAGGATTTTCCGATTTCTAATTGCTTACGTAACGCCTGTACTGCTAATAATTGTTTTTTTAGGGGCAGTATTTACACCAGCAGGAAACGACTGGGCTGCGGCTTTTCAAGGTCTATTTCATGGCCAGGGTTGGACGTTTGACCATGGAAGTGTAATTGGTAAGCTCATGAACAGTGGGTTGAAAGAACAACTTTCTGCGGCTACCGATCAAGTGGTTATAGCTGAATTGAAGTATAGGATATTGCTAACCAATTTGTCGAGAATGCTTCTGGTTATATTATTTGTTGCAATATCGCTTGTTGTTCGAAAAGCTTATTATAAACATAAAAGAGAGGGGACTTTATAATGAATACTTCAGCACTTATTTTAATGCTCTGTTCAATTTGCGGTGTTACCGCAGTAACAGTGTATTTCTTCATCAAAGTTCTAACAACCAAACCTAAACAGGAGCCCGATTCTTATACCGACAACGATGAGGTGCCACGATAAATGGCATTTAATTGTATTGAGTTGCTTTTAAATATTTAAGAATATTATTTGTTAAGGCTTTTTAAGCTTTACCTTAAGATATTTTTCAGTATTCAACCAGAAATAATCACATAAATATTCTTCATAAAAGAAATTTCTATTTTGTTCAAAAAACTGTTTTTTGTATAAAATATTCTATATTTTTGTAATGAATGTTTTTAATATCACTAAAATCATTTTCTATGAAATCGAGTCTGATAAAAAAACACCAACAGAGATGAAAATATTTTTATGCGAGGTTTTATTTGACCAATAAAATAATTTATATACACATGAAAGCACATTACTTATTAGTTTTCATATTCATAGTTGCCCTTATACCAATGGTTTCGGCCCAGCAAATTATTCGGCAAACTATATGCAGTGTTGGGATGAATACAAATTCAGGTAACTTTGTCTTAAAGCAAACGATAGGGCAGCCTTCTAATACTTCGACTTTTAAGACCGAAAGTGGAATGCTCCGTCAAGGATTTCAGCAACCTGCTCATATTAACAGAGCAATTGTACATTACGAAAACCCAATCGAGATGCAACTGTATCCGAATCCTGCTGAAAATAGTTTCACCTTGTTAATCGTTGGGGACGATTTGCGTTTTTCTGCAGTGGCACTTGATATCACTGGTAAAACTCTCCTCAATATGAATATGATTCTCAATCAGAAAACGGTTGTTGATTGCTCAGGCTGGGCACCAGGATTGTATTTTATAAATATCTATTCCGATTCCCGCTTAATTGCATCGAAAAAAATTGTAAAAACTATATAACACATGAAAAATACATTTATTTCTATTCTGTTCTGTCTTATAGCAAGCTACAGCTTAGCTCAGGATAATGTCGGTTTGAATTTTGCGCAAAATTTTACGAGTTTTCGCTTCATCGATTCCCAGGGAAATTTTGATGAAAATATGTCATCTGACATTCGTTTTTCGTATGGAGTAAACTATAATAAGATATTCAACAAGGGTATATTTATTCGCCCCGAGATTGGATACAAAAACTTCGGAGCAACATCGGTAATGAATGAGAACTACAAAATGTCGTGGAACCTGCATTATGCCGATATAAATGCCGGAGCAGGGTATATTTTCAACAAATTTGCATTGAAACCCTATATTGGGGCATCTTTTTACTTCTCGTATTTGTTCAAAGCAGAACAGATGATGGGTCAATACTATTACAATATTTGGAGCAGTGGCGAAATTAAAAAAACAGATTTTGGAATCAATGCCTTTGCAGGAGTGGTGTTTGCGTTTTCGAAAACAGCATCAGTTTTCTTAGAATTCAGAAACACAACAGGATTACAACAGTTAGAACTTAATAGTTACGAAGGGCAAAATCAAAAGCTGTTCAACAGGGCTTTTTCGCTTCAATTTGGATTGCAATTTGGCATTCCACAAAATGAAAAGAGATTTGGAGTTTAATTTATTTCGAAATTATAAATACAGTAAATATGAGAAAGTTTAAAAACATAGTAATTGCAGCAATAGCATGTTTTATCAGCAGCTTTTCTTATGGTCAGATTGTTGTTGATGGTATTACATATCAGGCTGTGGCAGTCGACGTAAACGGAAGAGAAATTGCAGGTATGGATGCTTATGGTAATATCGTGGCCAATCAAGCTATATGGCTCAGATTCTCCATTCTTGAACAAAGCATTGCAGGTCCTGTGGTGTATCAGGAAATTGTGCAAGTGA
Organism: Bacteroidales bacterium; assembly: GCA_017994175.1. Taxonomy (GTDB): domain Bacteria; phylum Bacteroidota; class Bacteroidia; order Bacteroidales; family ML635J-15; genus JAGOEF01. The sequence goes on along the minus strand of JAGOLH010000087.1, from coordinate 6,225 downwards.
ATACTGATATTAATGGTTTATTCACACATGTAATTGGTCTTGGTGCTATAACTGACGAAAGTCCCAGCAATAGCATTCTTGATATTGACTGGGGCATTGAAAAACATTTTCTTAAAGTAGAAATGGACGATGTCCCCTACGATAATTATGTTTTAGCCGGAATTCAACAAATGATGGCAGTACCCTATGCTTTCTTTGCCCTTAATGTTAAAGGTATTGATGCAACAGATATCGAAAATTGGAATACAGCTTATTATTGGGGAAATCATGCCGATGTAGGTTATCTAACCAGCTATACCGAAACCGATCCCATTTTTGGCAGCAGCCCCGCTTTTGTAATCTCTACTTCGGATATTGCAAACTGGAATTCAGCGTTTTCGTGGGGAAATCATGCCGATGTAGGATACTTGACCAGCTATACCGAAACCGATCCACTTTGGACAGCCAGCCCTTCGTTTGAGATTACCAATGAGAATATCAACCAATGGAATTCTTCTTTATTAACTTTAAATGGTATAACTGCAACCACACAACTGTTATCAACCAGTACCGATGGTTTTTTTCTCGAATGGATAAGTGAAGGTGCAACTCATAAGTTGAATATTCCGTTAGCCTCAAATTCTGGAGTAGATGCAGGTTTGATTAGCAATAGCGATTATAATTCATTTAATGATAAAGTTTCAGGTAGTGGAGTATTTCAGCAAATCCCATTTTGGTGGGATCAAAATCAACTTGGTGGTGACCCTGGTTTAACATTTAATGCTGACGATAACTGCCTTCGAATTGGAGATGTTGAGGAAAATATCGCTGGAAGCCGTTTGATTATTAAAACATTAAATCCTGTTTCAAGTGCAAATGGAATCACAAATATTATTGAAAGCCATAACGAAGAAGATGCTCAAGGATTTGGAATCAATAATTTTTTAAATTGTTATAATGCAACAAATAATGGCATGCAAGTTGGTATAAGAAACATGATTTACAAAGAAGGTTCAGGTGGGGGCTATGGTATTTACAATAGCATTACCGACTTTGGTAATGGCGATTCTTATGCCGGTTACTTTGCATCATACAAGAATTCCATCGATGGAATTAACTATGGAGTATATTCACTGGTAGAGGGAGGGACAATCAACTGGGCCGGTTATTTTGTTGGAAACCTATTTGCACAGGGAAATGTTGGCATAGGAACAAATACACCAACCTCGAAACTTAGCATTAATGGTGGTGATATAAATATTTTACAAATCGGGTCCGGTATTATTATGAAATCACCTGACGGGCAATGCTGGAGAGTTACAATAGACAATGGCGGAAACTTTGTAAGTACTGCTATTACCTGCCCATAAGTATATCCTTTGTTAGGTTTGATCCAAATATGCCATTTTATTATCACAATGTTTATTAAATGGCAATTATTCCGGTGGTAACTTATATTTTTTCCATCTTTGCACCGAAAAATTGTACAAAATAATTTAAAGTTTCGTTCTCGTTATGCTGTTGCCTACCGAAATACAATGCTTGTCGAATTGCAAACTTTGTCCTCGTGAATGTGGTGCCAACAGAGTTTTGGAAAAAACAGGGTTCTGTAAGACTGATGCATTATTTCGTGTTTCTGCTGTATGTGCACACAAAGGCGAAGAAAGTGTAATTTCGGGGAGCAAAGGAATATGCAATGTTTTTTTTCCACATTGTAACCTTCAATGTGTTTATTGTCAGAATGCCGATATTTCGGCTAATAATATCGATAATTTACCTGAAGCCCAAATATTTGATAAGCTTATCACGAAAATATGCTCTGTACTTGATACCACCGAAAATATAGTGGGTTTTGTCTCGCCATCGCATTATGTTATGCAAATGAAAGCTATTATTAGAGGTATTCTTGAAACTGGTCGTAAGCCGGTATTTGTTTATAATACCAATGCATACGATAAGCCCGATACTCTTAAGATGCTTGAAGGTATAATAGATGTATATCTGCCCGATTTTAAATACACGAATTCATCCACTGCATCCATGTACTCGCAGGCAACTGATTATCCGAAAGCTGCTTTGGCTGCTATTAAAGAGATGTACCGACAAAAAGGTTCGACTCTCATTGTTGATGATAAAGGCATTGTGCAATCGGGGATTATTTTGCGTCATTTGGTTTTGCCCGGGATGGTTAATCAAAGTATCGAAGCTCTTAAATGTATTGCCGAAGAAATTTCTCCAAAAATTCACCTTTCTCTTATGTCGCAATATTACCCGGCTCATTTTGCGAAAAATTATCCCGAAATTAATCGCAGCTTATTCGAAGAAGAATATAAAGATGTGTTGGAAGCGTGTTACAGCTTGGGATTCTACAGGGGCTGGATGCAAGATTTGGAAAGTACTAAAATATTCCGACCTGATTTTTCGGCAGAATCTCCTTTTAATGAGTGAATGTCCCGTGTGCTTTGATTTTACAAACGCGTTGGCTATGTAAAACAAAAAACCGCTATATAAGCGGTTTTTTTGTTTAATATAGGATGTTTAGTTTTTAACAGCCCGTTTCACCATAACCTGATTTCCGTTTTCGATGCGGAACATATATATCGAAGGAGCCCAGTCGCTGATGTCCATCTGCCAGAAGAAGCTGTCTGTTTCTGTTTCCAGATCCAATCGATAAATCAGACTTCCGGTAAGATTGTATACTTCAATCACAACAGGTCCGGCACTGCAATCTTCCAAATAAATATTCAGTTCGTTGCGGAACGGGTTGGGATACAGATTCATCGAAGCCAGGACTTCAGTGTTTGGTTCGGGTGTTTGTTCACTCTCATCCGGCATATTGACATCTTCAATCGGAGCCTTAGTAAGTGGGTCGACAACCTCAAGTGTAGCAATATTGCTTATAATGGCATTACAATTCAAACCATTGCTGGTAACCCATACCCTATAACTTCTTGTGTAAGGAGGGTTTGCCAGTAAGCTGGTTCCGACGGCTCCCGGGATATCCTGCCAAATACCATTGAACAGATACTGCCACTGATATGATAGCTCCATACCGCCTGCTACTTCAACCGACAACAGATAGGAATCTCCCAAATTCACCACCGCACCTTGAGGCTGCTGAACGAAATATGGGTCTGGTAACACCGTTATAGTAGCAATATTCGAAATGGCATCATCGCAGCCTTGTCCATGCTTTGAATAGATACAACGATATTGAGTATTTGATACGGGTGCAACAGTAATCTGACCTTCTGTTGCATTCGGAATGTTTTCCCAGTTCCCAGTACTCTTGGCGCTGTTATACACCTGCCACTGATACGAGGCAACACCGCATCCGCCGGTTGCAATCGATTTAAGAGTTTTACTTCCTCCTACGCAGTAGGTAGCTCCGGCACTAATTACAATGCTCGGGTCGGGGTACACATTCACAAATGCAGGGTTGCTGTATGTTTCTCCTGCACAACCAAAGTCAGTCCCGGTAACCACACATCTGAAATAGTATGATTCCTGCAGGTTAGTAGCCTGATATTCAAGAGCATTTGCACCCGGAATATTATGCCAGCTAACCAAATCGGTAGAACTTTGCCATTGGTAGGTATTGTCGAGTCCACCAGCCACACCAATATTCATTGTATGAGACCCTCCTACACAGATGTTACGCCCCAGTGGTTGAATTACAACTACCGGATCAGGAACAACCTGTACTGTAATAACTTCACTAAACGAATATGCACAGGGAGCTCCCGGGCAATATACCCGAACTTTATAATCACGGGTATACGGGGGATGTGTCAATAAAGTAGGTCCCGTGAAACCAATAGCTATTTTCCAATAACCATTCAGGTAGTAATACCATTGATATGATGGTATACCCCCTAGATTCGTAGAAACATTTACTCCGATAAGGGCTTCACCACCTTCACAAACGGTTGTAGCGCCATATGTGGTAATAACCGGATCGTTGTTAATGGAAATGTTATGAACATTCGAAATGGCCTGCACACAACCAGCCGACCCATTCACTATGCACCGATACGATTTTGGAGATGCAATAGGTGCGGTAGTATAGGTGTTGCTATTTGTCCCTACGTTTACCCAATTTGCACCCACTAAATTCTGCCATTGATAGGTTATTGTCCCTGCTCCACCGGTGATATTAGCTGTGAGTGTGGTTGTGTATCCACTGCACACCTGAGTGGCTCCGCTTATAGTAACAGTAGGGTTTGGATTTACCGATACCATGGCAGTAGTGCTATAGTCAAACTGATTTGTGTTAGTACAAGTTACCTTACACCGGTAATACCTTACAGCAGTTAGATTTGGGGTAGTATAGGAGGCCGAAGTACTGCCACTGCCACCCGTTACATTGGCCCAACCTGTACTGCCATCAGCTGATTGTTCCCATTGATAGGTAATACCATTGCCTGTGGAATGACCCGAAAGATTAATTGCGGTACTACTTCCTGTACACACAACAGGAAAAACGGCACTTGCTATTCCTGGAGTTGGCATACTTATACATCCATCGAATTCCTCAAGAGAGAAATCATCAACAGAAAGGTAATCCGGATTAATATTATCATTAACACTTACACCAATGTAATATACCCCCGAAGACGAAGGCATAAAGTATCCGATTACCTGTTGGTAATTAGTGCCGGAAGGAGTTGTAACTGTAGCACCTTGAATAGTGTTCGTCATCGCAGCAGGTGTTTGCGATGTTCCATACATTGCTCTTAGATTGCTCCAGCCTGTTGCACCATCGGTAGTAAACCAGAAACTAAATTTATATGCCTGCCCTGCTGTCAGATTAAATCCCTTTGTATACATCCATTTTGCAGTAGTATTACTCCACCGGAAAGCTGCAAATTTACTACCTGTGTGTGAAATACGGTTATATGTAGTATTAGCCGTATAGGTTGCACAATAAGTAGCTGAAGAAATTGCCCACCCACAAGGCCAAACACCTGCACCGGAGATATTTTCAAAACCTTCTGTCCAAGGGAACGTCGCTTCAACCAAAGGATCAACATTTGCCATAACTGTATTGCTGTAGGCAAAATCGTTGGTATTGCTGCAGGTAACTTTGCAACGATAATAGATATTATCAGAAAGAGCTCCTGATATGTAAACCGGGGTAGTTGCTCCGCTTCCACCAGAAACATTGGCCCATCCTGTGGTTCCATTGGCTGATTGCTGCCATTGAAATTCAACGCCAATTTCCGATGAAAAGCCCGTCAATGTGGCAGTTACAGTATTACCACCGCATACAATGGCAGGTAGCAAGGATGCTGTTCCTGCAGTTGGGGGTCCATCACATTCGGGTAAAAGCTCCAGTTTAAAGTTATCGAAACCGAGCCAGTAAGGCGTGGAATTGTTGTTAACCCTAATCATGAAGTAATACACTCCAGAATTGGTTGGCGAAAACCAACGGCTAACGGGAGCATAGGTTGTTGGTGAAGTGGTACCTGATGCTAAATAGGCTGACCCCAAAACTGTAGAACCAACACCAGTTTGCGAAGTATTGTATCGAACATCGGATGTCCATCCTGTATAATTATCACCAACCCACATAAAACTGAAGTCGTAGGTATTTCCGGCTATCAGGTTAAATCCGGGAGTAATTATGTATTTATCTGAAACTGATGGATTCCAACTACATGCCATATAATAGGGTGATGAATAGGGATCAGTATAGGAATTGCTGGCAGCATTTGCCGACCACCATGGTGTCCCGCTGGGCGACTCAATTTTCCAGCAACTGGGAATTATGGAGTTCCCAATAGCTCCCATACCATCAAAATTCTCTGTCCAAGGCAAGGCAGAAACAGGATCGCACGATGTAGTAAAGTTGATTGAATTGGACCAGCTACTAACATCACCGGAGCCACAGTTCCCGCGAACCCATACATAATAGGTGGTCTGCGACGCCAAACCGGTAATATTATAGGTTGTAATACCTGCTCCGACAGATGCCGAAGGAGTAGTACCTGAAGTAGGATTAGTAGAAGAAGTACTATAATAAATCTGGTAACCATTGGCAGGAGGAGGTACCGATGCAGACCAGTTGATTGTTGCAGAGGAGCTGGTTATCGCCGTGGATGTTACCGATAAAGGATAGAAACAAGTGGGGGTTGGTTCAAGCCTAAAATCATCGAAACTCATTGAACTGTAAGGAGCAGAAGTTGATGTAATCCTGATACCAAAATAATACACTCCTGAAATACTTGGGGTAAACGACCTGAG
>JAGOLH010000001.1:34006-147183 GCA_017994175.1 Bacteroidales bacterium | reverse complement strand
TATAAGAGCAGACCTACCGGAACGATGTGCGATATCACAGTATTTTCGTTTCATGCCGTTAAAAATCTTACTACAGCCGAAGGTGGTGCTATTGCTTTTAATTTGCCTGAACCATTCGATTGCGAAGAAGTTTATCGGTATTTTAATATCCTTAGCCTGCACGGGCAAAGCAAAGATGCTCTGGCAAAAATGCAGGGAAAAGCCTCATGGCGGTACGATGTTTTAATGCCAGGATATAAATGCAATATGACGGACATTCAGGCTGCAATTGGCATAGTGGAGCTGAGTAGATATCGGGATAAAATTCTTGAAAGACGAAAAGCAATTTTTGAGTTTTATTTTAATGCATTTAAAGAATTCACGTGGGCTATGCTCCCGGTTTTTGATGATGGTAGCTCAAAAAGCTCTTACCATGTTTTTCTTTTGCGTATTGCAGGTTTTGAAGAAACTCAACGCGATAGGATGATTGAGGAAATATTTAACCGCGATGTTGCTGTAAATGTCCACTTTCAACCCCTTCCATTATTATCCGTGTACAAAAAACTCGGGTATGCCATGAGTAATTTTCCCAATGCATATTCAAATTACAAATGCGAGATAAGTTTGCCAGTGTATTATGATCTTACCCACGAAATGTGCCAAACGGTGGTAACGGCGGTAATTGAGGCATATATGTCAGTATCCTGCAATAAGTAGCTGATTACAAAGTTTAAAGTCAGACAAATGAAGCGCGTATTCGATATAATAATTTCTTTTCTTTTGTTAATATTCTTATTGCCTTTATTCATTGTGATATCAATCGTAATTATCGCAGGAAGCAAAGGTGGAGTGTTTTATTGCCAGCAGAGGGTTGGGAAAAACAATACAGACTTCAGAATCTTCAAATTCAGAACGATGTTTATCAATTCCGATACGAAAGGACTCCTGACGGTTGGCATGAAAGATAGCAGGATTACCTCGGCAGGACAATGGCTGAGAAAATATAAAATCGATGAACTTCCGCAATTATTCAATGTGCTTTTTGGTAGCATGAGTTTAGTAGGTCCACGTCCTGAAGTCAGAAAGTATGTCGATTTATATTCTGCCGACCAGTTGAAAGTGCTTAGTGTTAAGCCCGGAATAACCGACTACGCTTCGCTGAAATATCACAATGAAAACGATGTGCTATCAAAAGCTCAAAACCCTGAAGAGATGTACATTGGTAAAATTATGCCGGAGAAAATAGAATTAAACCTGAAATACATTGCAGAATCCTCGTTTCTAACCGATTTGAAAATAATTATAAAGACAATTGCAGTAATTTTTACTTAGCTGACTAATCAATATTCAGTTTTTGTTTTATTTCGCAGAGGTCTTGCTTAATACTGGCAATAGTATTGATAACTTCTTTTTCAGCCGGTATGGGGTCGGGCATCTCATTTGAAAAATAATTTACAAATTTCCAAATTTCGGTTACTTCCGATGCCTCGATATGAAACGGTTCGTACAGTGGATTTAAAGAGTATAGCCCAAGTTTTCCGAGGTTTTTTATTTTGTTTTCAACGCATTTGAATACAATCCCGTCTTCGCGTGTTATTACAATGCAGGCATCTCCGTCTTTAAGCGAATACCAGTTCTGCACAAATTCACCTATTACAAAGGCTCCATCAGGAATAGGGTGCATGCTGTCGCCCGAAATCTGAAAGCTTCTGTATTTTTTATTGTGCGATAAAAAAGGCAGTGTGAAAACGGGAAGCCTTTTTATAAACTCAGGGTCAGCATAACCCAGCGTGTACCCGGCTTTTGCGGTTTCGTTCACCATCTCGATGTTTTCTTCATTTTCGGAGTTTACCGTAGTAGCCAACACCCTGATTTCAGATCCTTTGAAAAAAGTATCATACCCCAGCTCAATTTGCCGTAGCTGACTTTCGCTGAGCACTGATAAGTCCACTTTGAGCAAAGTGTCGATGCTGATATTGAAATAATTGCTAATAGCAATAAGTGCATCGATGCCAGGTTGTGCAACTTCGTTTTCGTAACCACTATATGTGCTGCGCTTCATTTCTAAAGTAAAAGCAACATCATCCTGAGTCCGTTTTCGTCTTTTCCGTAATAATTTAATATTTTTGCTAAAAATCATTGCAGTTAAAATTTAATCAAAAATACGATTATAATTTAAACAATGCAATGATAAAAATATAATTTTGAAATAAAATACAGAATGCAGTTAACCTTGTTTATAGTATTACCTGTAATTGCCTATCTGATTGGCTCTTTCTCCTCCGCTGTTTGGTACGGTAAGTGGTTTCGGGGAATTGATCTGCGCAATGAGGGCAGCAAAAATGCTGGTGCAACCAATGCCTTTCGCGTTCTCGGAGCTTCTGTGGCAATTCCCGTTTTTATAACTGATGCGGCAAAGGGATTTGCAAGTGTGTACCTTGTATATTTTTTGAATTTCGATGCCTTAAACGAATGGTTTTGGGTTTGGGGTACAATATTGGGTATATGTTCAGTGTTAGGCCATATTTTTCCATTATATACAGGGTTCCGAGGGGGAAAAGGTGTGGCTTGTATGCTTGGTGTGCTGCTTGCACTTCAGCCTTTTATAGCCCTTTGCTGTTTCGGAGTTTTTGCTTTAGTTTTCCTGTTATTTAAAATTGTTTCAGTAGGTTCTCTTGTGGCTGCAATCAGCTATCCCGTTTTTAATTTTTTTATTTTTGAAACTGATTCACTTACCTTACGTGTTTTTTCGCTTCTTACGGCTACTCTGGTGATAATAATGCATCACAAGAATATCAGGCGATTAGTTTCCGGGACCGAGAAAAAATTGAGCTTCCGTCCTCATCCGGGGAAAAAAGCATGACTCAATTGGGGCAATACAATGCTTGTGCTTCAACTGCCTGTTTGCTTCCGGCAGTAACCGCTTTTGAATAATATTCGCAGGCTATACCGGCTTTCCCTGATAGACGTTTTAATTCACCGGTAAAGTACAATGCTTCAGGGTGCTTCGGATTCAGTGCAAGCGATTGGTTTAAGTATTTATCTGCAGATACATAATCTTTAAGCTCAATGCAGACATATCCCATATTTATGTAAGAATTAATTAAGGCTGTGTCAATACGTATCGATTTTTCGAATGCCGACAGAGCATTGGCATACTCCTTCACTTGCATAAAATACCACCCCATGTTCTGCCATGAAGCAGCATTTTCAGGATACAAACCTGCGATATAGCTAAAACCGGTTCTGGCTTTCTCGAACTGATCGCTGTAATAATAAGCATAGGCGCGGTTTGTAAGGGCTATAAAATCGGTGGGTTTACGCTGAAGCACCCTATCGAAATCGCGAATAGCATCCTGATATTGCTTCATTGATGCAAAAACACGGCCTCTCTTAATATAGACTTCAACATTGTTTGGATTTAGGTCAATTTCTTTATTGTAATCTTTTAAAGCATTGTCATTGTCTCCTGCTAACGAATATGCATAAGCTCGGTTATCGTAAGCAAGAACGTATTCAGGGCTCAGGCGGAGGGCTTCCGAAAAATATAAAATCGATTCATCAATATGGCCTTGGAGTAACAACACCATTCCTTTGTTGTTGATAGCTTCAGAGTTGAAATGGTTGAATTTTATGGCTTTTTCAAAGTCCTGCAACGCATTCCCGTAATCCTGAATGTTCAGGTAATGAATGCCTCTTTTATTGTAAGCGATCGACAAGGTACTGTCGTAATGCAGGGCCTGATTAAAATACGACAAAGCAATACTATCTTTCCCCGAAGCCCTGTACAATTCTCCAATCTGTGCGAACCCTATGGCTTTGGTTTTATTGCTTTTTGCCAATCGCACAAAAGAGTTGAAATCGCTCATGGCCATTTTATAATTCTTTTTATCAGAATAGGCCAGTCCCCGATTATAATATGCATTGATATTCAGTGAGTCAAGTTGAATCGATTTATTAAAACAGTTAATTGCGCTGTCGGTCTGATTTGCTTGCAAATGCGAAGCAGCAAGATTCAGGTATGCGAAAGCAGCAGTCGGGTCCTTGGTTACAACATCTTGGAAAAGGGTCTGTGTGTTGGTCCAAACCTTTGTCCTTGAATAGACTGCAATTGACATCGACATGGACAGTATAGCTAAGAAAACTGTACTGAAGATGTTGAATCTGCTATGCCTGAAAATCAACTTTTCGAAAACAAGTGCAAGTAAAATAAACAGGCCCAGATGCGGTAAGTATGAGTATCTGTCGGCCGCAATAATACGCCCTTCAATGGGAATGATGTGCAGGTAAAGTGAGATGGTTATAATAAAAAAGAAGAACCCGAAAAAAATCAAATTATTTATTTTATTCCTCCTTATTATAAAGTATATGGCAATGGCCACGAATGCCAGCATTACTATAGTTGTAATGTAAAACTCTGCAGGCAGACTTCCGTTTGTATTCCGCATAGGGTAGGGATGAAAAGCAGACATAGGAAAGGGGTAGAAAAAACTGCGGAAATAAAACCACAGCGAAAACCCCGCCAGTAATATTCGTTCTGTAAAACTGAAAACAATTTGATTTTCCGGTTGATTGTTCCAGAAATTAGTAAAGCTGCTCCCAAAATTTAAAAATAGAATAAATATTCCTGAAAGGGTTATAACAATTGATCCTATATAAATATACATCTTTTTAACTTGATCAATCCTGTCTTTAAACAGAAATGCGACTGTAATAACAAGAAGCAGGGTCGCCATAATGCTTATGTTATCTGTAAAGAGAGGAAAAATCAGCATTACAAGTTTTTCAACGATGGACAGGGAGTAATCTTTCCTTCGGAAGTAAATATCAAGCAGCAGCCATAAAAGCGGTGTGATTATTCCCTGAATTTTTGAAAAAGAAGATAGAATAGCAAGAAAAGCTGCCAATGCAAATAAAAACCACTTTCGGTTGCTTTGCAGGTATTTTATGTAAAACAACACGGAAGACAATATGAAGAAAGTGCAAAGTAGCCCTTTGAGCTCCGACACCCATGCAACCGACTCAACCCTGAGGGGGTGCAAGGCAAACAGCAAGCTAACCAATATAACGGAATATATGTTTTTAAAGAAATGCTGCATTAATTTGAAAACCAGCACAATGTTGGCAAGGTGTATTATCAAGTTTAGCCAGTGATAAGGCGCAGGATTATTGCCCCATAGCTTATACATGAATGAGTATATGCTGAGGGTCAAAGCTGTAAACCTTTCCTGTGCAAAGTTATGAGTAATGCTTTCCCAGGTTAGATACCTTACATACGGATTTTTTAATATCAGCATATCGTCATCCCAGAATAAAAAATTGCAGTCACCTACCCGAATGAACGATGCAAAACTGACAATCAGAATTAGGAGCAGAATTATATTCCGGGTTGAAAAAAGATCTCTGAACGGAATTTGTTTCATTATAAAGCAATGTCTTCAAAGCAATTATAACAAATATAAAATAATACTTTTACATATTTGAACAGAAACCTGTTTTTATACGAAGTTTTTATAAATAAATTTGGTGCTTGCTTAAATGTTGACGCAGTTATTAGTATAAATAGTATGCTTAGAATAGCTTTAAATCACGTAATAAGTATTTAAAATAAATAAATATAAATATAATGAATTGTAGTTTTGATATCTTGAAAAACCGAATTAATGATTCATGTTTTCATGAATTTCTGAAAAAATTTGTAAATTGTTACGATTTTAAATAGTATATTTGTTATAATTCAATTTTTGCAAACATGAAATTAAAAGCCATTAGTGCATCAGTTATCCTGATTTTTCTGATAACTCTGTCTTTAAAAAGTGAAGCGCAGTCGGTTAGTGAATGGCTTCCTGTAGGCTTGTCGGTAAGCGGTAATAATATTCAGAAAAACGTTGAAGCATTGTATGGAGTATCTGTTTGCAATGGCGTAGATGTGATTCTACTGAAATTTATTAACAATAATGAATACGAAGTTAGGGTTGAATGGACCAACGGAATTTTTACAGACCAGGGAGAATGGGTCACCGACCCATTGCGAACTGAATTGAACTCCATTGTTATTCCTGAGGGTTCTGAGGTTTTTGGTGATTGCGAAAATGCTGCAGGAAGCCTTTTACTTGTTAAAATTTCTGATTTTTTATCGGTGCCCGGTAGTTTAAATAAATATCGTGCACTTGAGTTTCATGTCTATACTGATTAATTACTCGGCCTATGAAAAATATTTACAAGATTCTTTTATCGGGCTTTTTTCTGCTGATAGTCGGCTATTCGGGCGTTTATGGACAAACAGCCACCACCACTGTATATTTCTCGGGTTTTCAGGCTTGCGGAGGATGTACGGTTTGCGGTTCCGACTACTGGTGCACTAACACACCCGGAAGTTATTGTGGTGATACCCCACCATGCAAAACTCTTAGCTTTACCGACCCTGTTCCGGCAGGTCACGTGGTAACCAGTGTTACGGCTAACTATTATACGGGAAGTTGTGAAGGAGCATCATTTACCTCCTCCATCAACGGTTTTTCGCTACCCATTGCTTATGATGGAGCTACCGGATGCTGGTGCGATGATTTACCTTGTATGATGACTACTTCAGTTACAGGAAATTTCCCCTGTGGGCTGCCGGGTTATATTTATGGAGGCAGTAATTCGTTTAATCTTTGTTCAAGCGGCCCAATGTGCATCAACAGAGCTGAACTTATTTTTACTTATGTTGATCCGGATGTTATTACTCCTTCCATTACTGCTTCAGGACCACTGTCTTTCTGTATGCCCGGAAGTGTTACTCTCGATGCGGGAACAGGATATTCAGCATATCACTGGAATACCGGGTCAACTTCTCAAACCATTGTTGCAACTACTGCTGGGGTGTACACTGTTACTGTGACCAGTACCACAGGGTGTACCAGCGGTTCAAGTTCTGTTACTGTGACCGCGGCTCCCAATGTTACACCAACATTTACTCAACTGGGTCCGTATTGTAAAGGGCAAATTCCCGGCGTATTACCCACTACATCGCTGAATGGTATTACCGGCACATGGAGTCCTTCTACCATCAATACAAATAATTTTGGAACTACTGTACATACTTTTACACCCAATGCCGGTCAATGTGCAATCACAACTACTATGACCGTGGTTGTTAGCCCGAATACAACACCCACCTTTACGCAGTTGGGTCCCTATTGTGCCGGGCAAACTCCCGGTACTTTACCGACAACTTCAACCAATAGTGTTGCTGGAACATGGTCGCCTGCCACGGTAAATACTTCAACTCCGGGGACATTCACCCATACATTTACCCCTAACTCCGGACAGTGTGCTGAGATCGTTACTATGGATATTGTTGTGTATGCAAACCCGACGGCGAATGCAACTATTCACGGGAACCCTTCTTGCAACGGTAGCTCCGATGGCAGCATTGTGCTGAATGTAAGCGGAGGCACCTCTCCGTACACATTTTCATGGAGCAACGGGGCATCTTCGCAAGATCTGTTCGACATCCCTGCTGGTACCTACTCGGTTCTGGTTACCGATGCGCACGGTTGTACTGCGTCATCTTCTGCAAGTCTGGTTGAACCCAATCCTATTGTTGCTTCGGTAGGATCAGTTACTCCAAGCATTTGTAATACTCCAGGAAGTGCCACCGTTTCAGCAACGGGTGGAACGCCCCCCTATACATTTACTTGGCCAGCAAGTGCGGGTGGTTATGTAGGCCCAACACATTCCAGTCTATCATCAGGAACCTATGTAGTTACAGCTAGCGACCAATATGGCTGTAGCAGCAGTGCAACAGTTACCGTTCCTCAAACCGGGAGTGTCAGTGCCAGTGTGGGCAGCATTACGAACGTAAGTTGTTATGGTGCAAATAATGGCAGTGTTCAGGTGAATATTACAGCGGGTACACCCGATTTCACTATAAGCTGGGGAAGTGGAAGCATCAGTACAAATCTCACATCATATACTTTCACGAACCTGCCTGCTGGAACCTTTGGACTTACAATAACCGATGCAAATGGTTGTGTAACGAGTTTAAGCGGAATTACAATTTCCGAACCACCGGCTTTGGTGGTTCAATTAAACTCTATTACGCATGTTACCTGCAATGGTGGCAGCAACGGATCAGCAAGTATTGGGGTAACGGGTGGAACTCCTCCGTATAGTTATGCATGGACTCCATCTACGCTCTCGGGTGCGAACCCTACAGGACTTTCTGCTGGAAATTACAGTGTAACTGTTAGCGATGCTCACAATTGCACAGGTACCATTTCTTTTACAATTCAGGAAACCAGCGACTTTGTTATTGTTAAAGACAGAGAAAATGCACCCTGCTATGGTGAAACTGGTTCTGCTACAATTTCTGTACTAAGCGGGGGCACTCCCCCGTATTCCATTCTCTGGTCTAATGGTTCATCGCAGTTTACCAATGGAAGTATTCCGGCAAATACACCGACCGGATTCACAGTAACCGATTCTCAGGGATGCTCTTTTGCTGACACAGTGATTATTACACAGCCCGATTTGCTCACCACTTCAATCAGTGGAACCGATGCATTATGTGGTGGTTCGAATACCGGAAGTGCTACAATTACTGTAACAGGTGGAGGTACGCCACCATATTTTTATCATTGGTCGAACAACAGCGTAAACCCTACAATCAATTATCTTGTGGCTGGAACATACTCAGTAACAGTAACCGACTTTAACGGTTGTAGTTCAGTTCAGTCAATTACTATAACCGACCCCGACGATCTTCTGCTATCAATTGCCGGAACGCCAATTGCTTGTGGTGTAAGCGCCGGAAGTGCAACAGCGACTGCATCAGGAGGTATTCCTCCATATACTTTCCATTGGTCGAATGGTGATCAGGGTCCAAATGCTACCAATCTCTCCGATGGCATATACTATTGTACAGTTACCGATAATAATTCATGCACCGCTACCTCATCAGTAAATATCGGTATCACAGGGGTATTAAATCCGCTGATAACCGTTGTGCAGAATATCACATGCAATGGGGCTGCTAATGGAATCCTTAGTGCTGATATTACAGCTGCCCAGCCGCCCTACTCTTTCCATTGGTCGAACAATTCAAATCAACCAATAATCTCAAACCTTCAGCCTGGAAATTATATTGTAACCGTTTACGACGATTGGGGTTGTACAGGCACAGCAACGGGTATTATTACAGAACCGCCTGCCATAACCATTAATGCTGTAATACAGGATATCCGGTGTACCGGAGTTTCCGATGGGTCTATTTCTGTTACAGTTACCGGAGGAACCCCTGATTATATAGTTGAATGGTCGAATGGTTCTCACGACTATACAATTAGCAATTTATCAGCCGGAACGTATTCTGTTGTTATAAAAGATAGTAATAGTTGCCAGCGAACACAATCGTTTGTAATAAATGAACCGACCTCAGGGGTCAATGTCAGTGCAGCTGTTACCGACGTAAGTTGTTTTGGAGGCAGCGACGGGAGTATTGCTATGTTTGCCACTGGAGGAACACTGCCTTACTCTTTCTCTTGTAGTAATGCAAACTTCGAAATAAATCAACAGTTGGTTGCCAATCTGCCTGCCGGCACCTATATTATCTCTGTTGTCGATGACTATGGTTGTGTGGATGATTCCACTGTAATGATAATTGAACCATCGGTAATTATTGCTTCATTTGTTTCTACCGATCCTTCCTGCACAGGGAATAATGATGGCTCCATCGACCTGAATGCTTCGGGAGGCACTGAACCCTATGTCTACAACTGGTTGGGTGTAAATTATAACCTGCCATATTTCAATGGTTTACTGGAGGGAGAATATTATTTTACCATTATAGATAACCGAGGATGCGAGTTGTCGTTGGGACCAATAATATTAACTGATAATCCAATCAATTGTATCAGAATCCCGAATGCTTTTTCGCCGAATAACGACGGTGTGAACGATACCTGGGAAATAGAAAACCTGCATATGTTCCCTGAAGCAGTTGTTCAGGTATTTAACCGCTGGGGGCAGGAGTTGTATAACAACACGATTCAGGAAGGTGATTGGGATGGCTATTACAATGGAAAACTTCTTCCTACCGGAGTTTACCTGTATGTAATTGTTTTGTTTAACGGAACCGACCCATATACAGGAGCTGTTACACTGGTGAAATAGAAGTACGCTGATAGAGTTGGCTATATTTACCCTAGGTTAGAAATCCCCGATCGGCTTCTAAGGAATGCAGTCTTATAATTATTGGTCACCAATACCGGAAAATGCAATCGCTGAGCTTTGGGTTAGCATCAATAATCAAATAATTTCATGTATTTCATTAGTTGTCAAAAACGCCTTTAACAGAGTTTTAACAGCTTTTAACAATAATATAAGCATTACCACAGCATCTTGGTTGTATTATTTCGTTTTACTTTATAATTTCGTGATTCAATTTAATAAACACTTTAATATTCATATATATGACACAGACCGTGAATGTACAGGAATTGAACGAACTGATCCGACAGGAAAGTGCATTTGTCGATATCATTAATTTTGAGGTTCAAAAGGTAATTGTTGGGCAAAAGCACCTGCTCGAAGGATTGATGATTGGTATGCTCAGCGATGGTCACATTCTTCTGGAAGGTGTGCCAGGTTTGGCAAAGACACTGGCAATCAATACACTTGCTAATAGTATTCAGGCCGGGTTCCGCCGTATTCAGTTTACCCCCGACCTGTTGCCTGCCGATCTTATAGGGACTATGATATATAGTCAGAAGAACGAAGAATTCATTGTGAAGAAAGGTCCGATTTTTACAAATTTTATCCTTGCCGATGAAATTAACAGGGCTCCCGCTAAAGTGCAGTCAGCATTGCTCGAAGCCATGCAGGAGCGGCAGGTTACTATTGGTGATAAAACCTATCCCCTCGAAAAGCCATTTCTTGTTATGGCTACAATGAATCCCATTGAACAGGAAGGTACGTATCCGCTTCCTGAAGCTCAGGTGGATCGGTTTATGCTTAAAATCGTGATTGATTACCCAAAATTTGAGGAGGAGCGACTGATAATTCGGGAAAACCTCGCTCAGGATTTCCCGAAAGCAACAAGCGTAGTAAAGCCTGCTGATATTATCAAAGCACGGAAACTGGTACGGGAAGTATATCTTGATGAGAAAATTGAAAAATATATTCTCGATATTGTGTTTGCAACACGGTTCCCCGATCAGTACAAATTAGAGAAATTCAAACCCCTAATTGAATACGGAGGCTCGCCCCGTGCAAGCATAAATCTTGCCATGGCCTCAAAGTCATTTGCTTTTATTAAAAGACGCGGGTTTGTGATACCGGAAGATGTGCGTGCGGTTTGTCATGATGTTCTGCGGCATAGAATTGGCCTTACTTACGAAGCTGAAGCCGAAAATATTACAACGGAAGAGATTATCAGCGAAGTATTAAATACAGTTGAAGTGCCATAGAAATGGATGTAAATTTGAGAAAATCGGTATGATAACGGGTTGGGTAATTGTATCCATAATGAAAGAGATACTCAATGGAGACAGCAGAATTATTAAAACGGGTAAGAAGAATTGAGATAAAAACAAAGGGTTTGTCGAATCAAATCTTTGCAGGGGAGTACCACAGTGCTTTTAAAGGAAAAGGTATGGCCTTTAGCGAAGTTCGTGAATATATGTACGGAGACCCCATCAAGCAT
Organism: Bacteroidales bacterium; assembly: GCA_017994175.1. Lineage (GTDB taxonomy): Bacteria > Bacteroidota > Bacteroidia > Bacteroidales > ML635J-15 > JAGOEF01. Next base: position 135,515 of record JAGOLH010000001.1, on the reverse strand, counting down.
ATCGACTGGCATGTTACCGCCCGATTCAACCACCCTTATGTAAAAGTGTTTGAAGAGGAACGCGAGATGACTGCAATTTTGCTTATCGATGTTAGTGGTTCCGGGCAGTTTGGAACCCATACTCAACTGAAGCAATATCTGGCCGCAGAAATTGCAGCTGTTATTTCTTTCTCTGTAATTCAAAACAACGACAAAATTGGTGTGGTTTTTTTTAGCGATAACGTTGAAAAATTCATACCACCCAAAAAAGGTAAGAAACACATTTTGCATATTATCAGGGAATTACTGAATTTTGAGCCGCAAAACAAGCAGACGAATATTTCAGAAGCATTGCGATTTCTTACCAATGCAATTAAAAAACGAAGCACAACCTTTATCATTTCCGACTTTATTTCTCCTGATTACTCCGATGCCTTAAAAATTGCATCACGCAAACACGATGTTGTTGCGCTCCGCTTGTTTGATCGACGAGAAGCAGAGCTTACCGATATTGGTCTGGTGCAGGTATGCGATAACGAAACCAATGAAATAAAATGGATTGATACTTCTTCAGCCAGAGTAAGGAAACAGTATAATAGCTGGTGGTTAAGGCATGATAAAATCTGCCGCGAAACTCTTACCAAGTGCGGTGTCGATTTTGTAAGTATTGCAACGGGCGACGATTATATTAAACCATTAATTTCACTGTTCAAAAACAGGTAAAGATGACTCGATTTCCGCTCATAATTCTAATAGCGATTGTTTCCCTTTGGGGAATAAGCCAAGCCGTTGCACAGCAGGCCAGTGTGTTGACGCGACTATCTGCTGACAGCCTGATTATCGGAGAACAGATTCAATTCACTATTCAGTATTCAGGAGATAATCCCGATGATGTTGTTTTTCCGGTTTATAACGATACACTCACAAAAGGAATATTCATTGTGAAACAAGGCGATATAATTGAAGGTAAAACCGGATCTCAGCCACTATTTAGCCGCGATTATGTCATTACAGCTTTCGATACAGGAACTTGCTATATTCCGGTGGTGAAACTTCAGGTTGTTTTTGGAACCGACACGCTTGAATTATTTTCCGACAGTATAAAACTGCTTGTGAAACCATACCTGCTTATCGACACAGTCCCAAGAGATACTGTGTTTGCGGAAAATTTCGGAATTGTGGTTTTCGGAAAAAATAACTTCGCAAACGAAATTTCGATGGCTATTCCCGACTCGATTGCCAGGTCGGTAACCGAAGATCAACTGAAAGCAATGGTTGATTCTGTGCGCGAACAATATATCCAGCAATTTGCTTCTGAATTGTATCGCACAATTGGTTTCAGAAATGATGAAGATGTAAAAATAATCAGTGCCGGTTCCGACAAAACTATTTTTATTGTTGATAATAACAGTATTGTTGAAACCCATCGTATTCCGGGAGCCAATGACACAGTTTTTATTCATCAGTACGATACTGTGCGTAAAGGGCAAGCATTGTTCGTTACGCTGAAAATTATGGATATCAGCGATGAGCTTTTCAAAACCCCACTTACCTGGGCTGAGTTCTGGTGGAGAGTGAAAATGTTTCTGAAACATAACTGGTGGTGGATTGCATTGTCGCTGGCAGCAATGGCATTAATACTATATTATTTTGTTTTCAGAAAGAAAGGTATTAAAAATATTTTCAGAAGGATTCCACCTCCAGAGCCTCCTCATATCGTGGCATTGCGCGAATTAAACAGAATACGCGATGAAAAGAAATGGCAAAACGGCAAAACCAAGGAATACTACACCGAACTGACAGATGTGTTGCGAAAATACTTTGAAGGCAGATTTGGGGTAAATGCTATGGAAATGACCTCCGATGAAATTTTAAATGCAATGTCGGGATTTTCAGTAATTACTGAAACTTACATGAACCAGTTAAAACAAGTTCTCATTACGGCTGATGCGGTGAAATTTGCAAAAGCAGAGCCTTTCTTCCATGAAAACGACATGCATCTTAAAAATGCTTTTGATATTGTTGAAGGTACAGTTGAAGAGCAGCAACCCGATAAGGTAAAGATTCAGGAGGCATATATTGAAGTAGAATCTGAAAAAGGGGAGGAATCAAAAAATGTTTAACGATATTCGTTTTTTACATATTGAATACTTTTGGCTTTTGTCGGCAATTATACCAATGAGCATTTGGTACGTGTATCGTATCCGGAAAAGCCATCCAAGCCTGAACATTTCATCTTCGGTGGCTTTTTCAGGAATGGCTTCTGGATTAAAAGTGCGGATGCGACATATAATGTTTGTGTTGCGGATGGTTGCCTTTGCTGCAGCAGTTGCTGTGTTGGCACGACCTCAAAGCGAAAACGCTTGGCAAACAAGCACTACTGAGGGTATTGATATTATGCTTGCTATTGATATAAGCGGAAGTATGCTGGCAGAAGATTTAAAACCCAACCGGTTGGAAGCAGCAAAGGATGTGGCTATTGGCTTTATTAATGCACGCCAAAACGACAGAATAGGTCTGGTTATTTTTGGAGGAGAAAGCTTTACACAGTGTCCACTTACAACCGATAAATCGGTTCTTGTAAACTTATTTAAAGAAATAAGAAACGACCTTTTAGAAGATGGTACAGCCATTGGTTCAGGGTTGGCTACATCAGTAAGCAGACTGAAAGAAAGCGATGCAAAAAGTAAAGTTATTATTCTTCTTACCGATGGGGTAAACAATAGCGGGGCTGTTGCTCCTGTTACCGCTGCCGAAATAGCAAAAACATTCGGCGTTCGGGTTTATACAATTGGTGTAGGACGAAAAGGCACCGCTCCATACCCTGTTCAAACCGCCTTTGGAACGCAGTATCGCAATATGGAAGTCAAAATTGATGAAGATGTGTTGAAAGAAATTGCCAAGACCACGGGTGGTCAGTATTTTAGGGCTGAAGACAACGAAATGCTTAAGAAAATTTATCAAGATATTGATCAACTCGAAAAAACGAAGTTACAGATAAGTGATTTTAGTAAACCTGAAGAAAAGTTTTTCTGGTTCGCTGTAATTGCCCTTGCTGCATTACTATGTGAGCTGATATTGCGTTTTACAATTTACAAACCAATGCCATAAGGAGAGAATATTATGTTTCAGTTTCATAGCAGCATATATTTATGGTTATTGTGGATAGTGCCAGTACTTGTAGCATTATGGATACTTTCACGCTATATCAGGAAAAAGCAATTGCAGCGCTTTGGTGACAATGAAATTATAAAAAAGCTCATGCCGGCAGTGTCGACAAGATTTCGCATTCTACGCAATGTGGTCTTACTTCTGGCAATTACCATGTTGGTGCTCGCTTTGGCACGGCCTCGGTTTGGAAGTAGTCTGCTCGAGGTGAAAAGGAATGGTATAGAGATGATTGTAGCCATCGACGTTTCGAATAGTATGCTTACCAGAGATGTTCAGCCTAACCGGCTCGAGCGCACAAAAAAATCGGTGGAGCGTTTGATTGCTGATTTAAATAATGATAAAATAGGCCTAATTGTTTTTGCAGGTGATTCTTATATGCAATTTCCTGTTACCAACGATTATGCATCAGCCAGAATGTTTCTTCAGACCATTAATCCTTCGCTGGCACCAAAGCAAGGTACAGCAATAGGCTCAGCCATCGACCTTGCAATTAATTCGTTTAGCTCCGATAACCAAACCGGTAAGGTACTTGTTATTTTTACTGATGGCGAAAATCATGAAGACGACCCCATTGCTTCAGCAAAAGCTGCCGATGAAAAGGGTATTGTAATTCACACCGTTGGAATGGGTCTGCCAAAAGGGCAACCTGTGCCCTCTCCCGATGGGAATGGTTTTATGAAAGACAAAAACGGAAACGTGGTTATGTCGAAACTCGATGAGAGTACACTTAAAAGCATTGCTGCTACTGCACATGGAATTTATGTGCGAACCAGTGAGACCAATTCCGGGCTCGATTTAATTTCCGATGAAATAAACAAAATGCAACAGACAAAAATTGCTTCTCAAAAATATGCCGATTATGATGAGAAGTTTACTTATCCTGCTTTTCTGGCTATGTTGCTGCTTGTGATTGAACTATTTATTCCTGGAAAGAAAAGCTTAAAAACAAGGAGGATTGATTTGTTTAATGTTGATAAAAAATGAAAATGACTAAGTGGATTTTTTATATTGTATTTGCCATTATATCAATAAACTCTGTTTATGCACAGGCAGAGCGAAAGCATATCAGAGAAGGAAACAAACATTACGAGAAAAAGGAATATCAGGATGCCGAAATTGCTTACAAAAAAGCGACAGACCTGCAACCTGAAATGTATCAGATAAGGGGAAATATGGGTGCTGCTTCATTCCGCCAGCAAAAATACGAAGATGCATCAGAGGCTTTTACAGGTTATATGCTTGCTGCAAGGTCTGTCAGTGAGCAGGCAAAGGCATGGTATAATCTTGGTACTGCAAGGTTGCAGGAGGGCGATTACGTAAAAAGCATCGATGCCTTTCAGAAAGCACTGATTTTAAACCCAAAGGATGATGACAGCCGATACAATTTATCTATTGCACAGTATATGCTTTCGAAACAGCGGCAACAAGGGGGTGGGACCGGCTCTGAACAAAATCAGCAGCAACAAAACAAACCAAAAGAGCAGCAAAACGGCGATAATAACGAAAATAAACAGAAACAAAACAAACAATCTGACCCTGAAAAAATTTCGAAAGGGGATGCCGAACGGATTTTAAAGGCTTTGGAACAAGACGAAAAAGACCTCCAGAAAAAAGTTCAGGAACAAAAAGTGAAAACTCAGAAAATTAATGTTGAAAAAGACTGGTAAGCAACTTTTACTTTGCTGATTTGCAGCTTTCTTCGATTTTAGTAAATTTACATTCTCTCTTTTATTGAGACGAAATGTATTAATGATGCAGAATAATCCAAAACCTGTTACCCTCATAGAACATACCGGAACCGTTAGTCCCGATATTTTCAGACGGATGCATCGAGACTTTACAAACATTCTGGACCATTTGGAGTTTGCTATCTCTTCACAGAAAAAGGTGTTTTCAATTTTTGATGAATTATTAACGAATGTCCAAAAACACTCCTGGCATGAACATGATTATGAAATTGAGTTCAGGGTAGAGTTATTGGAGAAATCAATCACTGTTCATTCTGTCAATCCCGTTGAGCCTTTACAACTGGTTCCGCTTAAAAAGAGGGTTGATGCACTTTCGCAGTGCGACGCAACCCATCTGAAAGCAGGATACTTCTCAACCATTTCAAACGAAACTCCTTTGGGTAATGGTGCAGGTCTGGGCTTGATAACTGTTTTCCGCAAAAGCAGTGCTGTTATTACCTCTTTCAGTACAACCGGCAAGGGTGTGCCGATTTTTTTTATGCAAGCAGTTATTCATTTGTAATTGAAGATGGTTACGAACGAGATTAAAAACGAGATAGCATCGCTTCCGGCAAAACCCGGAGTGTACAAGTTTATCGATTCTTCAGGGACCATAATTTATATTGGTAAAGCTAAAAATCTGAAAAAAAGAGTTAGTTCCTATTTCAATAAAACACAGGAAAATAACAAAACGCGTATCCTCGTCAACAAGATTGCCGGTATACAACACACTGTGGTCGATAACGAAAGTGAAGCACTACTCCTTGAAAATAATCTTATCAAACAGTGGCAACCCCGGTATAATTTGTTACTGAAGGACGATAAGACCTATCCATGGATTTGTATTACAGGGGAGTTGTTTCCAAGGATATTCTATACACGCACCAAAGAAGGAGCAAAAAACGAATATTTTGGCCCGTATGCATCGGTACATACTGTTAAGACATTGTTGCAGCTGATAAGGCAGTTATATAAGATCAGAACCTGCAGGTTATTGTTGAATCAGGATTCCATTCAGAACGGTAGGTTTCAGGTATGCCTTGAGTACCATATTGGTAATTGCAATGCACCTTGTGTGGGACTCCAAACGGAAAAAGCATATAGCGAAGATATTAAACTTGCCAGAGATATTATTAAGGGAAACCTGCAACGGGTAACTGATTATTTAAAAAATCAAATGCTCGATTTTGCAAAAGACTATAAGTTTGAAGAGGCAAACAGCATTAAACAAAAAATTGCAATCATCGAGTCCTATAAAGCCAAATCTACGGTTGTCAGCAATAAAATCAAACGCATCGACGTATATGGTTTGGCTGAGGATAAGGATTCTGTTTATATTAGTTTTTTAAAGATAGTGGATGGGGCTGTTGTGCACTCGCATAATGCCGAAATGCGGGCAAAATTTGGTGAAACAAAGCAAGAGTTGCTTGTTTCGTATGCATTTGAAATGTGGAGCAACTCCGGCGAAAAGGCTCCTGAAGCCGTTGTTCCTTTTTTGCCTGAATTTAAAATTGAAGGGCTCACTTGGACTGTTCCCCGGCAGGGCGATAAATTCAAATTGCTTGAACTCGCAGGCAGGAATGCTAAAATATATATGCTCGAAAGGCACAGAATAATAGAGAAAAAGGACCCCGAAATTGCTATTGAACGTAAACTGAAAGCATTACAGTTAGATTTACACTTACGCGAAATACCCGATTATTTCGAGTGCTTCGATAATTCGAACTTTCAGGGTTCAAACCCGGTAGCATCGTGTGTTGTATTCCGGAATGCAAAGCCATCGAAAAAGGAATACCGCCATTTTAATATAAAAACGGTTGAAGGTCCCGACGATTTTGCATCGATGCAGGAAATTGTATTTCGTAGGTATAAGAGGATAATGGATCAGAATGAAGAACTTCCAAAACTTATTATTGTGGATGGTGGGAAAGGGCAACTGAGTGCCGCTGTAGAGATACTGAAAAAACTTGGTGTATACGGCAAACTTGCTGTTATTGGAATTGCAAAACGACTTGAAGAAATCTATTTTCCGGAAGACTCTGTACCTGCATACCTCGACAAAAATTCAGAATCGCTGCGACTTATACGTTTTGCAAGAGACGAAGCCCATAGGTTTGCCGTAAGTTTTCATCGCAAAAAGCGGTCATCAGAGTTTTTAATATCAGAATTTGAGCAGATACAAGGCATTGGAGAGAAATCGATACTCTTGCTAATTGATAAATTCAAATCCTTGAGCGAAGTAAAAAAAGCCAATCAAGAAGACATTATTTCCTTGGTTGGTAAGAGTAAAGCAGAAAAAATTGCATCGTACTTTGCAATGAAGAAATAAAAAAGAGGCGTTTCCGCCTCTTAATTTTATTTGGTTTCAGCGTCTTTTTGTTTTTTCTTCATAAATTGGTATGCAATTGGTGTTGCAACAAAAATCGAAGAATAGGTTCCTACAAAAATACCCAGCAGTATTGCAAATACAAAACCTCTGATTACTTCACCACCGAAAATAAAGATAGCCAACAATACCAGTAAAGTTGTGAGAGAAGTTCCCATGGTACGGCTTAAGGTGCTGTTGATGGCCTGATTCATGGTTTCTTTCAGGTTCCGTTTTGGGAACTCCCGGATGTATTCCCTGATTCTGTCGAAAACTACCACCGTATCGTTGATGGAATACCCAATTACAGTGAGGATAGCTGCAATAAATGCTTGATCTACCTCCATCGAGAACGGGGCAATGGAATAAAACAACGAGAACGCTCCAATGATAATCAATGAATCGTGTACCAATGATGCAACTGCGCCCAGCGAATATTGCCACTTTTTAAACCTGAACAGAATGTAAATGAAAATACCCAAAAGCGAAATTAAAACTGCAATGAACGATTTCGACAAAACATCCTGAGCCACAGCAGGTCCTACTTTTTGTGAGCTTTGTCGGTAGGAGGCAAGGAATTCTTGTTGACTAATATTTGTTGGTAGCATCGGCTTCAACCCAACATACAGTAAGGAGTCAATTTTTGCATCGGTAGTTTTATCGCTCGAAGAAATTAAATATTTTGTTGTAATTTTAACCTGACTGCCTGCACCAAATGTTTTAACTACGGGTGCTTCGGTAAATGTCAGCTTTAGGTTTTTAGCCACTTCCTGAGGATTTACAACATTGTCGAATTTTACAATATAGGTTCTGCCACCGGTAAAATCAATGCCCGGGTTAAGTCCGCGGGTTACAAGCGAAATAATACTGATGGCAATAAGAATACCGGAAATAACATAAGCAATCTTTCTCTTTTCGATAAACTTAATTTTAACATTCTGAAAAGCATTTTTACTAATAGGTGTCTCGAAAATAATTTTCTTGTTTCGTTTGATTTTTGTGTCAAAAACAAGACGAGTTATAAAGATAGCAGAGAACAACGAAGACAGAATACCAATAATTAGTGTGGTTGCAAACCCCTTAATAGGGCCAACTCCAAAATTAAAGAGAATAATTGCGACAATAATGGTTGTTAAGTTCCCGTCGATAATTGCAGAATAGGCATTCTTATAACCGTCTTTCACAGCAAGTGAAAGAGCTTTCCCTGCACGCATCTCTTCGCGGATACGCTCAAAAATAAGGATATTTGCATCCACTGCCATACCAATGGTGAGCACAATACCTGCAATACCCGGCAAAGTGAGCACTGCACCGAATGAAGCAAGAACCCCAAATATGAAGAAAAGGTTGGCAAGAAGAGCCAGGTTGGCTGTTAATCCGGGTCTTCCGTAATAAACCACCATATAGAGCATTACAATTATGAAAGCTATTATGAAAGAATTCAGACCGGAGTCGATGGCTTTTTGTCCCAGCGAAGGTCCAACAATTTCTTCCGAAAGAATATTTGCCGGTGCAGGCATCTTTCCTGATTTGAGAACGTTGGCAAGGTCCTTTGCTTCGTTGATTGTGAAATTTCCTGTAATCGAGCTGCGTCCACCTTTTATTTCGTTTTGCACTCGGGGATAGGAGTACACATATCCATCGAGAACAATGGCAATACATCTTTCTTTATTATCACGGGTAATTCTTGCCCATTCATTCGAACCATCGGCGTTCATCGTCATGCTAACTTCGGCATAAGCACTCGTTTGCCCGAAGTCTTCCCGTGCATTGGTAATTACATCTCCATTAAGAACAGCTCCATTTTTTACGCGTCGAAGTGCAATCAGTTCAAATACATCGTCTGAATTTTCGAGGGGTTTAAATGACCAGGCAAGCACCAAATCTTTATTGAGGAATGCTTTCACTTTTTCATCTCTGAAAATAGCGTTTATTTCAGCAGTATCGGTTGCTACTGCTCTTCCTACAACCGGCCCTTCCATTAATTGTCCGTCTTTCGATGCCGATGGGTTTAAAATAACAAAAAGTGGGTGCTGCGATTTAGCAAGAGCTTTGTCGCTTTCCTTTTTGTCATTGGCAGCGGTAGCCGGTTTCACTGCAGCATTAGTGTCGGGGGTTTCGGTAACATCATCCCCAGCAATAACATTCTGGTTTGGAACAGGTGCAGTGTTTTGGACTGTATCGGTTGCTGCCTCAACATTGGTTGTATCGGGCTGACCTCGTTTGGCAAGATATTCATCAATTTTTTCGAGCGATTTGTACACTTCTTTATTCTCGAATGTTTCCCAGAACTCCAGTAAGGCAGTTCCCTGCAGAAGCTTGCGAACGCGTTCAGGATCTTTAATACCGGGTAGTTCGATGTGAAAACGGCCTTTAACTGCAAAATCTTCCTGAATGTTTGGCTGTACTACACCGAAATGGTCGATACGTTTACGCAGAACTTCGTTGGCATTGCCTATAGCTGCAGTGTATTCCTCTTTAAGATAAGTAATTACCTGAGCATCGGTTGATGATATCGAAATCTTAGCGTTTCCCGAAGTAATGAAAATATTGGCAAGTGATTTTCCCTTCGAAACTTCCTTGTATGCTTTTGCAAAAATATCAACGAAGCTTTCGTTGCTCGACACCTGTTTGTCAACAGCAATTTGAAGTGCCTTGTTCAACACGGTATCGCTACGGTTATTCGATAGTGCACGTACAATATCGGCTGCCGATACTTCGATAGTTACGTTCATACCGCCTTTAAGGTCAAGACCCAGGTTTAACTGCCTTTCCTTAATTTCGTTGTAAGTATATTTCTTAAACATCCACAGCACACTTTCGCCACTCTTTGTGAGCGAATCGAGGTAATGCTTCTTAATACTATCGAGCTTGTGCGATTTTTCCAAATCATCAAGTTTCAGCTTCATGCCCGAATATTTAGCTTCGGCATATTTGCTTGCCCGATTCTCTATCTGGTAGGTTCTTACGGTAAAAGAAAGATAGTAAACACAAATCAGAGTAAGTAAAACTGCTACAAGAATAATAGCTCCTTTATTACGCATTTCAGTAAAATTTAACGTTTATACTTTTTAAAATTAGCTTGCAAATATAGATTATTTTTTAGAAAATACGATAACTTATTCAATATTTAGATGCAAGCGAAGTTCCTTGTCCAAATAACTTATTTCGGCCCGGTATTTTAGCAGTATATCACCGCCGATTATACCCGTGATTTTATGCTTTCCGATGGTATGATACATGGAATTGATGTGGTCGAATGGAATAAAAACAGAGAAGTAATTCCGTAACACAAAGCCACCGAGAGCAAAACTCTTTATTGTTGACACATACATTTCGCTGATACTCGAGTTAATACCCGACGACGCATTCTCTTCTGTAATTTTATTGAATTCGTTATCAGAAAAAACTTCGCTGTTTTTATCAAAAACCGATTGCGATGCTCCAGTATCGATAAGTACAATTCTTTTTTTTCTTCCAATGCGGCATTGGGCAAACAGATGTATCCCTTGTTTGTCGAGCTCACAGATTATCAGTGGTACGCTGAAAACCTTTATTTGGTTTTTTTTAAGTTGTTTCAATTCCGGTAATATTTAATGGTTTTCTGTCCTTAATAGTTTTAATTTTTCAAACTTAACTAAAAATGCTTTAAACGAATTGGATTTCAGATTGTCAAAACAACATAATTTTAAAACTTACTTATATGAGAAACAAGATTATTTTATTGAGCATTGCCGTAATGATGATTACCGGTGTGTCAATGGCGCAGAAAGCCGACTGCAATAATTCGAAGAAGGAACAAGCTACACTGTACGGTATTCAGGACCTTACACCCGAACAGGAAAAGGCTATTCAAACAATTAAAAAGGATATGCATTCCGTACAAAAAAATCTGAAAGCTGAACGTGATATTAAGGAAGCAGAGCTCAATAAGCTGTTAATACAGGATAAGGCCGACCTTAAGGCAATTGATGCTAAAATTGATGAGATTACAGCTATTCGTGCGCAAATGGAAAAAAACAGAGTTCACGCTAATATGAATATCAGACAATTGCTGAATGAGGATCAGAAGATGCAGTTCGACCATAAAACTATGGGACAGAATAAAGCAAGATGCGCCGAAGGGGAAGGACAGATGCCTGAAAATAAACCATGTGGACACAATGACCATCAGAACAGTGGGGAGAAAGCTCCGGGAAACCATAAAGAGTGCCCCCATTCTCAGGATAAAAAGTAATAGGTGCAGAATCATGTATAACTGCTTTTGTGATTTTTTCGCAAAGGCAGTTTTTTGTTTTATTAAAATTTAACAGTAGATTTGGATTAGTTTTTGACAGAATTGCATTAAAAAAGCGCCGGAATGAAAAGTATATGTGTGTTTTGTGTACTTTGTTTTATTGTTGCTCCTTCTTTCAGTCAGTGGGTATTCCAGAAAGAGGTTCCTTTTTCTTCGGGCAATGTCGGCGTTGATGTATTGGGCAATTTGTATGTTTTTGATTCTTTTCAGATAAAAAAAACCGATAGTAATGGTAAGGTAGTTTTTAGTTATGCCAATAAAAATCTGGGTGAAATTACCAGTGCCGATGTTACCGACCCTATGCGAATTATGTTGTTTTACGGGGATTTTAATTATTTGGTTTTCCTCGATAATTCCTTGTCGCTTCTCCGTGACCCCGTTTCTCTCGACGGATTGAATCTGAACAGAGCCGAAGTGGTTTGTGCTTCACAGAAAGGTGGGTTCTGGGTTTTCGACTCAGGCGATCTCCGGCTTAAATATTTTAGCAGCAACCTACAGCAGCTGAACGAAAGCAATGCTATTGATGTAGATGTTTCAAACGATAAATCTATTTCCCTGAAAGAATTCACCGATTATGTATGCCTTGTTTTCGAAAAAAACGGGTGTTTTGTTTTCGATAAATTCGGAAACTATGTATTTCGGATTCAGGAACAAGGCTTTTCTGCTCCTTATGTAAACAATGGGTATTTGTATTATATCATGAAAAATGAATTGGTCGAACATAACCTGAAGCTGCACAATGAGACAAAAATTCAACTTCCGGTTGATAACAGTATTCAGGTTTTATTCAATGGAACGCTGCTTTATGTTCGGCAAGGCGACAAACTGCAAATTTATTTTTTAGTTGAAAACTAATTCATTGTTATCAAAACAAAAAATCTTATTTTAGTGAATTAAGAAAAACAAAAGTTTATGCACATTGCAATAGCAGGAAACATTGGCTCGGGAAAGACAACCTTAACCCGGTTGCTTGCCAAACATTATTCATGGACGCCTCATTACGAGGATGTTGAGGACAATCCATATCTTACCGACTTTTACGACGATATGCAACGTTGGTCGTTCAATTTGCAGATCTATTTTTTGAATAGCAGGTTTAACCAGATTCTCGACATCCGAAAGTCCGGTAAAACAGTTATTCAGGATCGCACCATTTATGAGGATGCCTATATTTTTGCTCCAAACCTGCATGCAATGGGACTCATGACCTCAAGAGATTTCGATAATTACTTTTCGCTGTTCAATCTGATGAGCTCTTTGGTAATGCCGCCCGATTTACTGATTTACCTCAGGGCATCGGTTCCGACTTTAGTGCAGCAAATTCAGCAGCGAGGGCGAAAATACGAAAATACCATCCGACTCGATTACCTACAGCGCCTGAACGAACGATATGAAGCCTGGATTAATGGATATAAGCTAGGGAAGTTGCTTATTGTGGATGTTGATCATACCGATTTCACGGCTGTGCAGGAAGACTTGCGCGATGTTATCAATAAAATCGACGCGGAAATACACGGTCTTTTTTAGGATTTCGTTTATAGGCTTTTAAAAGCAGCAGAGCACTACGGATTAATCATTACCTGATGCAGCAATGTATCATCCCCGTGGCGTAAAGTTATTCATGAAAATCCGCGTTCCTAATAGTATTTTCAACATCAAAGGCCACCTAAGATGACAATCCACTGAAGGCATCGCAACGCGGGCGGCCCCGACAAAAATGCGAGCCAGCCAAGGCGTGAATAGCCGTTTAATAGCAAAAAACAACAAAGGGCAAGAGAAGCAAACAATCTATAGACCCGAACAAGGTTTGCTTCACGCAGCTTTGTTTTGTCGGTCAAAGGAGAAAGGCCAGTGCTGACAAAACACTACTTTGTTAGTTTTTTCATTAAACGGGTAGAGCGGGGAGGAGCATATTTGGCTGGTGAGCGCAGCCGAACCATGTCTTGACTTTTTGGTTACTTTTTGTGTCAAGACAAAAAGTAAGAGAAAGAATTATTTATTGATTTTAACATCTGTATCTTTAACAGTGGTAACTAGTTTTTTACTCAAAAAAGCTGCACAAAATGGAAAAGTCAAGAATAAAATCGACGCGGAAAGACACGGTCTTTTTTAGGATTTCGTTTATAGGCTTTTAAAAGCAGTAGAGCACTAGGGATTAATCATTACCTGATGCAGCAATGTATCATCCCCGTGGCGTAAAGTTATTCATGAAAATCCGCGTTCCTAATAGTATTTTCAACATCAAAGGCCACCTAAGATGACAATCCACTGAAGGCATCGCAACGCGGGCGGCCCCGACAAAAATGCGAGCCAGCCAAGGCGTGAATAGCCGTTTAATAGCAAAAAACAACAAAGGGCAAGAGAAGCAAACAATCTATAGACCCGAACAAGGTTTGCTTCACGCAGCTTTGTTTTGTCGGTCAAAGGAGAAAGGCCAGTGCTGACAAAACACTACTTTGTTAGTTTTTTCATTAAACGGGTAGAGCGGGGAGGAGCATATTTGGCTGGTGAGCGCAGCCGAACCATGTCTTGACTTTTTGGTTACTTTTTGTGTCAAGACAAAAAGTAAGAGAAAGAATTATTTATTGATTTTAACATCTGTATCTTTAACAGTGGTAACTAGTTTTTTACTCAAAAAAGCTGCACAAAATGGAAAAGTCAAGAATAAAATCGACGCGGAAAGACACGGTCTTTTTTAGGATTTCGTTTATAGGCTTTTAAAAGCAGTAGAGCACTAGGGATTAATCATTACCTGATGCAGCAATGCATTCCTTTTCAGCGTTTATCCACTCCCATGTTTCAGAACTCATAGTAGTTCCGATAACTTCTATTACCCTTGACGCCATTACTGTTCCCAACTGTCCGCATTTTTTCAGGCTCCAGCCGTTGGCATGACCATATAAAAATCCGGAAGCATAGTTATCGCCGGCACCTGTAGTATCTACGGGTGATGTTTTGCGGGCAGGAATTTTCGATAATTGTCCTTGACTTTTAATAAGCGACCCATCAGCACCCGTTTTAACAATGGCAATACGACACATTTCGGCAATTTGATGCACAGCATCTTCAGGTCCCATTCCGGTAAGTGCACGGGCTTCTTCTTCATTGGCAAATACAATATCAACATCGTTTTTTATTACATCAAGTAAAAAATCACGATTGATTTCAACCACATTATAGCTTGCCATATCCATCGAAACAATAATATTGTTAGCCCGTGCAATTTCCATTGCCTTTTTTATCAGGCTGTGATTAAATGCAAGGTAGCCTTCAATATGAAGATAATCGAAACCTGCCATACTTTCTTTGCTCAGCTCCTCAGGGGTTAATTCGGCTGCAGCACCCAGATAGGTTGCAAACGTTCGCTCGGAATCGGGACTTACCAAAGCAACAGCAAGCCCTGTTGGCGTTGCACTGTGCTGCAATAGTGTGTTGATGCCCAATGCATTCATTTCATTTCTGAAAAATATACCCAATTCATCGTTGCTCACCTTCCCAAGATAGCCACAGGGTGCTTTCAGGTTGGCAATGCTTCGAATGGTGTTTGCTGCCGATCCACCGCTAACTCTTGTGCGAACCATGGATTTAGTAAATTCCTGAATCTGTTTTGATTGCGTTGCATCAACAAGCTGCATGCTACCCTTCGGAAGTGCCAAATCCGACAATATGCTGTCGTTAGGAAGCTGTGTCATCATGTCGACCAGCGCATTTCCCATGGCAAGTATTTTTTTCATGATAAAATTTTAAAATTATTTTGCAAATATAGAAAAACCTCTTACTTTTGCCACACTTAAAATATTCCTCCTTAGCTCAGTTGGTTAGAGCACCTGACTGTTAATCAGGGGGTCCTAAGTTCAAGTCTTAGAGGGGGAGCATAAACAGAGTGAGAGTGAGAGCGAGTACAGAGTACGAGAGATCACTCTCATTCTGTTTATATAAACAACCCTATTTAAAAGTTAACCTTAAATTGCAATGAAAATGCAAGCCGCCATGCGTTTTGGCAGCATCCTGTCGCCATACGGTTATGAAGCTTAATTCAGGTTAACCTTATTCTTGGTAACCACAATCCCTTCAACAAAGGTAATTTCGATGTAGGAGCCATCCTTATTTGTCCATGTATAGAGTTTTGCACTGATCTTCCCTGCGCCTTGCTGGTTTGCGGTGCTTGAGGCCTGTGTCAGGAGTACACCGTCCTTCAGAAGTATATTTTTTACGTCAGCCAAATTCATCCCAACTTCTATTTTATTGTACATATCAACTGTGTACTCGTTTACGGGTTTAACCTCACTTGTTTTTGTTGTATCGGTGTTGTTGCTTTGTGGTTTACGGGGAGAACCGGAACATGCGAACAGGGCAAAAACGAGAATTAAAAGGGCTGCATTTTTCATGATGTTTAGGTTTTTCAATTAGAATGTTTACTTCGATTGGTATTACTTGTTCAAATAGTTATGACAGAATGAAATTTGACATTTAACATAAGGTAAAAATAACAAATTAATACAAAATAAATCATTTTGAAAATAATTCCATCAGCAGAATGTGTTTTTCAATTCCTCTCCCAAAAGCACCATATCCTGTACTATTGTGATGCCCGTCTTTGCTCCAGAAATAATTCAAAACAGTTGCGCTATCCATTTTTTCTACCACAGTATAGTATTCCATTAGGTCGCAATAGTCGATATGCGCTTGTTTGGTTGCATTAATAACTTTCTGTAACGAAGAGCTGTTGTTCACCACTTCCCATGATAATGGCTGAAAAGCTACCAACAATCGAAACCCGTTTTCATCTGCTAATTTCTTAAAATCGTATAAGCACTGAATAATCTGTTTTTCAGTCCTAGTGCTTAAATCTCCTGAATTACGGTCCCCTGTTAAAAACTCATCGTATCCTAATGCTTCAAAAACAATTCGGGAAAGATGAGATGAAGCGTAAATCGGCTCAAACCAAGGTGCATGATTATATTTTACACTTCCATCAGGTTGAAACCGGGCCATGTCACCACGTAGCATTACATCGAGTATATCTGTGCTGTTGATACATACAATCACAAGGTCGGGCTTGTATTGTAAAAGCTTTTCCCTGAGCAGTATATATTCAAAATACGGGTCGCTGCCACAAACACCTGCATTCATAAATCGAAGATGCAATGGGTAATTGTATTTTTGCAGACCTCTTTCCAGAAATTTAAGCCATGTAGAATCCGCATCGGCACCGTCTCCTTCTGTGAAAGAATCTCCCAACGCGATAATACGATATTCACTACTATCTTTTTCAACTGGATGCTCAATATCTGATAGTCCAAGTGAATTGATGCTTCGGTAATAGCGATATTCACTCGATTCGAGATAGTGATTCCGGTGCCATACATGAAACCAGTTTTTATCTTCTGCAGCATAGTGCGATGCGTAATATAGCTTATATCTTTTTTCAAGATAGGTGCTCTTGTATCCTGTGAAAATGAAAGATAATTCTAAAACCACTAAAACAAGGGCAACTGATATGGTGACCAAAAAAAGGTTTTGTTTATTGATATTTTTACGTAATAATCTGCTGGTCAGAAATATAAGATAATAAAGGAAAATGCTGATACCAATAATTAATATAACACCAGAACTGATGAAATAGCATTTTGTGAAAACGAAAAATAGAATATGAACAGCAACTAATAACAAAAAGTATAACCATAAAAATACTTTTCTATAAAGTAGATTTTGAGGGCTTCCTCTTTTCGCAATATTTTTGATTACACTGATTAAGTTCATAAAACTGAAAGTTTCTAGCTGACCTTTTTTATTAAATAATTATTGCGCTTCAAATAGTTAAATACTTCATTTGCAAAAAACTTATTCAAACGCAACCCCGGGTGTCCGTTTACAGGAGACGCGAACAATACTTCAGGTGGCAGTCCTTTGAACTTATTTGCAAATGCTGGATACAGATTAAGATAATTCAGGTTATTCCGCGTCATTATATCTACTATCTTATTATTCCATCTCATGCGAGTGCTGTCAGCAGATAGGGGAGTCAATACAAATAATATTTCCGTACCATTGCTGTTAACACTATCAACAAAATCAAGGATTAGGTTTTCGTAGCCTTTCAAATTAAAATCGGAGTAGAGGCCTTCCTGCCATTTCTTAAATTCAGCCGGTTGGTCGTCGTAACTTAATGAAGGGTCGTTTTCAACTACCCCGACAATAAGCAAATCGGAATGATAGCGAAATCCGTTATTAATGAAATATCTGTATTCGTGAAGGGTACTCCAACCACATAAACCCCATGATATTAGTTCGGTGTTTTTGTATTTTTCCAGTATTTTATCTTCAAGCAAATGGCTCCATGTATATTTATAATAAATTCCATCGCCCCATATCCAAGAATCTCCAATTACTGCAATTCTGAAAATATTATCAGGTTTTATTGTATCTCTTTGAATATCGGTGAAGTAATCCTGGTTGTTCTCAGCAAATAAACGGTTGATTTCATTAATTGAGCCTTTTTGTTTTTGCCATAAGGCCTTTTGTTCAGGGCTGTATTCAGTAATCACACTGACCGTTTTGGGAGTACGGCAACATATCACTGTAAGAAGAATACCTGTAAATACAATTACAATAGGGCTAAGAATAATTATTTTTAATGTAAAAAAGAGCCTGCCCATAATCCGTCCTTAGTTTTTGTCCAAAGGTAATAAAACAATATTTGTCCGCCCATAATCAGGCAATATTAAAGAGGTAATAAATTCTTGAAGTTGAATTTTTAATGTTTGAAATATTTTTAAATCGTTTTAAAATAAACTAAATTTACTTTTGTGAAAATACTTTAACAATATGGAAGCGACGTATTCTAGAATCAAAGCATTATCAGAGAAATACAGCGATTATACTGCAAAAAACTTATCGGAATTGGTTAAAATTAAATCACTCAGTTTGCAGGAAAAAGATGTTCAGCTGGCGCTGAAACGGCAGATGGAGGAAGCGGGTTTCGATGAGGTTTTCATCGACGGATTGGGAAATGTAATCGGGCGTATTGGTAACGGAAAAAAAGTGTTGGCAATTGATGGTCATATGGATACGGTGGATATAGGAAATACTGCCAATTGGAGCTTTGATCCCCTCGGCGGAGAGATTAAAAACGGATTTGTTCATGGAAGAGGCACTGTCGATCAGGAAGGTGGACCTGCAGCATTTGTTACTGCGGGCAGAGTTTTAAAAGAACTGGGTTTTAACCGTGATGTGACAGTGTATTTCGTGGGCAGTGTTATGGAGGAAGATTGTGATGGGCTTTGCTGGAAGTATATTATAGAAGAGGATAAAATAAAACCAGATTTTGTGATAAGCACTGAACCTACAAACCTGAATATATACAGAGGGCATCGGGGAAGAATGGAGATGCATGTACACTTTTATGGTGTTTCGTCGCATGGTTCGGCACCTGAACGTGGGAAAAATGCAATTTATATGGCCTCGCGTGTTGCCCTTGAAATTGAGAAATTAAATGAGAAGCTTGCATACGATGAATTCTTAGGCCGGGGAAGCGTTACTATTTCTGAAATAATTTCCGGGAGCCCTTCGCTATGCGCTGTAGCCGATTATGCACGGGTTCATCTCGACAGAAGATTGACCTGGGGCGAAACCAAAGAGTCGGCAGTTAAGGAAATTGAAGCTCTCGTTCAGGGAATGAATGCCAAGGTTGAAGTGCTGAACTATTATGAAACTGCATATACAGGCCTGAAATATGGTATGGAAAAATATTATCCGACATGGAAAATGCCTGAAGATCACGAAATAGTGGTTACCGGTGTGAAAGCGTATGAAAAACTTTTTGAAAAAAAACCGACCATTGATAAATGGACCTTTTCCACGAATGGCATTATGACCAATGGCGTGTATGGCATTCCAACTATTGGCTTTGGACCCGGGAACGAAGTTTTGGCTCACGCCCCAGATGAAAAAGTCGCGGTGTCGGATCTGGTAGTTGCGGCTGCTTTTTATGCTGCTTTTGCATTCGAAATGTAACAATCAAAAACTGAACAACATGAAACTAATTGAGAAAATTGAAGCCTTACGATTGCTAAAATCCGGACTGTATCAAAAGGATTTCTTGTTGACCTGGGAGAAAACGGAAGAGGAAATCAGACTAATCCTCGAAGTGGCATCCATCATGAAAGAAATGCGATCTCAGAATATTTCGCTGCGGGTTTTTGATTCCGGACTGGCAATATCGAATTTCAGAGATAACTCCACAAGGACAAGGTTTTCCTTCGCCTCCGCAAGTAATATGCTTGGACTGGCTGTTCAGGACCTGGATGAGGAAAAATCGCAGATTGCACATGGTGAAACAGTGCGTGAGACAGCGAACATGATATCGTTTATGTCTGATTTCATAGGAATACGCGATGATATTTTCCTGGGTGAAGGGAACAGATATATGAGGGAAGTCGGTGCTGCTCTGGACGAAGGGTTCTCGCAGGGGGTGCTGCCAGTGCGGCCGGGTATTGTTAACCTTCAATGCGATATCGACCATCCAACCCAAGCAATGGCAGACCTGATGCATTTGAAGCATTATTTTGGCTCCCTCGATAAACTCAAAGGTAAAAAAATTGTGATGAGTTGGGCGTATAGTCCCAGTTATGGCAAACCTTTATCGGTTCCCCAAGGTATTATCGGACTGATGTCGAGGTTTGGAATGGACATTGTACTTGCTCATCCCGAAGGATACGGATTAATACCCAATGTGGTAGAGCGTGCAAAGACTCAGGCTCAGCAAAGCGGAGGCAGTTTCAGCGTAATGCATTCTATGGACGAAGCCATGAAAGGAGCAGATATCGTTTACCCCAAAAGCTGGGCTCCATACCATATTATGCAGCAAAGAACAGAGCTGTTGAAAAATGCTGACAAAAACGGGTTGAAGGAGCTTGAGCAGGTGTGCCTTGCCAACAATGCCGTATATAAAAATTGGGAATACGATGCAACTAAAATGAAATCCACCAAAAACGAAGATGCATTGTACATGCACTGCCTCCCTGCCGATATAAGCGGAGTTTCGTGTAAAGAAGGTGAAGTTAACGGAGATGTTTTCGAAAAGTACCGCATAAGAACTTACATTGAAGCTGGATTCAAACCGTATATAATTGCTGCCATGATGTTTACAAATCGTTTTGAAAATCCTGCCGAAGCATTGCGCAAATTGGTTGAACGAAACCGCTTGCGTGTTGGTGCTTTGTAGCGGTTAATAAAATCACAGTTCGGGTCTGTTTCGCTTTAAAAATCTACCGCGGCTTATGCTAGAAAACAGTATGTCGTTGTTAACGGCAATTTCACCTCCTTTCACTATATACTCTGCATGCCCCGAAACCGAAAGTCCGTTATAGATGTTTATGTCGCAATGCTGATGCTGATTTAATAGAGAAATTGAATGGCTGCCATCAGGATTCCAGATCACGATATCAGCATCGGAACCGATTGCAATGCAACCTTTCTGCGGAAACAACCCGAATATCTTTGCCGGCATTGTGCTGAAAATATCCACCATTTTATTGATGCTTATCTTCTTCCCCAGCACCCCGTATGTATATAGTAACGGCAAACGGTATTCGATGCTGCCGGCCCCGTTGGGTATGCTCCTGAAATCGTTTGCCCCGGCTCTTTTTTGTTCCATATTGAATGGGCAATGATCGGTTCCGATAGTGCTTACAACATTTTTGTTAATGGCATGCCATAGTGCCTCATTATCACATGGCTCACGGAGCGGAGGACTAATAATATAAGGTGCTGCTGACGCGAAACTGCCTGTAATCGGCGGGTTATTCAGCAGTAAATAATGTGGACAGGTTTCAGCATAAACCTGTTGTCCTTTTTTTTTGGCTTCTTCAATGTGAAAAAGCGATTTTTTTGTAGATACATGCACTACGTAAAAACTACAGCCCGCCTCCTGAGCAAGAGCAATCGCCTTTTTTACTGAATCCGACTCCATTTCGGCAGGCCTGGATAGGTAATGATAGAGCGGTTCTGTCTTGTTTACAGAGAAATAATAATCACGAAGCCTTTCGATTTCTTCACCAAGTTCACAGTGCGCGGTTACTATGCCCCCCAATTCTCCAACTGTGCGAAGCACTTTCAGAAAATCAGCATCACAAAGACCGACGGTTTTTCGGTATGCAAGATATACTTTGAAAGAAGTAATCCCATTGCTGAAGCAATCGGAAATCTCATTTCTGGTCCCGCTGTGCCATTCTATCGGACTTACATGGAACGAATAATCAATCAGCGAATTTTCTGCCTCGCGTTTTCGCTTTTCCAGTGCATTCGGCAGACTTTCTCCTTTTACAGGAGTGACAAAATCGATTAGGGTTGTTGTTCCACCGTACAATGCTGCAATACTGCCGGTACGAAAATCGTCGGATGAAGGCCCTGCAGGAGTAGGCAAACACATATGCACATGTGGATCAACACCTCCGGGAAATACGAATTTTCCTGAAGCATCAACTATTCGTGTGGTTGCTGAATGCTTCAGGTTTTTGCCGATAGAATGTATTTTACCCTCATGTATATAAACATCATTCACAACCGAATATTCCGAAGTTATAATGTTGCCATTCTTAATGAGTATATCCATATGAATTGCTAATAATACAAAGTTACTGTTTATTGCTCTATTTAACACGAAATACTTTATCAGTGGATAATAAAGTTGTTAATTTGTCTCTTTGCTTGGCTATGACTACAATCCGCTGATGTATGCATCAAGGTAATTGAGCCGTGCAGGTATCCATGTCTGGATAAAATTGCGTTCTTCTTCAATGTTTAGGTTTAAGCTCCAGATACTGTTCTCGAGTGATATGATGTCGGATTTTGAGATTTTTTCAAAATCTCTTTCAAACAACGACAAAATTTCGGTTTCAGTGAAATTAGAGTTTCGAAGGCTAACCCATCTTGTTTTAAGTCTTTCTCTAAAATTGTCAGGGTTTAAGTTGATAAGCCTGTTGTAAAGATTGTTGGTGAGCCGGTTTGTGTAACCAATATACGTGCCGTCCCAGAAAAGCCCCCAGCTTGCATCTATATCCCAAGGTATAATAAAGAATTTATCAGTATTCCCTGTTTGTGCCAGAAATGTATTCTTGCCAACATTGTCGAGGGCTGTTACCAGATTGAGAAATAAAAAATAGTCGATAAAATTATCCATATCAATCAGGTCGGCTATACTATCGCAGAATTCAGCATCGGAAGAGTTTACAACAAAATCGCGCAATTTATAAAGCGGCATCCAGTTTGTTTTTAATTCGGGATCCGGAAATTTTTGTTCCCATCCGTCCCAGTATTGTATTGTTGAGGGCATTTCGGGAGGAATATCGAAAGTTACTGCTCCGTTTGCCCAATCGTAAGCCTTATAAAGTACTGCATCTGGCTGCGAAAATTGCAGAAGTTCTGCAGTGATATTTTCGTTGAGACAATATAGCCCCTGATGGCTATTGTTAATTACCAGCTCAACCAGTTCCGATTGCAGACCATCGTGCTGGGTATTCTCACCCATGTTACGCCAGATTTCGAAAGAAACCTTATTTCGGAGCCTACCCTTGTCGATGTACATGGCATCAAGAATCCAGTTTTCGAGTAACCTCATTGAAAAAAGCTGACATGATCTGCGATCTTTGATGTTCATGCTACCCAGTATTGCAAAACCATACGATTTTTTGGGAAATAATTGTGCTGTTACACCACGGTATTCTATCCCGATATAGCTGCTGTAACTTGGTCTTTCCGGCTCAGGGTAGTGAATCGTCAACCGAGCGAGCGTCTTTGGTTCGTCGAAAAACCCACTGATAGTTGTGATTTGAACAATTGGTAAATTTGTAAAAACCAGGGTAATTTCCTTGGTAAAATCACCGGTCTTTACAATAATAGGGTACTCCTGGTTTATGTGAACCGTCCCAATGTTATTTATGGTATTTCGGCTCAATTGCCTGTTAGCAAAATAAATTTCGGAATAATCCTGAAATTCGGTAAACGGCTCAAAGTGAACAATTGAATCTGCATTGACAGGATAACGCAACAAATTTCTGCCTGAATCGAACACGCAATCTTTTCCGTTAAAACGCAAAATGGTGGACAGTTCAAGAGAGTTGTCCGGTTGCAAGTCGTATATCACTTCTTCCTTGTAACAGGAACTCAGCAATGCTGCTGTCAGAATACAGATAAAGCTGATAATGACGGACCTCATTATGCTATAGTTTTAGAGTGTACGAAATTGCCATAAAAACAAATGATGTTCTGTAGCTTATTTTGTTCTGTAATTCATATCCTATGGCAAGGTTGAGTACGCCTGATTGAATACGGATTTCGTCACCTGCAAAACACCTGATTTTGCTGAAATAGGGATCCCTGAGTTTGTCGGTGGTACGGAAGATTTCACCCGATGTGTACAAAGAATGCATGCCATTATATTGGTATTCAAGCTTCAAACGATACCGAAAATCGGTTTCGGTTAATTTTTCCTGGCTAATTTTGTTAAACGCATCAAAGTACTCCTTCGAATACCGTGCGCGACAAAATAACTTAAAACGTAAGCC
The DNA here is from genome assembly GCA_017994175.1 of Bacteroidales bacterium. Lineage (GTDB taxonomy): Bacteria > Bacteroidota > Bacteroidia > Bacteroidales > ML635J-15 > JAGOEF01. The sequence goes on along the minus strand of JAGOLH010000001.1, from coordinate 111,410 downwards.
AAGGCGTGCTTTATAATTCATATCGAAGCCATATCGCAAATCATTCTCAATTACTTCGTCTCTCTTAATATTATATGTATAACGTCCGTTTGCCCCAATGCTGAAATTCCGGTTAATTGAGTAATCGATACCCAAATCCGATATGCAATCATCAATTTTTGTACAATTATGATACAGGCGAAGCTCCTGATTGAACTCTGCCTGAAAGTCCTTTGTGATTCTTTTTTCCACCCCGATACCTGCCCATAACCCTGCATCTCTAACCACAGCAATTTCCTGCGATATCAACAAACTCGAAATCAGGAGAGCGAAGGAAAAAAGAGCAATATGTTTCATACAGGTAAAAGAAGGCTTGTATTACATAACACCAATGCAACAAAGATATTATAATTAAATGTATGCAATAACCTCCATTAAAAAAAAGAGGTTGATCTGTGTGACCAACCTCTCAAATTTATAAAGCATAAATATCGAATTAGAACGAAAAAGCCAGTGTTACTCCAGCCATTACAATAGAAACCATACTCATTAATTTGATAAGGATATTTAAGCTGGGTCCTGATGTATCTTTAAAAGGATCACCAACGGTGTCGCCCGTAACTGCTGCCTTGTGGCAATCGGAACCTTTTCCGCCAAAATTTCCTTCTTCGATATATTTTTTTGCATTATCCCATGCTCCTCCGGCGTTGGCCATAAATACAGCCAAAATAAAACCTGATGAAATGCTTCCCAGCAATAACCCCATTACTCCTGCTACACCGAAAACTATTCCAACAAGAATTGGGATACTGATAGCTATTAGTGCAGGGAACATCATTTCTCGCTGTGCAGCTTTTGTTGATATAGAAACACATCTGGCATAATCGGGAGTTGCTTTGCCTTCGAGAATTCCTGCGATTTCGCGGAATTGCCGCCTTACTTCGTCAACCATTTTTTGAGCAGCACGTCCAACGGCATTCATAGTAAGTCCACAGAAAAGAAATGCGGCGACAGCACCAATAAAAGCACCCACAAGTACTTTGGGGTTCATCAGATGAACTTCGAATGATTGAATAATATCAATCATTCCTGCTTCGCTGGCTTTAACATTCTCATTAAGGTTAGGTAATACAGGGTTATCATGAAAATGAATAAGACCTTGTCGCACCTCTTCAATAAAAGAAGCCAGAAGAGCGAGGGCTGTTAAAGCTGCCGAGCCGATAGCAAAACCTTTTCCGGTAGCTGCGGTAGTATTTCCAAGGGTATCAAGTGCATCGGTACGTTTACGGACTTCATGTTCCAGTCCGCTCATTTCGGCATTGCCACCAGCATTGTCGGCAATTGGACCATAGGCATCGGTTGCCAGTGTGATTCCAAGTGTGGATAACATCCCCACAGCAGCAATTGCAATACCATATAATCCCATACCAAAATTTGTCATTTCCCAATTTGCTGAAAACCCAAATGCAAGCATAATGGCTGCTCCTACAATGAGCACGGGAAATATTGTTGATATCATGCCGGTTCCGATTCCTGCAATTATTACGGTTGCATGACCGGTTTTTGATGCAGCAGAGATGCGGCGTGTAGGTTTATAAGATGATGAGGTAAAATACTCGGTAGCCTGACCAATTCCTATCCCGGCTATAAGTCCGACAATCATCGACCACCAGATACCTGCATAGTTTGGTAATTCAAGTAAGCGAAGGATAAAATAAGAGGCTATGGCTATCATTATTGCAGATGCATTGACGCCATTACCCAGTGCTCGTAATAATTTTTTCTGAGAGGCGCCTTCTTTGGTTCTTACGATGAAAATTCCAATGATGGATAAAACAATTCCGACAGCAGCAATTAGCATAGGAGCAATTACTGCCTTGTAGGCTGTTTCTGCACCGAGATAGATGAATCCTGCTGCACCCAAAGCAGCAGTGGATAGTATTGCACCGCAATACGATTCGTAAAGGTCAGCACCCATACCTGCAACATCGCCCACATTATCACCCACATTATCGGCAATAGTAGCAGGATTGCGAGGGTCGTCTTCAGGAATACCGGCTTCAACTTTACCAACAAGGTCAGCTCCAACATCAGCTGCTTTTGTGAAGATGCCACCACCGACTCTTGCAAACAGTGCTTGTGTTGAAGCTCCCATACCAAATGTAAGGGTTGTGGTTGTGATAATTAGAAGATTATTCGGATCGGCTGATGGTGGATAAACCAATTGCAGAATGTAAAACCAAATCGAGATATCGAGCAATCCAAGCCCAACAACTACCAGACCCATTACAGCACCACTTCTGAATGCCAGCTTCAAGCCGGAGTCCAAAGATTTTCTTGCTGCATTGGCGGCGCGTGCCGACGCATAAGTGGCAGTTTTCATGCCAAAAAAACCTGCCAAACCTGAGAAAAACCCTCCTGTTAGAAAAGCAAAGGGAACAAACGGATTTTGAATTTCAAGCCCATATGCTAAAAATGCAAACAGTACGGAAATTACTGCGAAAACAATGAGCACAACTTTATATTGCTGTTTTAAATATGCCATAGCTCCTTTTCTTACGTGGGAAGCAATGGTCTTCATTAATTCGGTGCCTTCATCTGCACGCATCATTTGCCGGTAGAAAAAATAAGCAAAACCCAGCGCCAATACCGAAGCAATAGGTACAATCCAAAATAAATATGATTCCATAGTTTATTATTTAAATTAAGGGGCAAATGTAAAAATTAGGTGTGATACTCACAAATATAAAATGCAAGTAATAGTCAAAAAGATTTACCCGATTATTCAGGTAAGTTGTAATTAATCAACTTATTGCATTCTTATAAAAGCGGTAAGCCTCTTTTCCGGAATTCGTAACAAATTATTCCGGCAGCAACAGCAACATTAAGCGATTCCATCTGCATGTTTGGTGAGTGGTAAGCCGGAATATTGATTTTTGTATCAATCAGAATTTCTAGCCGTTGCGAAATCCCATTTCCTTCGTTACCCAGTATAATTAAACACTGTTGAGAAAGCTTTGACACGCCCAGAGGGTTGCCTGAAAGAAATGTCCCATACACGGGATTTTTTGTTTGATGCTTATATCTTTTAATGTACAGACTTAGGTCGGAATAGTATATGTTAACCCGCAGGCAGGCGCCCATACTCGACTGAATCACCTTTGGATTGTAGGCGTCAACTGTGCTCTCGGAACAAATAATTGTAGTAATGCCAAACCATTCACATAATCGTATTATTGTCCCGAAATTGCCCGGATCCTGAATGCCATCAAGAGCAAGAGTGATTTCTGCTTCATGTAAAGGTGGGTCCGATTTTGCAGGTTTCTCGAAAACAGCCAGCACCTGTGCAGGTGATCTGAAACTGCTTATTTTTTTCATTGTTTCAGATGATACCGGTGTTATTTCCAAGTTGGTTACTGCCAAGCCAGATTCATTGGATTTAATCCAGTCATCCGTTGCAATGAGGTATTTGATATTTACACCGGATTCCAAAGCATCTTTAATGATTTTTGTACCTTCAGCAACAAATAATCCTTCAATGTCGCGATTCTTTTTATCGGCCAGCGATTTTATGCGTGCTATTTGTGCTTTTGAAAGCATTTGGAATTAGTTTGTACAAAAATAATCTTTAATCCGAGTGTAGGTTTCGCTGCTTATTACTTTTTGTTTTAAAAGCTCTTCCGTAGAGTTAATTCTAACCACCATTGTACGGTAGTTCAGAATGGCAATTACATCAGTTTTCTCTAGGTATGGGTGTGAAATCAGTGTTTTAAAGTCACAATCATTGAGATTGATACAATCGATTTTTGATGCATCCGCATACACATGAGGTTTTACCGAAGTAAATAGCTCCTCAGTCATGCCATATACTTCTCTGAGTTGTTCTACATGTGCGAAACCTCCCAGTTTTTCCCTAAAACTGATAATGCGGCTTGCATAGGCATTCCCGATACCTTTGATTTTAATCAGGTCTTCCGCAGTAGCTGTGTTAAGCTCAATGTGCAGATTCTCAATCGGTTTGTTTTGGTTGGCTTCAATTTTTATCCAGGGTTCCAGATTATTGTAACATGCCGAATCGAAACTATAGATTGAAAGAAGATCAGATGGTTCTTTAAACCGGCCTCCTTTGCTTCTGTATTTTACAATATTTGCAGCCATATATTTTTTTATACCAAGCGACATTAGCTCTTCTTCGCTTGCCGTATTTGGGTCAAAATAAAAATAGTTTACCTGCGGAGCTTGTTCTCTGCTTGATTGAACACTGTTTTCAAATACCAGATAAGGCTCAAGTTTTTCAAATTGTTCGGGTCCCAGCCCGTACATTCTGGCAAAATCGGCAGGTTTTCGAAATTTCCCGCCTTTGTTACGGTAGTTGATAATATTGTGAGCTGTGTTTTTATTAATTCCCAGTTTAATTAACCCGTTTTCATCAATAGTATTGGGGTTGAAATAGAATAATTCTAAAGCCGAATCATTCGGTGAGTTTTGATTGCGTCGCGTAAACGCATCGATTTCCGATTCAAAAGCCGAAAAATCATATCTTTTATTAAATGATATGCGATGCATAATTGCCTGCGATGAAATCAGCAATATTATAATTGCACAGAGTACTATGAGCCCACGCTTTTCGCGCCGCGAAAAATTAAAGTAATCATTAAAACGACTCATTTTATCAATAACTTTTATTCACCAGTTTTTTACATGTGTCTAATTTTGTTGGCAATCTTTTCCGGACGAAATGCAATTGATTACAAAACTAAAATTAATACTAAAATCTTTAAATTGAAAAATATCACATAAAATTGCCATTATATTTCATGTTAAAATGAACAATTTCTAGAACCGTTGTTAAATCAACGGTGTGTTGTTAAGTAATTAAATGATTGATTTATTTATTTGTAAAAAATTGGAATATTGGTAAATAAAATGTATTTTTGTGTTAAATATAGTTAATAAAGATAATTAAATTTTGGTTATGGATAAAATTAGATTGGATGCGATGGATAAAAGAATCCTCGAACTCCTGATAAAAAACTCCAAAACACCTGTGGTTGATATTGCTAAAAAATGCAAAATTTCGGCTGCAGCAATTCATAAACGTATTAATAAGCTGGAAGAAGTTGGGGTAATCGGGGGCTACAGGCTTGTTGTAAACCCTCAGATACTTGATTTTAAAACACAGGCTTTTATAGGAATTATTCTCGAAAGAGCCAATATGTTTGCAGGGGTTACCGAAAAAATGAGAGAGATCCCTGAAGTTGTTGAGCTTCATTTCACCACGGGACAGTACGGTATTTTAGCCAAGGCATATTGCCGCGACAATAAGCACCTCCAGGATGTACTCGTGAAGATTCACAATATTACAGGAGTTTCGAATACCGATACAATGATAAGCATTGAGCAGTTGCTCGATCGGAGTATACCCTTGTAGCAGTTAAATTTTTTGCGATAATTTTTCTATCTGGTCACTAAGTTTCGAAATTTTTTGGTTCAGTTCATCGACCTTAGCTTCCAGTTCTTTAGTATTGTCAGCAACCATAGCGTCAACAAATATCGAATTCAGGAGCGAAATACCAAGTACTCCGCCCGATATTAATATTCCAACAAAAAATATTGTTGATATCACTCCGATTGCTGGGCTGGTATTGGCAGCAATAGCATTTGGAATTTCGTACCATCCTTCAATGGTAAAAATTCTGAAAATTGAATAAATTGATGTAATAGGGTCACCAAAACACTCCGGTAGAATGTTCTTGTAAATATGGCATGAGAATATTCCAAGTATGAAATTATACACAAAAAGCGAAATCAACACCAGCAGCGATGCGCGGAACGCTCTTCTTATACCACCCAACAAACCATTGATATTGGGAATGAATCTGATGAAAAGAAAGGTTTTAAATACCCGCGCAACCCGTATAACAATAACATAACTTAAATCGGCTGCTTCTATGTCAATAAAATAAAAGAAAACAGAAATGAACGAGATGCTAATTATTAGAAAATCGAAAACATTCCAGGTGGACTTAAAAAATTTATTAATACCGAATTCCCTTATTTTGACAAGTATTTCGGCAACAAATATCAGCGTTAGCAAAATATCTGTAGCTGTTAGAAATATAGCCGCTTTTTCGTGAATTGCATCGTACGATAAAGCGAAAATTACCACAGCATTCAAGGCAATCAGCCCGAAAATGAACTTATTGTTTAGCAGAAGCTTTCTCATGTTAACCCAATGTTTACCTGCACTTTTTGCAGAACTGAAAAACAAACAATAAAAATAGTATTTTTGATTTCATAAATACAAACATGAGTGCAATTATCAAGAACCGGATAGAATATATTGATGTTATCAGGGGAATTGCAATTTTTTTGATGATTGCAGCGAATTCTGCTCCGTATATTATGAACGAACCCTATAATTTTGCCTTTAGGGTTTTCAGCTCTTTGGCAGCTCCATTGTTCATAGCCTTGTCGGGATATATGCTTGGTCTGCATAGCACGAACCTTAAGACCTGGAGAACTGTTTACAAAGGCGGATTAATAGTACTTACCGGTGTGCTGGTTGATGTCTTTATCTGGGATCTGATGCCCTTTGTTTCGTACGATGTTTTGTATCTTATCGGTATTTGTGTTATGCTGTATCCATTGATATCATTGATGAATAGAGTGCAAAACATTGCATGGATTGTAGCTGTATTTGTTGTTTCATTTATTTCGCAATTTGTTTTTAATTACCAGATTCGTAATACCGCATTTCAATTCGATTGGAATAACCTTGGCATAGTATTTCACCAGTCGAAGTTTCTGTTATTCGACGGATGGTTTCCAATTTTTCCGTGGGCAGGTATCTTCTTATTGGGTCATTTTGCCGGGAAATACACAATTCTATTGAAGCGTAAACAAAAATTATATGTTTTGATTATTTCAATTGCGGTGTTATTATTTGCCGTGTTTTTATTATTTCTTCAGAATCGCCCCACCCGTGAAGGCTATTGCGAATTGTTTTATCCTGCCGATGTTTTTTATTGCCTGACTGCAGTTTCACTTCTGGTTATTTTCGCAATAATTTATAAAATATTCAATACAAGAATATGGGAGCCACTGAGGTGGCTTGGAAGAAGCAGCTTGTTTTTTTACGTGCTTCACCTGATAATCATTAGGTTCTTTATCGAAAAGCTTCACCTGTTGTTTGGTGAGCATTTATTCATTACTTTTATTGTGTTTTACATTTTTACGTTTATTGTCGGGTTCTTATTATATAAACTGAAAAAGACTGGTGTATGGCAAAAGCTCCCCTTTATATTGCGATTCTTGCTGGGATCCTGATTTGCTTTTCTCCGGGTAGGCTCTATGCACAAAAAGACACCGTAAAGGTTGGAGTTTTTATTAATTCGCTGCACGATTTCAATTTCTACGACAAAAGCTACAAAATCGATTTCTGGCTGTGGCTTCTATATAGTAATGCTGAACTGAGTTTCGATGAAGCTATTGAAATCCGCCCATCGAAGGAATTCGACCTGAGTAATACAATACTTGACTCAACTGCAGGTTTACAGTGGTTAAGCATGAAAGTTCGTGCAGAAATTGTTTATCATTGGCAGCTCGACCATTATCCATTCGATAATCAGATGCTGAACGTAGTAATTGAGTCGGCTGATGCCGATACCAGCAGTATGGTGTTTATACCCGATTTCGAAAACAGTAAAATCGACCCGAATTTTAAACTCGACGAATGGGATATTGACACTGTGATAGTGAACAATGCCATTTCGACTTACGAAACTACCTATGGCGATCAGGAGCTTACCGGACAGAGTTCTTACCCTGCAATAAATATTGCCGTGTATTTGAACAGAAAAAACTCATGGCTTTCACTGTTTAAACTGATTACAGGGGTAGTGGTGGCTTTCTTTATTTCGTGCCTCGTTTTTCTTATCAAACCCACGAATGTTGACCCTCGTTTTGGTCTCTGTGTTGGTGGTTTATTCGCAGCTGTTGGGAATAAATATATAATCGAGGGTACGGTACCCAGTACCAACACAATAACCATGCTCGACAACATTCACAATCTTACATATGTGCTGATATTACTGATTATTCTAGTGTCTATCTTTTCATTAAAACTATTTGAGAAAGGTACAGAAAAATCAATTAGGCAATCACAGCGTGTCGACAGGATCAGCTTGTTTGTAATAATTGGAATTTATTTGCTGGCAATGGCTTACCTGATTGTTGTCAGGTAAAATATTATTAATGTTTTTAAAATGAGAAAAATAGTGCTGATTGTTGGTGTATTAATATCGCTGATGCTGTGGTGCAGCAACAGCAGTGCCCAGTTTATCCAGCATAATTATATTGAAGTCGGGAAAACCAATGCTTCAGGTGGGATATATTTGGATGCTGCATCATTATCTGCAATTCGGTATAAACATATTCATGCTGAGTTGGGTTTTCTATTCCCACTTACCGAGTTCGACAAATTCCTGAGTACATTCTATGCAAGTGCAGGGGTCGATTTCAAAATAAAAAACCTGCCTGTTGAAATACATGCATTGTTTACAGATAAACTTGTATCGGAATTTATCAGCGAATTGCAGTTCGGCATAATTGCCGGCGTTAAAACAAAACATGTCCACGTATTTCTTGGAAACAACACCCGTTTATTTAACCTTACGCGTAATGCAATTGAGCAATCCAGGAACGATAATTACCGAAAGCTGCAAATTGTTGAAAAGCTAAACTTGATGTATTCGCTTAGCTATCTTGTTTTCCCTCAGGAAAATAAATGGAATATCATTGCTTCGGTACTGAATTACGATTATTTCCTCATTCATCAGGAGACAAACCCATTTGTAAGTGTAAGGTTTACCTATAATCCACGAGAAAATATAGGTTTGTATAGCGAGATCGTGTATAAAAGTGCCGGATTTAATAACATTCAGGTGAACTATTTTGGTGTAAATCTCTTAACGGGAATACTATGGGAAATCGATTTTTGAAAATTGGATTGTTCGCAGTTTTTTTTACTGGTGCATTGCTAATGTCATCATGTATTGGCGATGCCGATTTTACGGGATTTTTTCGTAGCTCAGTACGTGTTAATGAACGGTTTGAGCAGTCGCTTGAATGGAATACGCAGCACGCGCCGCGCCGCATTGTCTGTGAGAACAATAACTATAGGTTATTTTTTGCTTCTGACATCCATATTGGAGGCACTGAAAACTTTCAGAAGATATTAAATGACAGTAAAAGCGCTGAAACGGATGGATTATTTCTTGTCGGTGATATTGTTTCAGGTAAGGAAGAAGACTATAATATACTTGTAGAGTCGCTTGCCCGCGAAAGTATTGAGAATTATTTTATACAGGTTGGAAATCATGAATTGTATTTTAACGGCTGGAAATGGTTCCGGCAATATTTCGGTACATCGGTATACCCTGTGGAAATAGTCACTCCTTTGGCAAAAGACCTTGTAATATGCCTTGACTCAGGAGGTGGTACCCTAGGTCCTTTACAGCTGGAATGGCTCGAAGAATTACTTCGAAATGTACGCCAGAATTACCGGCATTGCATTGTTTTACATCACTGTAATTTTTTCCAAAGTGATTTCAGTACTTCAGCAACACCTTTATCAGAAGAACTATACGAATTAATGAATCTTTTCTTTACCTATTCGGTCGATATGGTAATTATGGGTCATGTTCACATCAGTTCCGAGGAAAATTTTGGCCCGACTCGCTATATCTGCCTTGATGCAGCTCTTGACGGAGCCAAAAATGCATCATACCTGAGGCTTGATTGTAGCGATGACCATTTGGTGTATCAATACATTTCATTGTAGGAATCATTGGAATACTGTTTACACTTAATAATTGACCGATTGCTGTATGTTTCGTATTATTGAAGCGTGCTCGGCTTCTTTTGAATGAGGAACCGTAATAAAAACAGTAACTGAGAAACTACCGTAGAAAGCAGATGTAAGATAAAAGCTATCTTTCCGGTTCTTGCCTCTTATTTCATAACGATTGCCTTCGAAGTGAGAAAAATTTATCAAATATTCCGGATCGGCGTAAAATCCAACTTTTACTATGTCCTCATAACCTTCCTGAAATGTTCCCTTTGTCAGATTATTTCCAAAAACCAGTAATTCCATTTCACCGCTATTGGATCGAAATGCCTGCCCATCGTTGTTGTCCGGCTCTCCCAGTGGTGTCAGAAAATCGGGATAATTTATGCTGTATTTGAAGCGGTCATTATAGTATTTCAGATATACGATATTGTCGTTGCAACTGCTATCTAAAACAGTTTTATCAGCGGCTGGCTCAATAGAAACTGATTCAGGTCCCGTTACCTCTTTCATTGGTTGGGTTATGCCTCCGCACGATATCAAGGCTGAAAAAATGAATGTTATTTTAATGATGGTTTTTGTTCTGCTCATTTCAAAATTCATGAGAATAGTCGTCAAGAAGCAAATAGAATGTCGGTAATGAGAACGAACTGGCTGATTTCAAGTTTCTCGGCACGATTATCGAGTATTTCGTCGGGTATTTCACGGCTATCTTTACCCAGAGTTTTTAAAGCATTCCGAAGAGTCTTTCTCCTTTGATTAAACGCAGCTTTCACAACTTTGATAAACGCCGACTCGTCGCAGCCCAACAGGATTGTATTGTTTCTTCGCAATCTGATGACGGCCGATTTTACTTTTGGAGGCGGGACGAAAACGGTTTCGTTTACCGTAAAAAGGTATTCAATATCAAACCAGGTTTGCAGGAGAACGCTTAGTATCCCATACGTTTTGCTACCGGACTTGGCTGCAATGCGTTGTGCTACTTCTTTCTGAACCATACACACTACTTCATCAATCGAATCACGGTTTGCAATGAGGTTAAAAAAAATCTGACTTGATATGTTGTAAGGGAAATTACCTATGATGCATACTTTAGGTTCGAAGTTTTGCTTGAAATCGAGTTTTAAGAAATCACCAAGAATTATTTTTATTTCTTTATGGCTATATTTCTGCTTTAATACTGCAACTGCTTCCGGGTCGATATCGATTAAAGTTACGGGCACGTTTTTTTCGGAAAGATATTCGCTCAGAACCCCGGTGCCGGCCCCAACCTCAATAATTGGTAAAGCTTCTCGGTTCAGTAAGCTGTCGGTAATTTTCCTTGCAATATTTTTATCGATAAGGAAATGCTGCCCAAGTCTTTTTTTGGCTCTGATATCTGTAATCATATCTGCAAAAATACGAATACTTTTATGCAATTTACACAAATGGTAAAGACGGGTTTTTTAAAAAAGTTATCTTTGTCGTTCTTATTCGATTAGGTTATGAACAAAACGCTAAAGAATAGTATTCAATTTGTTTTATTCCTGGGGTTTGGCGTATTGCTTTTCTGGCTTGTTTACCGCGATACCAACTGGAGCGACTTGGTAGCAGGACTGAAGAATGTAAATTATTGGTGGTTCATACCCATTGTTGTTGCAGGCCTTTTCAGCCACGTCAGCCGTGCAATACGTTGGAATATGATGATTGAACCTCTGGGTTATAAAACCCGTTTCTGGAACACATTTTTTGCAGTTATGACAGGGTATTTTGCGAATCTTGCCATTCCGAGGCTTGGTGAAGTTGCCCGCTGTGGAGTAGTTAGCAAATACGATAAGGTGCCAATTTCGAAAGTGCTGGGTACAATGATTACAGAGCGTGTGATTGATGTATTAAGCTTATTGCTGGTAGTTGTGATAGCAATTTTTGTTGAGAGTGGATTTTTTTCAGACTTCCTTCAACAAAATCCTGGGATTGGTGAAAAAGTTGACAGTTTGTTAAACCCTCTTCCAATAATTATTGCCATTGCAGCAGTTGCCCTTTTTATTGTTTTGTTTTTTCTTATACTCAAAGGCAAATTCGACAAAATAAGGCTCTTTTTAAAGCTGAAAACTTTAGCACGAAACCTATATGATGGGCTTTTAAGTGTGCGTAAGGTCAGAAAGAAATTCTGGTTTCTTTTTCACAGTATTTTTATCTGGATTTTGTATTACCTTATGATGGCGTTTGCTTTTCCAGCATTTGGATTTACCTCGCACATTGGTCCTTCGGCTGCCCTCATGGTTTTTGTAGCAGGTAGTTTTGGTATGATTGCCCCTGCTCCCAATGGTATGGGAGCCTATCATTTTATGGTAATCCAATCGTTGCTGATTTTCGGGATTGTTAAAGAGGATGCGGCTGTTTTTGCTTTTGTAGTTCACGGGCTGCAAACACTGATGTTGTTGGGTGCCGGATTGATATCGCTTATAGCACTGCCTTTGATCAATAAGATCCCCGCCGGTAGTACTTCTTCCGAAAATGCGTAAACCCCCTGATGAAAATCAATAATCACATACAGTTCATTCTGAAACTGAGTATTGCGATAATGGCATATCTGTATGTTATTTATGTTATTATCAACGCTCCCGATCTTAATAGTGTCTTCACTGTTCCTTCAGGATTTGGTAGATTTCAGGCGCTTTTGATATTGTTGGTATTTTTGCTGATGATACTAAATTGGTCAATCGAAGGCATAAAATGGTCGTATCTGTTGAAATCATGCTATAACTTGTCTTTCAAAAGATCTCTTAGGTCCGTTTTAGCAGGAACCACAGCAGGAATGGCAACGCCAAACCGTTTGGGAGAGTTTGCCGGAAGAATACTTTTTATTCCGCGGGAAAACCGTGCAAACGCAGCCTTACTAAGTATAACGGGTAGTTTTACACAGTTGTTTGTAACCCTGTTTTTCGGGCTGGCAGCATTTATCAACCTGATTATTTATGTTCCGGCCAGCCGTGGAGTTTTCGCTGTAAACGATTGGATTATTATTGCAGTTTCTGTTGCGTGTATGGCACTGATGCTGTGGTTCTACGGAAATACAAAACTGCTTGCCAGAGTGGTTTCGAAAATTGGCTTTTTGAAAAATAAACTGAATTTCAGCAAAACAGATTTAGTGCCCGGAGCCCGAAAAAAATGGCTTGTATTATTACTGAGTGCTTTTAGGTATGTAATCTTTGTTCATCAGTTTTACATAATGATTGTATTATTCGGGATAGATACTTCCTATGTGGAAACCATGCAGGCCGTAATGTGTATTTATCTACTAATGGCTATTATCCCGGTAATCTCGGCTGGTGAACCAGGAGTGCGTGGAACGGTTAGCATTGTGCTGTTCTCTTTATTTACCGATCAACCTGCCACAGTGTTTTCAGCATCAATCTCTTTGTGGCTGATAAACCTTGCAATACCGGCCCTGATTGGGTCATTCCTGTTATTCCAAAATAAAAAAAATGAAAGCACGTAATGCATCATACAACGATTTGGAGACTCTAACCGGGTTTCAGATACAAATGGCTTATGAAACAGAGGGTATTAAGCTCAACGAAGAAGTAGTGCGTAAGGGTATTACAGCGGTTATTCATGATAGTACAAGAGGAAAATATATTGTCGTCGAGAATGAGAAAAAAATTATAGCATGCTGTATGATTACACCCGAATGGAGCGATTGGCGATGCTGTTGGGTGTTGTGGCTGCAAAGTGTATATGTTGAACCGGCATATCGTAGCACCGGTGTGTTTAAATTTCTGTTTAATCATATTAAAAAACAGGTGATTAATAGCAGTGAATATGCCGGGATACGCCTGTATGTGGATAAAAGAAATCAATCGGCAGCTGCCATTTATACAAAACTGAACATGAATTCAGATCATTACTATATGTTTGAATGGTTAAAAAACGAAAATGACTCAGTTGTACAGATGTAAGCAATAGAAAAAATATCTAATTTTCAGGATTGATTGATGTTGAGAGTTTTATCAGACCAATGTAAAACACGCATTAATTTGCTTAAATTTGTGGGGTAAACACTGACTGCGATGACGCTTACGGATAGAATAGAACGATTTGTTGCACAGCTTCCCGATAATGTTGCGCTGGTTGCTGTGTCGAAATATCAGCCGGTCGAAATTATACAAGAAGCATACAATGCGGGCCTTCGTTATTTTGGGGAAAACAAAGTTCAGGAAATAGTTGAAAAACATCACGCCTTACCTTCTGATATACAATGGCATTTTATCGGCCATTTGCAAACCAATAAAGTAAGAAAAATTGCCTCATTTATTACTTGTATCCAGAGCGTTGACAGTGTTCGGCTCATGGAGGAAATTCAAGTTCAGGCTAAAAAAAACAACAGGGTGATTGATTGCATGATCCAATTCCATATAGCCCGTGAGGAAGCGAAATATGGCTTTACTTTCGAATCGTTCACCGACTTTTTGCATTCTGGAGCACTAATAGGCTTTTCGAATCTAAATATAGTTGGTGTTATGGGCATGGCAACTTTTACCGAAGACATGAGTCAAATAAGAAGTGAATTTAAAAAACTGGCTGCATACTATAATGAGTTGAAATCAGTTTACTTTAGTAACAAACAGGATTTTAAAGAAATAAGTATGGGTATGTCCGACGATTGGATAATTGCAGTTGAAGAGGGTACAACAATCATACGTATAGGAACGGCAATTTTTGGTCAAAGACAAAAAACAAATACGTTGGTTTAATATGAGGAGAATAGCCTTCATAGTATTTGCATTTTTAGTGGTACATACTGTTCATTCGCAAAATATGTATGTTCATGAGCAATACGTTTTCGAACGATTCCTGTTAAATCCCGCTTTCACCGGGTTGAGGGAAGGATCCAGCATTCGACTGACACACCGTCAGCAATGGACAGGTATTGCAGAAGGGCCCAAGACATCTTTTCTCAGCTTCAACAGCCGTATGGGCAGCCAACCAATTGGGATAGGAGGGTATATTGCAAATGATTTGAATGGTCCGGAACAGAAAATAGGTTTTCAACTCACATTTGCTTATCACCTGATACTTACTGCAAAACGATTCGATCAAACCGTATTGTCAATGGCTATGTCGTTCAATGGACAGTATCATATTCTGGATGAAACAGCTTTTAATCCCGATATTTATGACCCACTTATAACCTATACGCGGCAAAGCAGCTTTTTACCCGATTTTAACGCAGGAATAATGCTTTCCCGAAATAAATACATGTTCGGAGTTAGTGTCGATCATTTAATCCCTTCTTATGACAAACTCTATAACCGCGAAATTGAAAGCCTTAGTCCAATGTACACTCACTTTCATGGTGCTTATGTTTTTGGTTTGTCGCGTGGAATTGACCTGAAAACATTTGTTAATGTGCGAACCGATTTTAAAGCGCATAATCAGATGGAAGTAATGGTAAGGGCTTCGTATGCTTATGGAAAGAAAATTCAGTCGGCCTATATGCGAAACCCAAACGAATTTTATGTGGGTTTTTGTTACAGACATACGCTTGACTACCTGAATTCTGCACCGTTGAGTTTACAACCTACATTTGGCGTTAAAATTGGTGCATTTACTTTTGCCTATCTTTACGATATGGGTCTTACTGCGATTCAATTGTATAATTATGGTTCTCACCAGCTTTCTATCGGGCTATTCCTGGTTGGAGACAAAACCCTGAATGTAGGTCGAAACCGCGTACCAATTATTAACACTGATTTTTAAGTATGAGAGGCTGCCTAACTATATTATCCGTACTTATTTTTATCAATTCATCAGTAGTTGTTGCACAGAATCTTTCCGATTCAGTCGATTGCCGTAATACAATAAATTTTGGATGGTGCAATGTCGTGGGCACCGACACATCGGACGCAGTTCAGGGGGTTTGCTCCGATGCTGAAGGTAATGTTTATGTTACGGGCTATTTTAATCATACGATGCAAATAGGCGAGACAATATTAACGTCGCAGGGCGCCAAAGATATATTTATCGTAAAATACAGTGCGGATGGGGATTTTATTTGGGCACTAAGTGCCGGCGGAATCGATGATGATTATGGCAAAGCCATTGCCTGCAACAGCACAGGTGATATTTTTGTTACAGGTATGTTTACCGGATCGGCTTTGTTTGATGGAGAAGAAATGTTTGCATATGCTTTAGAGGATGCCTTTATTGTTTCATACAACGGTAATGGTGATATGTTATGGTTTCAGCCTGCCGGAGGATGGCACGCCGATTCCGGGTCCGATATTAAGGTAGATGCCCGTGATAACGTTTTGGTAACCGGAACATTCAACGAAGCAATGGGGATTGGGTCTACTACGCTTATAGGAAATGGTCAGGACGATTGCTTTGCTGCTAAGTTTCGTAGTAACGGAAGTTTCCTTTGGGCAAAGAAAATTGGCTCCTCCGTGAATGACGAATCCACATCTATCGCTTTCGACCACGATGATAACGTATTTGTAACAGGTGTGTTCACTGGCACCCTTGAAACAGAAGCAGAAACATTGACTGCATCAGGAACTCACGACGGTTTTATAGCCGCATTTAATGCTGTTGGAGAAATGCAGTGGATTAAGCAAGTGGGCTCCGACGCTAATAACGATAGGGTAAATGATGTTACGGCAGATGGCGATGGTAATGTTATTGTTGCAGGCTTTTTCGACCACGACGATCAACCCGTATTTGTAAGAAAATACGATGCACAAGGTACTGAAATATGGACAAAACTTACCGGTGGGGATGCTGATGCATCGGCAGTTTCAATAACCTCTGACCTCAGTAATAACCTTTTTGTTACCGGATGGTTCTCAGGAACTGCGGTTTTCGGTAATTCTATGTTTGGAGCCATGGGAAACAAAGACGCCTTTTTTATTAAAATATCACACGATTCCGAAATACTCATGGTTAAAACTATGGGCTCCGGCAATAATGACGAAGGCAGGGATGTTTGTCTTGATTATCTTCAGAATATAATTGTTGGAGGCCTTTACTCAAGTAACATATACATCGAAGGCTCCCCATACACAAGTGAGGGTCTTACCGATGGCTTTGTAATCAAGTATAACAGATTGATAAGCATGGGCAATTTTACATTCTCAGGAATCGGATGTGATGATAATAACTTGTGTGCACAGATAAACATGCTTCAAGGGGCAGAACCTTATAGTTATTATTGGTCAACAGGCGATGCTACAGCTCAGGTTTGCGGATTATCTCCTGCCGACTACACAGTTACTGTAGTGGATCAGAATAATTGCTATATCGATACTGTGATTACAGTGTTACCCTCGATATATCCTGAACCATACCTTCCTGAACAGATGAATATTTGTCCGTTCGATACGGTGAATCTTGATGCAGGTGAGGGAATGCAAACATATTTATGGAGCACCGGTGCCAACACACAATTCATCGAAGTAAGTGGACCGGGAGCTTTTTCGGTAACGGTAACCAACGAATATGAATGTGAACTTGTTCAGAATATAACTGTATCAGAATCGGCAGTAATTGAACTGTTTGGTATCGACACAGTGTTTACTTGCTTTAATGTACCGGTAACACTGAGCCTTCAGGGGGTGTTTTCTTCGTATTTATGGAACACCGGAAGCACTTTATCTACAATAACTGCGGACCATCAGGGCACCTATTATGTCAGGGCAAAACTGGGACAGTGCTATTATTACGATACGGTTTATGTTAGATACTACCCGCAACCGGAGATTTCACTTGGCGAGGATAGGGTAATCTGTTCAGGTGATTTTATTTATTTCGAGGCACCCCCCGGGTTCGTTTCCTACTTGTGGCAGAATGGAAGCACTGAAGACTCATATACTTGTACCAACGAAGGGCCTGTTACCCTTACAGTAACCGATGCCAATGGTTGTAGCGCATACGATAGTATATACGTATCACTGGGAGAGTACCCCGAAGTTAATCTGGGACCAGACCAGGAGTACTGCGATAATGATATACCTGTAATTGATGCCGGAAGTGGCTTTGTTAGCTATTTGTGGTCCGATGCAAGCTCCGGGGCAACAATTAGTCCTGAGACTTCGGGGACGTATTCAGTAACTGTAACAAATCAAACGGGTTGTACTGCAGCCGATACTATTTCAGTGACGGTAAGACCGGCTCCTGAAGTGAGCCTCGGAGCAGATGTGCAGACTTGCGCAAATAATGAAGTTTCGCTAAGTCCTCCATCCGGATTTACAATATATGAGTGGAGTACAGGAGCCTCTATGCCCATTCTTAATGTTACCGAGTCAGGCGAATACTCACTTACAGTGCATGATGAATATGGTTGCACTGCTGTCGATACTGTAGAAGTGAACTTCTTTGAGGTTGAAACCCCGTTCCTCGGTTTTGATTTTGTTTCATGCGATAGTGCCCCTTTGTTGTTAGACCCTGATGGATATTTTAAAAGTTACCTATGGCAAAATGGATCAGACGATACCGTACAGCTTGCTGTATATCCGGGTGTTTATTCTCTTACTGTGACTGACTTTAATGGCTGCACCAGTTCCGACAATATTACAATTAGTCATGCCGATAGCCCTGTGCTTACAGAAGAATTCAGTGCTTCGGGCAGAATTGTAGTGAATGCGGCCGGCGGAACGCCCCCTTACAGCTATTCTGTCGATGGCTTATACTGGTCGCCAGTGAATTCTTTTAATCAACTGCTCGAAGACTGGTATAATGTATATGTTTCCGATAGCAATTCCTGCAAAGATACAATCAGGGTTTATGTCGATAATAATATAATTATTCCTGAGTTTTTCACGCCTAATGGTGATGGCTATAACGATACCTGGGAAATTATTGGAATATTCAGATATCCGAACGCAGATATCACAATATTCGACAGGTTTGGGAAACAAGTTGCAAAATATAAGGGAAATCAGCAGGGATGGAACGGAATCTATGCTCGACAACCTGTTGCAGCTGATACATATTGGTATATTATAATGCTAAATTCCGATATGGGTGAAAGTGCTCCGTTTAAAGGACCTGTAACAATTATCCGATGAAAACGATTGCACATTATTAAATGGTATTTGTATATTTGAATCTTTGTAATGTAAAATCTGCACTATGAAAGCAAGTTGCCCCATACTGATTACTGTTATTAATTTGTGTTTTCTTGCACTGACAGCATGTGAAACTTTTGAACCTAACGACAGACATAATTATGAACAGTTGCGTTTGCCCCCTGTCGATACGCTGAAGTTTACTACGGATGAAAAAGCATTGATCACAGCCGGTGATTCTGCCGATAGAATGGAAATAATGTATTATAATCAACAACCCGATTCGATTATTTTGAGAACCATCAGCACAGATATCCGGCTTACCGAACAGGAACTTGCTTTGCTTACCGACAGAATGTACGCTACTGTAAGGAACCCCCAGAACCCCGGCGTTGGTATTGCTGCGCCACAAGTGGGAATAAACAGGAGAGTTGTATGGGTAAAACGTTATGATAAGGTCGGGAAACCCTGGGAAGTTTTTATAAATATCAGGATAACAGCACTTTCCGATACCCTTAAACTTCGTAACGACGGTTGTTTGTCGATACCCGGAGTTAGCGGGCAATCATGGCGGGCAATATGGTGCGATGTTGAATACGATTTGCCGGATGGAACGCATTGCACCGAAAGAATATCGCATGAATATACAGCACATATTTTCCAACATGAAATCGATCACCTCGATGCCATACTTTGGATCGACAGGCGCCCAAGCTCAAAAAACGTAATTATTGAAGGAAATCCGAATGAGTATGATGGTGAAATAATGCCTTCTATCGACTAAACTTTTAGAGAGCAAACAAATTATTGTGTTTTGTGAAGCTTTTCAATACTAAATTAATAGGGATCAATCTAACATGAAGAAAGAATCTTTCTTATTATCGCTGGGTTTTTTAATGATAATTGGCCCATCGGTTTGCCAGAATTGTAACACAAAGGTTCTTGATAGCTACCCTGATGGTAATGCAAAGACTAAAATTGAATACCTTAACCCCAATGACACTTCGGATATTAAGCTGATTGGTTTTTATAATACAGGTGATACTAATTTTGTTTTTTCAATATTTCACAATCAGAGAAATGGTGTATCGGTATATTATTACGATAATGGGCATATGAAATACCGGGTCAACTATAAAAATAACCAGCTCTATGGGGAAAGCATCTTTTGGTATCCCAGTGGGCAATTGTGGCAACAGGCTATGTACAAGAACGGGCAATTGACAGATACCTTACATGACTATTACGAAAACGGAGCTCTCAAATCAATAGGCGTTTTTGAAAACGGAAAAGGAGAAACAATTTATTACCATCCTAATGGAATGCTTTGGAAAACCGGTAAAATACTAAATGATCAAGAGGAGGGAATTTGGGTGTACTACTATTTAAACGGACAAAAACTAAGTGAAGGGAATTATAAAAACGGATTGCGCCATGGCGATTACAAGATGTTTTATGCAACAGGAGAACTAATGGAAAGTGGAACCTATAATAGCAATGTAATTACCCAGAATACATTTTATTTAAAAAACGGACAGATTAATTCAAATTTGACTGATTTTGCAAAAAACAATAGAAATGTTGTTCCTTGGACAGAGGAACAGAAGCAAACCCTTACAAGTAAATGTTTAAATGATAATTTAAAAGAAAATAAAAACAGAGCAGATGATTATTGCTATTGTGTTGTCGAAAAAATTGAATTGTTTTTGAGCTATGTTGAGTATTCAGCTTTAACAGAAAAAGAAAATGCGGAATTAATGCAAAAAATCGACACACTTTGTGATTATGAATAATTTGGGGCACACTAATAATATATCACGCACCTGATGGCAGCCCTTTGGGCATCGCCCGATTTTAAGAACCCCGGGTAAAATCAGTGATATCCACATCATATTTTAAACTTTTAATTTGATGCTTTGGTTATTGTGAATCAAATAGTTATATAGAACTCAACAATAGTGAAATAACTGTTGATAATTTAACAAAGGTTTCTTCTATTTTTTCTATCCCAATTTGGCTATTTCATTACATTTGTCGAAACAAAAACAACACTTCACCTGATGGAATCACCGATAAAATTTTTTACAGGACAGGCCAGCCGATACCTGTCAGAGGAAATAGTTTCATTCTATGACCCGGAAATGGAATTGGGTAAAAGTACTCTGATCCGTTTCAGCGATGGAGAATTTCAACCCAGTTTGAACGAGACAGTTAGAGGTTGCACCGTTTTTATCATCCAGTCAACCTGTCCACCTGCTGAAAACCTTATTGAACTGATGCTTATGGTTGACGCTGCAAAGAGAGCGTCTGCCTATAAGGTCGTAGCTGTGATACCGTATTTCGGCTTTGCAAGGCAGGATCGCAAAGATAAGCCGCGAGTTTCGATCGGTGCAAAAGTTATCGCTGATGTACTCTCGGCCTCCGGAGTCGATCGAGTTATGACTATGGATTTGCATGCGGATCAGATTCAGGGATTTTTTAACGTACCTGTTGACCATATTTTTGCCTCTGCATTGTTTGTACCTTATATTAAAAGTCTCGATCTGAGTGATTTGGTTATTGCTTCACCCGACATGGGTGGCAGCAAAAGAGCTAAAGCTTATTCCCACTTTCTGAATTGCGGAATGGCAATTGCTCATAAATCAAGAGAGGAAGAGAATGTGGTTGCCGAAATGAAAGTAATAGGTGAGGTTGAAGGCAAAAATGTAATCATTGTCGACGATATGATTGATACAGCCGGAACAGTGTGTATGGCTTCGGATCTTATGTTGGAAAAAGGTGCTAAAAGTGTCAGAGTTGTGGCTACTCATCCTGTTCTTTCCGGACCTGCCTACGAAAGAATAGAAAAATCGTCAATTTCCGAAGTGGTAGTTACCAATTCTATCCCAGTTAAACCACTTTCCGATAAAATTACTGTACTATCGGTTGCCAGCCTTTTTGCGGATGTAATTCGTAAAGTTTATACACATAAATCTATCAGCACTACTTTTATAGTTTAGGCGGAAAACGGATTATCCTATTAAAAAATGAGTTTTTAAAATTCAAAATAATTCATTATTTTCGCCGCCTGATTGTCGAACGTGTGAGGGGAGGTATTGTGCAGAAACGAAAATCGTAAATTTGCCATTACCTTTAGTAACACAGTAAAAAATAATTTTATGCAACATTTCGAAATTAAAGGAGAAAAACGCACAGATCTTGGGAAAAATGCTTCACGTAAATTAAGAAAACTGGATAGTGTTCCCTGTGTCCTGTACGGTTGTGGCGAAAATGTAAATTTCTCTGCTACCAGAGCCGAATTGAGGAATCTGATTTATAGTCACAATGTTTACATTGTCGATATTAAAATTGGGAAAAAGAAATATCAGGCTATTATGAAAGACATTCAATACGATCCCATTTCAAGTAAAGTAAATCACATCGATTTTTTGGAGTTGAGCGATGATAAACCGGTTGCAATTCATGTTCCCTTGATTATCAATGGCCAAAGCATTGGTGTGAAAGCTGGTGGAAAGCTTAAAAAGAATCAAAGACTGATGCATATTAAAGCACTTCCGTCGTATTTACCTGATATTGTTGAGGTGGATATTACTGACCTGAATCTGAACGATTCTATCAGAGTTAAAGATGTGGTGATTGAAAATGTTGAACTTCTCGATCAGAAAAATAAAGTTCTCGTTACTATTGTTCCTGTAAGAGGCGTTGAAACCGCTGCTCCGGCAGCTGAATAATGAGTTTTACGTACTCATTGGAATAATGAAATTTCTGGTAACCGGATTAGGTAACATTGGAGCTGAATACGCGGATACCCGACACAATATAGGTTTTACAACCTTAGATTTTTGGGCAAAAGATGCAGGTGTCACTTTCGAGGATAAACGATATGGCATGGTATGCGAAATAAAGTACAAGGGCAGAATATTTGTTCTTCTCAAGCCCAGTACCTATGTAAACAGAAGTGGTTTGGCAGTTAATTACTATTTGAAAAAGGAAAAACTCACCGCTGAAAGCCTGTTTGTTATTGTGGACGATATAGCCTTAGCTTTTGGAACGATACGGATAAAACCCAAAGGTAGTTCCGGAGGACACAACGGTTTGCAGAATATTGTTGATGTATTGGCAACCGATTCCTTTGCACGTATGCGCTTTGGGATTGGCGGAAATTTCCATCAGGGCGGGCAGGTCGATTATGTGCTTGGGAAATGGATGCCTGAGGAATTAGATGTTCTACCGGATAAAATTGCACGAATGGTTGAAGCTGCGAAAAGTTTTGGTACTATTGGCCTTGAAAGAACAATGAATATTTTCAACACGAAATAATGCGCCGGAAAAAGAGCTTACGCAAAAAAATATCATTGCTGGTTGGGAAAATTACCATGTGGCGAAAACCTTACTGGCTCGTCAGATTTATGATACGAATTTTTGTGAGGTTCTACCATATTGATATGAGTGATTATAATTTCACAATTAAAAGAGGTGTAAGCTTTCATGATTTTTTTACAAGACGTTTGAAACCAGGGGCAAGGCATGTTGCAGGGGCAATTGTGTCGCCTGTTGATGCTAAAATTATGAGCTTTGGTATGGCCGGAAAAACTACTACAATCAGGGCAAAAGGACTCGATTTTGTTTTTTCAGAGTTAATTGACTGTGATCACCATTACCAGGATGAAGTGAGTTATACCGTTTTGTATCTTTCTCCCGCTGACTATCACCGCATTCACGCACCATTCGATATGCAGATTGACGAAGTGAGGCACATACCCGGCAATTTGTTTTCGGTAAAACCTAAATCCGTTCAAAAACGGGAAAAACTATACAGTATCAACGAGAGGGTATTGCTTACTGGAACTTCAGCATACGGTAGATTTTGGATTGTTCTAATAGGAGCATTTCTTGTCGGTTCGGTAAAACTGAATTTTTCATCGGTAACAACCAATCAAAGGTACCGAAAAAATAAAACGCACACTGCACACGTTTCGTTCAATGCAGGCGACGAAATTGGCCATTTCCGTTTTGGTTCCACGGTGGTTATGTGTATACATGGTGACCTTTTTAGTAAAATCACCTACCAGAAAGGTGAAAGGGTTTTAATGGGAGAAGAGCTGGTTAAAAGTTTGGTTTGAGTTTGTATTTATTGTAGAATTCGTCAATAATCCTGGCTGCGTCTTCTGCGGTATCCACAACATGTATTAAATCGAGATCCGACTCCGAAATGTTATTCTCTTTCTGCAGCATAATATCTCGAACCCAAACCAGCAAACCGTTCCAATAATCGGAGCCAACTAAAATAATGGGGAATCGTGCTACTTTTTTTGTCTGGATTAGTGTCATCGCCTCAAAAAGCTCGTCGAATGTGCCAAATCCCCCCGGAAATACGATGAATCCCTGCGAGTATTTCATAAACATTACCTTTCGAATGAAGAAATAATCGAAAGTAACCAATTTGTCGTTGTCGATATATTTATTCGGATATTGTTCAAACTCCAGTTTAATATTGCACCCTACCGATTTCCCACCACCGGCATTAGCTCCTTTATTGGCAGCTTCCATTATTCCAGGCCCTCCCCCTGTAATTATTCCAAAACCTTTTTTAGTAAGCATGAAAGCTGTGTCGGCAGCCATCTGAAAATACTTGTTGGAAGGCTGTGTGCGTGCAGATCCAAATATAGTGACACAAGGCCCTATTTTTGCAAGATGTTCAAACCCGCTGACTAGCTCACCCATCATTTTAAAAATCGACCATGAGTCATTTGATTTTATCTCACTCCAAGTTCTGTCGGTAAGTGCTTCATGAATTAATTGATCTTCGGCTGACATATTATAATTATTTAATGATAAAAATACTAAAATTTTAATTGAAAAAGTAATACTTGAAATTTAAAGTAATTTCAATAAATCGGTTGCCATTTGTGCACAGTTTAAATAGCGATATTGAAATGATTCCTGTAACAATTGATCTGTTTCCTCAAATGAATAGGCCCCCGGAGGTTTCCTGAAATATGGTTTTTCACAGGCTTTTCTGATGATGTTCATTACCGGCTCTGAAATGGCATCATGCGAAGGTATTGGAGCAGAAACCTGCATTTGTACCATATTGATCGGGTTTTGCGATTTGTGAGGTGGAGTACCTGAGATCAATTCATACATCATTAATCCAATACTGAATAAATCTGTTGAAGCCCTTACCAGGTGCAGATGATTTAGTAATAACTCAGGTGCACTGTATTTTATATTGTAAGAAATCCTTGTTTTTGTGGTTTGTTGAGGTATATAACGGGTTGTTTGACATAATGCAAAGTCGATGAGGGTAATTTGAACAAAAGCATCGCTATCGTTTGTGTCATTCGTAATAATAATACTGCCGGGTTTTAATCCGCAGTGAAATACCCCTGCTTCATGGGCAGATACAAGTGCATCGAGAAGGCTTACCATAATCCGGCAAACTGTTTTTTCACGGTTTTGCCTGCTGATTCGGGTTCCGTTCAAGTAGCTAACAAGGTCGATACCGTCGACATATTCCTGAAATAAGTAAAGCCCCGTTTCGTGACTGATGAAGTCAATGTTTTTAACAACACCCGGTTTTTCGAAATTCAACGATGATTCGATAAAAAACCTGGATATGCGTTCAGGGTCGCTTTTTAAGCTGTTATGCAGGAATTTGCATATTACACGTTTTCGATCGGGCATCATGATTGCCGGATACACTATTGAAAACCTGCCTTTTGATATTATCAGGTCTTTATTGTTAGGATAAAGCAGAAAGAGATGATTACTGTTACCCTGCAGAATCAATGCCCCATCCAGACTCTTATCGCTTGTTGTATTCATCTTTGGCACGGCCTCCCCATTGGTCATCGCTATTCATCTGATCGGGATTATACAGTGTATTGTTTCTTTTATTTAACTGCCGCTCCCAGCTTGGATTACGTAATTCACCGGTTACATCAGCATGAAGTAATTCATATTCTTCTCCTGCAATCGAAGGATTGTAAAAAACAAACTTACGGTTTGTTTCATCTCCTATCTTATAATAGTGCCAAATTTCGTATGGATATGCTGTGGGTTCGTGTTTGCTGACGTAAATATCGTTAGGTGTTCCATATTTCAGATATACTCTGCCACGATCGGTTTCAAAACCTTTTTTAATTGGAGTGGAATACCACTTATTCACATAGTCAACCTGAGCTTTGTATATTCCCCATTCACCGGTTGGGTCGGCAGGGCTGCGTTTAATCCAGAAGCTCGAGAAGAAATTCTGCATCGTTTGCATATCAGCAGTTTTTACCTGATAATCAATAAAATTACATTCATTGTTGTTTGCGATGGGGCGCAGACTTAGGATATAGTGTCTAACAGTATCGAGGTTTTCCGAAATCCCTGCGAATTGTAAGTTATAGCTGTTCTGATTGGCAGGATTTGCATCAGTTGGAGACCTTTTACTCCGCTGAAAAAAAGCTTTTGTCGATCCGATAATTTCGTTGTTGCGATTCCTGACCTCAACCACAAGATTATAATTACCCGAGTATAATTCAGTAATCATGAGTTCTCCAATGAAAACATTGTAGTCCTGCGATTCCATTTTTTTAAACCTGTTATACATATCAATTTTTTCGCTGTTTTCGAATTTTTCGATATAGTAGGTTAGTACAACAGGGTCAGTGGTTATTTGCTTTACGTTGTACATTTCTACATAAAAAATCAACTTATCAATATTCGAAGGGTAAAAGTCAGAAATATATGGAACCAGATCATATCCGTGTTTTGTGAGCACAGTAGGTGTTTCCGATGCTTTATATGATTCAATATATTGAATATTGCTGAATTTTAATGCTTTCTCAGGGTACTCAATATTGATAATATCGGAATACAGATATTGATCGCTTTCTGCATGTATATCCTTAATAATGAGTTCGAGATTATAAATACCGTTTACAAGAGAAACTCGCTGCACATCAATAAAATTAGGTTTTGCTCCTGTAGAATCCGAAACTTCAGGACTTTTGAGATTGTATTTACGATATGTGTAAACCTCCCCGTTTTTGTAGAACACCAGAGTAACTTCGATTTCAGCATTGTATTTACCATTTTCATTCTTGACAAAAACAGCTGAATTACCTATAGTGCTTATACAAGCATCAATATACGGCCCTTCCGGTGAATTGAAGCTTGAATACATGAAATATGCTTCCAGATTACTTGCAAATAGCGAAGAACTAAGCATGCTAACGATAATACACAAGAGCAAATTTTTCATAGTTGATGAATTTTAACTACACAAGATAGCCATTATTTTTTATGTTGCATAAAGTCGGCAATAATATTTTGCAAATCACTAAATATCAAACTATTACTTGCTATTATTTCTTTGCCGAAAATGTGATTGGGTAAACCCGAAAAATCGCCAACTCTTCCTCCGGCTTCTTCAACAATTATGGCTCCTCCTGCCACATCCCAAGGTTTAAGGTCATATTCATAAAAAGCATCTAATCTTCCACAAGCAACAAAGGCAAGATCGGCTGCTGCTGAGCCCAATCTCCTCACACCGTGGCTATTTTGGATAAGATAATCCATTAGCCTGAAGTATTCTTTATTTCTGCTAAAATTGCTTACGGGAAAGCCGGTGACATATAGGCTGTTTTTGATATTTGAAGTAGAGGATACTTTAATTCTTTTCGAATTCATGAAAGCTCCTTTTGATTTTATTGCGCTGTAACATTCAGAGCCGGTTATTTCATACACAACTCCAAGTAATGTGGTGCTGCGATACATTAATGCAATACTTACAGCATAAGGTTGTAAGCCATGAACGAAATTCGTTGTACCGTCAAGGGGGTCAATTATCCACTGATAGTCGGCTTTTTCAGGCTTAATGGAATTCTCCTCTGTTATGTAACCTGCATTTGGGACAATGTCCTTCAACGATTCCACAATAAATTGCTCCGATGATTTGTCAATATAAGTTACAAGGTCGTTCAACCCCTTAATCTCAATTTCCGAAGACTGAAGCTTTGACCTTTCATTTCGGATAAGACTTGCTGCTTCGCCTGCTATTGATTCAACTGCAGTGCAAATTGACGATAAATTCAAATTCATAGAGTTCTGATTTTCATGTTACCGGATTCCGATAATCCAATAAGTTCTACATGTGTGATTGTGTTAATATTACAAGCCTCGTAAGGCATTTCTGCTTTTATGTAGTTTTCGGTGAAACCAAACATTTGCATGTTTTTTTTGCTGGATTCCCAAAGTATATGCTGGTGCTGCCCGATATTTTTCTGGTAGAATTGTTTGTGTTTCAATGCCGATAGTTGATGTAAACGATTGCTCCTTCGTTGAATTTCGGGAAAGCCCACAGGTCCGCTAATAGCAAGTGCATCAGTGTGTTCTCTTTCAGAATAGCTGAAAACATGTATAAATGAAATATCCTGGCTTTCGATAAAAGTGTAGGAGTCTTCAAAATACTTTTCCGATTCTCCCCTCATTCCAACAATAACATCACAACCAACAAACGAAAGCGGAAGGTATTTCTTTATTGTTCTGATTCTATCGGCAAATATTTCGGTAGTGTATCGCCGTCGCATCAACCTCAGCATTGTATTGCTCCCCGATTGCAGCGGAATATGAAAATGCGGCATAATATGTTTCGATGCTGCCATAAAAGCAATAATCTCATCGCTAAGCAGGTCGGGTTCAATGCTCCCGATTCGAATCCGGACCATCCCTTCTGTACTGTCTAGCCGTTTAAGTAAATCGATAAATCGTTCATTCGTTGATTTTCCAAAATCTCCGATATTCACACCGGTGAGAACAAGTTCGTTGATATTGCTTTTTATCAGAATGCTTGCGTGCTTTGCCGTATTCTCAATCGACTGGTTTCGACTTTTTCCCCTAGCTAAAGGAATGGTGCAGTATGAACATTTATAGTCGCACCCATCCTGTATTTTCAGAAAACTACGTGTTCTGTTCCCAATACTGTAGGCGGGAATAAACCGTTCGGGGTGACAGATTTGCAATGGTTCAGATATTTCATTATTTAACTTTCGTTGTACCAAACCCGAAATGTTGTCTTTCTCAAAATTTCCAACAACAATGATATCCTTGTGTATCCTTTTTATTTCATCAGCTTTTAATTGGGCATAACAGCCTGTAACTGCTATAACTGCTGCTGGGTTCAAATGGTAAGCCCGCTGAATGGCATTTCTGCTTTTTTTGTTTGCTGTGGCGGTAACTGTGCACGAATTTATTACATATACATCAGCATAATTTTTAAAATCGACGATTTTAAAACCAAGTGCTGCGAATTCCTGTGATATTGAGGAGGTTTCGGCAAAATTGAGCTTACATCCCAACGTACAAAATGCTATTGTTTTTGCAATTGTCATGATTATACAGGTGAAAAAAAGCTTTAAAATGCACTTGTGTTTAAATACTCCCTTTGAAGTACAATGTTCTTAAAATATAGTTGTAATATACGGGCACCGACGCCTCCCGCACGAAATAATATTTTTCTAATGTGGATTAATTGTCGTCTTCGTCAAAGTTATCGAGGTCTTCATCATCGTCCTCATCAAACTCATCAAAATCAAAATCCTCACCTTCGTCTTCATCAAAGTCGTCGAATTCACCAAATTCAGTATCGTCGTTTAGTCCTTCCAAATCTTCCTCTTCGAATTCTTCGATACTGTCGAAATCATCATCTTCGAATTCTTTCATATCGTCCATGAAGGGATCAAAATCTTTACCCATAGCTATACTTTTTTTTGTTCAAAAACTTGAGTTAATTCTGTGGGTAAACTTATTAAAAAAAATAATAACACAATAAAATTCGCTGAAGAAATTCTTTTGCCAAAATATTTTTTGTTTTAAAAATGTCTTGTGTGTAATATTCTGAAAATCAATGGTAAAGCCAAGTTGCCCATGTTTGAATTGAGTTCTACAGCAACTCCGACTTCAGGAAATACCCTGTATAGCTGTTTTTATGGAGAGCTATTTCTTCGGGTGAGCCTTCTGCAACTATTTGACCACCTTTGTTACCCCCTTCCGGTCCCATGTCAATAATATGGTCTGCGCATTTAATAACGTCCATGTTATGCTCAATAATAATCAGTGTGTTCCCTTTATCGGCAAGTTTTTGTAGCACATGCATCAGCACCCTGATATCTTCGAAATGAAGACCTGTTGTTGGCTCATCAAGAATGTACAGGGTTTTCCCGGTATCCTTTTTCATAAGCTCAGTTGCGAGCTTTATCCTTTGTGATTCACCACCCGATAAAGTTGTCGATGACTGCCCGAGTGAGATATAACCTAATCCGACTTCCTGAAGCATCTTGAGTTTATGCTGTATGAAAGGAATATTTTCGAAAAAATCAGCAGCCCTGTCTATGGTCATATCCAGAATATCCGCAATCGATTTCCCCTTAAACTTTACTTCAAGGGTTTCTCTGTTATAACGTTTCCCGTTACATACTTCGCAGGGAACATGTACTTCAGGAAGAAAGTTCATTTCAATAATTTTTACACCGGCACCCTGGCACGTTTCGCATCTTCCCCCTTTTACATTGAATGAAAAACGGCCTAGCTTGTAGCCCCGAATTTTCGATTCAGGCAAACTTTCATAAAGTTTCCGGATATCTGAAAACAATCCTGTATAGGTCGAAGGGTTCGAGCGGGGTGTTTTCCCAATCGGCATCTGATCGACTTCTATTACCTTATCGATATTCTCGATGCCTTTGATTTCGGTGCAAGGCAGGGCTTGTGTTTTGGAGCGATAAAAATGCCCACTTAAAACGGGAAACAAGGTTTCGTGAATGATACTCGATTTTCCGCTTCCGGAAACACCGGTAACACAAATTATCATTCCAAGCGGAAGGCTAATGTCAATGTTTTTTAAATTATTACCCGTAGCACCGATTATCTGAAGTGACTTCCCGTTGCCCTTACGACGTTTCGATGGGATTTCAATTTTTTTTGTTCCGTTAATATAGGCAGCGGTAATACTCCCTGAATCTAACATTTCATGTGGCTCTCCGGCAAAGACTATATCTCCTCCGTTTTTACCAGCAGCAGGCCCGATATCAACAATATAATCTGCCGACATAATCATGTCCTTGTCGTGTTCTACAACTATTATTGAATTCCCTCTGTTTCGCAGTTCTTTAAGTGAATCGATTAGTTTCAGGTTATCGCGATGATGCAGGCCAATGCTGGGTTCATCAAGAATGTACAGCACATTTATAAGTCTGGAGCCAATTTGGGTTGCAAGCCGGATTCGTTGGGTTTCACCCCCCGATAACGACTTTGTAGGTCTGTCAAGCGAAAGGTAATCAAGTCCAACTTTTAGTAAAAAATCCAGGCGGATGCTTATTTCCTTAATAAGTTCTGAAGCGATGCTTTTTTGCCGTGCATTTAGCTGTGCCGGTAATTCAAGAAACCAGTTGTACAAGTCAGAAACATCCATCTGAGCAAGTTGTGCAATGTTTCTACCTGAAATCCTGAAGTGTAATGATTCTTTTTTTAACCGCAATCCATTACAAACCGGGCACACCTTATACGTGTTGTATTGTTCAGAATCGGAATTGTTTTTATTGTTACTATCATCTTCTGATTGCTTGTTCCTTAGCTGGTTTATTATTCCCTCAAAGTGAACTACATACCCTGGATTTGCACCAAGAGGTGTGTTTTTCAGGTGAATGGGTTCTTCGCAGCCGTACAGAATAATATTCATTACGGCATCGGGCAGCTCCGAAACCGGTGTTTGTATTGAACATTTGAATTTATCGCAAATAGCTTCGATAATCCAAAATGAAAACATATTTTTATATTTCCCCAATGGAACAATAGCACCGTCACTGATGCTTTTATTTTCATCCGGAATTATTTTATTAATGTCGATATCAGGCAACCACCCCAAACCGTTGCAATTCGGACATGCCCCTAATGGGGAATTGAATGAGAAGTTGTGCGGTGCAGGTTCATTGTAAGAAACTCCGGTTGTAGGGCACATCAAAAACTTGCTGAAATACCGGGCATCGGTTCCATCTTTTTCAAGTATCATGATAATACCTTTGCCAAATTTCATTGCGGTTTCTATGGATGATTTCAATCGCTTATGGTCTTTGTTGTCCGGTATCAGCTTGTCGATAACCAATTCTATGAAATGCGATTTATATCGCTCAAGTTTTAATGAATGACTTATCTCCTGAACTTTTCCATCAATACGGGCATTTAGGAAGCCTTTTTTGCGAAGCGATTCAAATAATTCACGATAATGCCCTTTTCTTCCATCAACAAGCGGTGCCAGAACATATACCGGTTTACCTGAATAGGAGTGAATTATATTCTGTATAATTTGTTCATCGGTATAGCGAACCATTTCTTCACCGGTATTGTAGGAATATGCTATTGATGCACGCGCATACAATAGCCTGAGATAATCGTATATCTCAGTTATTGTTCCAACAGTTGACCGAGGGTTTTTAACGGTTGTCTTTTGCTCAATTGATATTACAGGGCTTAATCCGGTGATTTTATCTACTTCGGGTCTTTCCAGATTACCAATAAATTGGCGGGCGTATGCCGAAAATGTCTCCAGGTACCTGCGTTGCCCTTCAGCATATATAGTATCAAATGCAAGCGACGATTTCCCACTACCGCTTAAACCGGTTATAACCACCAGTTTATTTCTGGGTATTTGTAAGTCGATGTTATTAAGATTATGGACTTTCGCCCCAAAGATTTCTATGCTTTCAGTTTCTGTCATACCCTTCTTGCAATCGTTTGATTTAAAAACTGTTACCCCTTTAATAATTTACCTGGCTATTATTCGTGCGCCATTTTCCGGAATCACTATTGTGTATTTTTTTCCGGACCGATTTACCAAAAGGGTGTCGCGAAGCCATGGATTAAAAACTTTCAGCATTTTATAATTAATTCCTTGCGAAAAAGCAAATTCCTGCAATCGATTTATCGATGTGTCAACAATTACCTCGCGAGTACTTATAGGAGAGTATTTGTCCGTATCTTTCATATAAAACCCGTATCTCTCAGGATTTTCCATGATAAGTTTTAAACTGATAATACGATATACATAGCGGGCAGGCTCTTCATGTAGATATAAATCCCAGTATGTGTTTACTTTCTGATGCTTTATGCGCTGCGACAGCCCGCCCATACCCATGTTGTAGGAAACCGCGGCCAGTGACCAACTGTTGAAAATGCGGTAAGCGGCTTTTAAATAATTGCAGGCAGCCTGAGTTGAAGCAATTACATTATACCTTTCATCAACATTGTTGTTTACCTCCATTTTATATTCCTGAGCCGTTGCTTTCAGGAATTGCCAGAAACCTACCGCTTGAGATGGACTGATTGCGTTACTCAATCCGCTTTCTGCAACACATAAATATTTGAAGTCGTCGGGAATGCCGTTTTGCCTGAGTATTTCTTCAATTATTGGGAAGTATCGCTCAGCCCTTTTAATATACAGAATGGTGGAGGAATGCCGGTAGGTGTTTATGAGCATCTCCATATCAAGGCTTTCATAAACATCAAAATACTCAAGGGGGACTCTTTCACCTGCAAAGAAAACCGAATCGGGTATTTCGGGTGATATTACAGAATATTGAAATAAACTATCCTGGAAATTAAAAATATCACGGGTTTTCTCTTCGGTTTTGCTACTGAAGATGAACAGGTTGCTGATAATCATGCCTATCAGTATACCTGCAATAATCAGGATGGGAATTTTAATAATGTTTTTTTTAACTGGCATACCTACTTTTTTGGCTTTGAAATTTTGGTAATACTGTATAAAGTAATAAATACACCAATTGGATATATGGACAATATCCAAAACTGCTTATTAGACCATATTTCGACATTCAGAGCGTAATAAGCCATGAGTAATCCTATGCAATTCAATGAAAACAATATTAACGCAATCCCTCTTTCGCTTATGCCGAGATACGATAAATGGTGGGTTGTATGATCGCGTCCTCCCACGAATGGTGACTTTTTTCTCAATAGACGATTTATGGTAACCGTTGTAGTATCGGTTAAAGGAACAATAAATGCGAGTGCTACGGCAATAACCTGTTTAGAATTGTAAGCATACGAATACTCTTCCACATCAACACCATTCCAGAAAACCGTAATGCCAATAAATGCAAGAAATACGCCCAGTATTTGACTCCCATTATCGCCCATATACATTTTGGAAGGATGCCAGTTAAAATAAACAAAGCTTATTAATGCCCCAGAAAGAACAACGGATATAAATACCTGAAGCCCTGACAAAGAGGCATTACTAAATAGAGCATACAAAACGCTACTGCCAACTATACTGAATGAAGTCATTGTAGTGATGGCATCCATATTGTCGAGCATGTTGATAGAATTCATAATGCCAACAACCCACAATATGGTTATAGTGTAATTAATTGCATCGATGGGTGATATTTTAATATAAATATCACTAAAAATAAAAATTACCCCTACCAGCAATTGTACAATAAATTTGAAAAGAGGATTCGTATTAATTATATCGTCGGCAAACCCCATGAAAAATGAAATTGTTACTGCAATAAAAAGGCTTAGATATTCTTTTGTTGCAGCAGCTTCAACGCCATAAACAAAGAGGAAGGCTATCATACCCAACACAAACAAGCAATAAAATGTAATGCCTCCAAAAATCGGTTTCGATTGGCTGCTCCAACGAATGGCAGAGTTATTTGCCTTTTTTACAAGAAACTTGGGTTTTCGGTGAAGAAAAAACCTATTGAGGAACAAGCCTGCAATTATTGAAATTATCAGAACAATAAAAAAAAAGTAATTACTAGCCATATCCCTTACAAGGTTTTCTTAAAACGTATTAATTGAATCAGTATTTTCAGCAGCGAAACCTTAGGTTCGTCATCTTTCGAATAGTAATTGTTTTGTTTCACGTAATCGGTATATCCGTAACCATATCCATAACCATAGCGGTTATACCCATAACGGTATCCGTACCCGTATTTATAACCGTATCCGTATTTACTATCGCCACCTTGAATTCCGTTCAGAATTATGCTCAGGTTCTTTAACTTCGACGATTCAGCAAATTCATTGATATGTTCGATGAAAGCTTTTGGAGAAACTGCAGATCTCGTTATGTAAATCGGAAAATCGGCCATCTGGTACGATGTCATTGCATCGGTAACAATCCCAATAGGAGGGGTGTCGATAATTACAAAATCGTATTCGTTCTTCAGGTCTTCGAATAGCTTTTTATAACTTGGATTAAGAATAATTTCACCCGGATTTGGTGGTACAGGGCCCGAAGTGATGAAGTGAAGATTATCAATCTCAGTAGTATGAATACATTCCTGAAAAGTATGTCGTTCAATCAATATAGTACTTATACCCTTTAGGTTATCAGTCTCAAAGCTCTTGTGGAATCGTGGCTTTCTAAGGTCAAAATCACACAAAACTACTTTATATCCAGCCATGGCAATTATTGCACCCAGATTTATAGCAACAAATGTTTTACCCTCACCGGAAATTGTCGATGAAATAGTAATTATCTTGCTATTTTTCGTTGTACTCATGAATTCCAGGCTTGCCCGTATATTGCGGAAAGCTTCTGCAAGCATCGATTTAGGATGGTTGTGAATAATTAGCTGCGATACATCGGATTTTGATTTATGAACCGGAACACCACCGATAACAGGAATATCGCTAAAACTATTAATGTCGTCGACAGTGGTAATTTTATTGTATAGCAGATATCTTACCAAAAGTATGGCTATAATAACGAACAAGCCGATCAGTATCGAAAGAAGCATAATGGTGGTAAGAATGGGCGACTTTTGAGTTCTGGGAACCGATGCTTTTTCGAGAATGATATTGTTCGAAACAAGTCCTGCCTGAGATATCATGTATTCAGCCTTAGTGCGGATCATTTCATAGTAAAAGCTTTCGTTGATGCCATACAATCGGTTGAGTTTTGTAAATTCAATTTCCTTGTACGATGTATCTGAGAACATGCCCGATTCAAGTTCGCTGATCGAAGCCTGATATTGAATCTTCTGTTGTTCGAGCCTAAGGATTGCACTATTTATGAAATCAATAATTATTTGTTTTTTCGACTCAATCTGCTCGTCAATTTTTTTAATTCTGAAATTATTCCCGGTGATATCGAACATCAGTTCTTCTTTCTCTTCAATCAACGATTGCAGGGTGCTTAACAGGGATGTTAAAAATCTTTCAGAGTTTGAGCCAGTAACCAAGGCCATCAACTCATAAATGTTAAGTTTCGGATTATTGGATATGTCTTTTTTTACTTTTTCAAGGGTTGCAATTTCAAGTTCAATGTCAATTTGAAGGTCTTCCAGTTCCGAGACTTTCGATGTGTACATGGTAACTTTATTGGTGCCATATTGATCCAGCCCGGGGGGGATTTTGTTTTCCCGTTTAAAATCACTCAGGTCTTTTTCGGTTTGATCAAGCTCTTTATAAATAGTTTCTAACTGCTGGTCGATGTATTTTATCACATTTGTTGCACTTTCTTTTTTCCGGCTTAAATCGTATTCAAGAAACTTTTCTGCAATAGTATTGGTAATTTCAGCAG
This sequence comes from Bacteroidales bacterium, assembly GCA_017994175.1. GTDB lineage: Bacteria > Bacteroidota > Bacteroidia > Bacteroidales > ML635J-15 > JAGOEF01. The sequence continues at coordinate 74,932 of JAGOLH010000001.1, read as the reverse complement.
CTTTAAGTGCATTGTTATCACTATACATAATCAGTATAGTTCTGGCGGCATCATTCTGAACCCTGACAATAAGGTTGGCAGATATTTTTTGCAAAAAAGTGCCCGGATTGTTAATTACAAAAAAGTATTTCGATTTAGCGTCTGATTCTTGTTCAATCCTGATAGTTTTTGGCGAATCGTAGTGAATGAATATTTCGCCGCCAAAAATAGGGTGCCAGTCTTCAGGTGACAGAATATATTCATAGTCTTCGTTTCCTATTTTATAACGCAGCTGATATTTATCCTTAATAAAATTGATATTGATTCTCGTGTTGTAAATAACAGGGTTATTAATGTTGACATATACGGTGAAAGGAGACTGCTTATATATCTCACTTGAGATAAACGTTCCCTTTTTAAAATAACTAATATCCAGTGGCAACTCCGTGAAGCATTCCCTTAAAAACGTCTTTGATTGAATAAGCTCTGTTACCGATGTAAGATCGCTTTGCGATACCTCGTTGTCAAGCTTTAAGAACTGATTGGTTTTGTTTTCTTCCTTGACCTGAATGATTGACCGTGTTTCATATATCGGTAGAGTGTACCTGTAATAAAGAAAGCCAGCAAGAACTGATGCAATCAGGATGAGAACAACCAACCACAGGCTCATGAAGAAAATTCTGATGAATACTCTTACATCGAAGCTTTGGTTAAATACAGGAATTTTTGCTCTCTTCATTGCTGTAATTACTTTTTAAAGAAAATACCGTAAACCGAAAGTGCTGTGGTGGCTAATGTAAGATAAGGGGCGATTTCTTTCAGGATTTTGGTAACATATTGTGGTTTGCTATCAATGTATATTACATCATTTGCCTGAAGAAGAAGGTTTGTTTCCTTAAGTTCGTCTAAAGTGGAAAGGTTCCAGTAGTACACTTCCGGGTTGTTAGTGATATCGCCTCTGATAAGTTTTATTCTATAGGCTCTGCTTATATCAGTCAGTCCTCCCAGTCGACTTATCGCTTCAACCAAGGTAATATTTTCCTTTGGAATGGTTATCGTATGAGCCCGGGTGCCACCGTCGTAAAAAACAAATACTTTTCGGTTGGTAACATCAATTAAAACAAATGGATTCTGATAATATTCAGAATACATGGTTTCGAGTTCCTGTTCAGCTTCCCTGATCGTGAACCCGGCCATATTGGTTCTACCCAGTGTCGGTAGCTTTACCAGTCCATCGTATTCAACAAGGTACTCCAATCCACTTTGAAGCATTCTGTAATCACTTTGGGTTCCTGCTTGCGTTCCTCCGCCCACTCCAATAAGTGAATACCCATCGTTGGTGGTAATTCTAATCGATAAAATATCAAAAGGTTTGATTCGATACTCTTTTTCAGATGGCTTGAATTCCGATATGGGGTAGTCTTTGTTTTCCTTGAACATCTCTGTTGGCCGCAATATTTTGCAGGAACTTAACGACATCAGGACTGCTGCAGTAAAGAATATGCTGATCAATCGTAATTGCATTTTGCAATGATTTGAATATTTTTCAAAATTAAAAAAATAATTGTAAAATACAACCAAGCTATTTGAGTAATTGATTATACAAGTCTTTCATATCAGCTACAAGCCGAGTGTAATGAAATTTGTTTTTTACAAACTCATAGCCAGCACGCGACATATCTTCCCTAAGTTCCTTGTTGTTGACAAGTAAAGTAAGATTATCGGCAAAAGCATCCAGATTGTCGTTTTCGCTGAGCAATGCAGTTGTACCGCTTATAACCACATCTTCGATGCCTCCAACTTTTGTACTGACAATAGGTTTGTTGGTTGCCTGGGCTTCGATGAGTGATACCGGTGTCCCTTCATTGTAAGAAGTTAAAGCAACAATGTCGGAGCCTGCAAAAACATAGTCTGCATCTTTGATCCACGAAGTAAAAGTAATATCTGCTTTTTGTTTTTTGTTTTCAATGGTTGTGCAACTAAGTCCCAATTGATTTGCAAGACCTTGTAAATCGCCGATAAGATTGCCATCCCCCACAATAAAAGCGCGAAGTTTTATAGCAGAATTTTTCTTTGCTTTGGCCAGAGCATTTATAAACAATGGGTGGTTTTTTACAGGAACCAGGCGCCCTATAATTGAAACGGCAACCTCATCATCATCGAGATTATATTCTTTTCTGAATGATTCCCGCTTAAGACTGTAGGAATCCTGAAATCTTTCCAGGTCGAATCCCAGAGGAATTACTCTGAATTTATCGTAAGGGGCAATGCGGTGTTCGTAACAAAGTTCCTGGAGCTGAAGATTGCTTATCGCAATGATTGCTGAGGTTTTTCTGGCTAAATTCCGCTCAAGGCCTTTGAAAATCATTGTCTTATAGCGGTTAAAATACGAATGAAATATATGCCCGTGAAATGTGTGAATTATAATAGGTACATTGCAATTAATTGCAGCATACCTGCCCAGAAATCCGGCTTTTGAAGCATGGGTATGAACAATGTCTGGTTTAAATTCTTTGATAAGTTTTTTTATCTTTCGATAAGCAATTAAATCAAGTTTCCCGTTGATTTCTCGCTTCATTTCAGGGATTACCACCGGGTTAAGTCCAAGTTTTTTTATTATATAATCGGAACTTGCCTCACTTTCATCAATGGCACCTCCCACAAGCAGGGTCTCAAATTCAGGCTCCATATATTTGCTGAGATATGCAACGTTGTATGTTGGCCCGCCAAGATTAAATCTGTTAATAATACGTAGAACTTTTGTCATAATTTAAACATAATATTTTTTCCACCAGTTCTGGAATACAAGCAGAGCCCAAATCTGAGCCTGCGAATCACCCGGATTATTACTTGTAAGCTTATCTTTAAGTTTTTCGATTGCTTCGTACTTGAATACATTTTGCTCAGTTACAAACCTCTCCGATAACAAGTCGTTGTCAATCATACTCCAAAGTTCATTGCGGAACCATTTCAGAAGCGGAACCTCAAAACCATGTTTCGGTCGGTGATAAAGCTCTGCCGGCAGCATGCTTCTGAAAGCTTCCTGTAAAATTATTTTTTTATGAGATAAGTTAATTTTATAAGCATCAGGTAGTTGAAATGCAAAGTCAACGACAGTGTGGTCGAGGAAGGGTACCCTAACCTCAAGGCTATTTGCCATCGACATTAAATCAACTTTGGTAAGCATATCGTTTTGCAGTACCATATGCATATCCGTATACAATATCTCACGCATTTCGCTTTTACCTTCAAAATACTGAAGCATTTCTTCTTTTCTTGCTTTACCTCCAGTTTTATTTAGGAAAGTATCCTTCAATAAAAAATGAATCTGATTTTCCTGTGTAATGCCGGCCCAATTCCAATATCTTTCCTTTGCTGTCAATTTAGCTCCCTGGCAAAATTTGTCGAGTTGTCGGAATAAGTTGCTGTATTTTGTGTTTCTCGACTGAGGCAGGTTGCTCCAAAGCCATGAAAAGTACAATGCAAGATGCTCTTTTGCCGAGGGGTGTATTAGCTTAAAATGCGCCAGGTGTTTGTTGTAGCCTGCAAACATTTCGTCGGCACCATCACCCGATAATGCAACAGTTGCTGTTTTGCGCGTATGCATGCTTAAAACATGCACCGCAATGGCTGAACTGTCGGCAAAGGGTTCGTCAAGATAATCGAGTACTTCCGGTAACTGATGTAGCAAATCATCGTTCGAAAGCTTGAAAACCGTATGGTTTGTGTTGAATTTTTTAGCTACAAGTTCTGCATAATTTGTTTCGTCAAAGAATGGTTCATCGCTGTAACCTATCGAGAATGTGTTCAGGTGCGATGTATGCCGGCTTGCCAATGCTACAATTATCGATGAATCAATGCCTCCGCTGAGGAACGACCCGAGAGGAACGTCTGCAACTAATCGGCGCTGTACCGATGCATCGAGCAAGGAAATCAGATGACTTTCTGCTTCATTTAAGCTAATATCAAGCTTCCCTGAATTGGGAATCTGGTAGAATCTTTCTTTATTCACGCTGTTTTTACTGACCTCAAGATATGCCCCGGGAGTTAAGCGAAACACATTTTGAAAGATACTTTTTTCCCCCGGAATATAATTAAGCTGGAAGTAGGCATATAACGATGATGAGTCAATGTTCTTTTCTATATTATACGCAAGAATCGATTTCATTTCAGAGCCAAAAATCAATACATTTTTGTCGAGATAATACAGTAACGGGTTGATTCCCATTCTATCGCGTGCAAGCAGGAGTTCTTCTTTATCGTTGTCGTAAAATGCAATCGAAAAGCATCCGTTAAGTTTTTTAAGTCCTTCTTTTCCTTCCTTAATAAGGAGATAAAGCAGGACTTCTGTGTCGGATGTACTTCGGAAATGAATTCCCTCTTTTTCGTATTGGTGGCGGAATTCTTTATAATTATAAAATTCACCGTTGTAAATAAGGGTATATCTCCCAGTCGGGTCGGTAAAAGGTTGAGAACCTGCATCGGATGTGTCGATTATTGAAAGCCGCGTATGACCAAGACGGACATTATTACCCTGATATGTCCCATATCCGTCAGGACCCCTTTTGCTAAGGGTTTTAACAGCAGCATCAACAAACCTGAATTTATCGGTTCCACTTTTATTAAATGCATATATACCTGTTATTCCGCACATATTTTTTTATTCGTCTTGAGAAAACATCGGATCCCATGGTGGAAGAATAATGGGTTCTTGCTTAAGCACTTCAAGCACATCATTACCGACATATTTTTTATTGACAACCAGCCTGAAAAGATACTCCGAAAACCATGCATCCGTAAAGCTAAGGTATCCATTATAGCCAGAAGATGCTCCCCAGCTGTTTTCGAACTGCCATTTTATCGGATTGCCATCCCTATTAATATCAACAGCTATAAGAAGCATTGCGTGGCTCGATCCACTATCATAGCTTTCAATTCTTTCCTTTTTGCTCATACTAAACGGTACTCCAAGCAAAGATTCAAAATCATAATTATTAAGATCAAGGGTGCCGTCATCGTTATTCCTGAATTTACCCACATCACATGAAGCATACATGGGTGTATTATCTTTTATACTTAATATGGCAAACTTCTTTATTTCGTCAGCAGGAAGATTTATATATCTCCACGAAATACCTTCTACCACATTTTTGTCTGATTCAATTTCGTATAGCTTGTAAAACTCACGTGTAGGGTCATTCATGAGCATCACAAAATTGGTTAAATCAAATTCTTTAAAATTTTTCTGGAAAAACGACAACGGAGTATATTCAACCATTTCTTTAACTTTCCCGTTTTTATCGGGGAACCCGTATTCAAATTTTTCAGGAGGCTCTCCCAGACATAGCACTAAGATGCGATATATTTCTTTAAGCATTTCCAGTTTGAGTGCATGCAGCTGTTCTTCACTATTCCCAGAATTGCATTCATCACGCAGCATCAATGCCTGCTCACGCAGCTTACGTTTTAAAAACTGATTTAACTGGGCTGTGTTTTCTGAATGGTAGGTTTCAGGCATAACGTGTTTTGGTACCACTCCATATTTAACAATCAGGTTAGCCCATGAATTCCAAACTCCTCCATCGCCAATAGGTTCTTTTAATAGCCACTCAACCTTGCGGTCGTTCAGGGGGAGTCCTGCTGTTGCAATTATGCCTTCCAGAAACATATTTGCTTTTTCGAGTTGGTCCCAAAAGAAAAGATAGTTGGTGGAAAACTCGAAATTCTGAAGGGAATGGGCTTCAATTATTTGCGGGCGCAATGTGTTCAAACCTGTAAACATCCAACACCTTCCGCTGCTTTTCTGGTCGGTAATCCCTTTAACAACCACTTTATCCGAAAACTGATGCTGCTCTTTACCGGTAATACTTCGTACAGTAGCGAGCTTAATAATACTGTTGCCGCTTACCGCATTCAGCAACGCCCTGTCGGCAGGTTTCGAATTATCGAATCCTGTTTTTATAGTGCTTACATCTTCCGGTAATAAGGAGTTTTGAGAAAAAGTCAACAACGATGCTAAGCAAAAAAATATCAACAAAGCTATTCTCATCCCAACTCAACAGTTAATTAACTCGTAAAGTTATAAAAATACTGAATAGTTGAAATATAATTTGGTTAAAAAGTTATATGTTGCTATAGATATAACATTAATAAATTCGCATTATTAATGCAAGGTTTTAAATGTATATCACCTTCGGTTTTTAGGTATTCAATTTATAGGCGCTGATTATCGTTTCCTTTTCCTGCAGTCCAACGGCATCCCATACGTGTTCTCCCTTATTAAACATAATAAGCGATGGAATACCTGTAACCTGATAACGCCGTGCAATGTCCGGAAACTTATCTACATTAACTTTAAGCACAATAATTTTCCCGTTCATTTCAGAAGCAATTTCCTGCAAAATCGGGCCTTGCATTTTACAGGGTCTGCACCAGTCAGCATAGAAGTCAACGATTACTGTTGTTGAACCTGAAATTATTTTGTCGAAATCTGATTCACTTTGCAGCACGACCACATTATCGGAGTCTTCCTGCTTTGCTGACCCCGTACAATTTATTAATGACAGAGAAACAAATAAAATAAGTGCCAGTTTTAAATTTTTCATTTTTGAGATTTTTTTATAGAAGTGGAAAGGAGGCTTCCGATAAGAAAGCCAAATATTGAGCCGTATAAAGTACTCAAATACCACAACGATTTAATAGGGCATGCGCCGGAAGCGCAACCAACAAATTTCCAGTACAGAAATCCGCCGGTGGCTCCAATAATGGTAAACAATACCAAGAGATAGTACTTTTTAATTAAGCTCTTCATTTTTAATTTTATGTATAACCGCTTTTTTTTTACAATGTTCAAACCGAAGTTATTTCTTTCAGCTTCAGTACAGCGTTTTCTATACCTGCCCCAACTTCGGCAATGCTTTTTGCCTCCATATAGCAGGGAGTAGTGATTATGTTTTTATCAGTATCGTAGTAATACCCGGTGGCATTGCAGGGTTTGTTTTTTCCTCCAACATGCATGATATGCCCGGATGTAACCGCATCGGTGCCAATGGTAACATCAGCCTTTAGAACTTTTGCAATAATTACAGGAGCAATGCATAGTGCAACAATAGGTTTTCCGGCCTTGTATGTTTGTAATAGAGCATTTTCTACTTGGCTGTTCACCGAAAAATTCTCTCCTTCTACCGCATATGAACAAAGGTTTTTTGCTGCCCCATACCCCCCGGGTAAGAGAAGCCCGTCGAAGTTCGATGCATTGTAATCGCTAAGTGGTTTAATATTGCCTCTGGCGATTCTGGCTGATTCAATAAGAACATTCCTTTTCTCCGGAACAACTTCGCGTGTGAAATGATTAATAACATGGTACTGATCGATGTCAGGGGCAAAGCAATGGTAATCAAACCCATGCTTCGACAATGCATACAAACTTAGTGTAGCCTCATGAATTTCGCTGCCGTCAAGTTGTCCGCAACCCGATAGAATAACTGCAATTCTTTTCATTATTTTATTTTGATAGAATGATTTTTTGAGTAGTCACGGCGTTGTTTTTAAGAACCTGGAATACATAGTTCCCGTTGGGTAAACTCGAAATATTCAATCGATCTGAATTGAAGTTATTCACACTCATTACCCGTTTCCCTATCATGTTATAAACTACTATGTCCGAGTTTTTTGCGTTGGTTATATAAACTGTACCCTTCGATGGATTGGGATATATGGCAATGTTGTTATCCAAAGCGTTAGTTTTTTCAATGGCAACGGAATTCGAAAGAGAAAAGGCGTCTGCCAGTAGCCAACTGCCTGCTGTTAATGTTCCAATATTGTAGCCAATGAGGCTACTGTTGCCTCCTGAGGTAATTCCCATCTGAATACTGTCGGGTACTCCCCATGTATACCAGTTGATCTGTAAGCTGAAAAAGGTCCATTCGGTATTCACTCCGGCAAACATGGTATCGGCAGAAGCAATAATTTCTGCATTGTTTGTAAGCCGGATGTAAAAAAGCGCAGTATCTCCCTCCGCCAGATTATATTTTATATATCCGCTTATGGTTTGTGGTACCCCGGTATAAGGCTCTCCTGGAATAACATTTAAGCCTTGCATTACTCCAATAGTTGCTAATCCGGGTTGAAGCCCCATAATAGAGTTTTTCGTCTCAAGGCGTAAGGCATAGTTTCCCGAATAAACATCCGAGGTTTCTTTGGTTGCGTTTAACGTAACCCATCCGGTAGGGCTATCCCCAATAATTGAAGTGGTCCATACCTCAAAATCCAGATTTGTGTATGCCTGCGAAAAAGTTAGTTTTGGTAAGGATCCAAATAGCAGTATTATAACAATAAGCGTGTATAGTTTTCTCATAATGCGTTTTATTTACCAAATTATAACAAAAATTATGCAAAAATGTTCTTTCTGGCAGATTGTAAAAAAAAAAGAAAGAATATTTGGTAATCTTGATAAAAGTGATCCCAGAAGGGTTCGAACCTTCGACCCCCTGATTAAGAGTCAGGTGCTCTACCAGCTAAGCTATGGGACCCAGAGTTTCAAAAAAATGTACCGGCTGCTCCGGTTTTGTGGTCCCACTAGGGCTTGAACCTAGGACCCCCTGATTATGAGTCAGGTGCTCTAACCAACTGAGCTATGGGACCTGAATCTGCTCTTCAAATTCAGAGTGCAATATTATATTTTTTTTTACTAATATTCAAATTAAGCGTAACTATAAATTTTGAATGCTTTTTTGTAGGTTCCCAAGAATTGATTTTTCAACAAAAGACCTTATCATTGCAATTCAGATGATTGAAAATTTTCCTCGTGGTATGCACCGGTGTTTCATATAGCGGAATGTTGCATTTAATTATGCAATTTACTTTGATATTTATTGTTATTAAGAACTAAGCCAAACGTGGAAATTTCATTTACTTTGAAAATATTTTATAAAACCGATGCTAATAAAAAATGTGGTATTCGATCTGGGGAATGTAATTCTGAACATAAATCCGGAATTATCGGTGAAAGAGTTCTCGAAACTTGGAATACCAAACTTCGACAAATTATATACCTTGTCGCTGCAAACCGAGCTGTTCGATGATCTGGAAACCGGAAGAACAAATGCCGGTGCATTTTGCGAAAAAGTAAGAATCATTACAAACACCAATTTGCATGACAGCATAATTATCGATGCGTGGAATGCCTTGATTCTCGATTTTCCACAGGAGAATCTTGAGTTATTGAAAAGGGCGCGGAATAAATATCGTACATTTATCCTGAGCAATACTAATAGAATACACTATGAATATTACACCGAGAACCTGAATAAATACCATGATATACAAAATCTGGAATCTTTGGTAGAAAAGGCTTTTTTCTCTCACGAAATCGGGCTGCGAAAACCCGATAAAGGTATCTTCAATTATATGATTAATATTACAGGCATCGATCCTTCTGAAACTCTTTTCATTGATGACTCAAGAGCTAATTGTCGCACTGCTGAAATGTTAGGCTTTTTTGTTGAGGAATACCGCGAAAAAAATCTCCCGCAATTATTCCGCAAACTAAATTTACCATTCTAGGGTTCTGCTATCATCTTTGTCAATGATAATTTTTACCATTATTGTTTCCGGCGGTAATAATTCAAGCGCTTTTTCGGGCCATTCGATAAAAATTTTTGCTTTTCCCGAAAAATACTCTTCAATTCCAATATCGAGCAATTCAACGGTATTTTTAATTCTGTAAAAATCGAAATGATATATTAAGACTTTGGCATCGGTTTTATATTCATTTACAATCGGAAAACTAGGGCTGTTTACCATGTTCTCAACACCAAGAAGTTTACATAATGCTTTTATAAATGTGGTTTTTCCTGCGCCCATTTCACCGGTAAAAGCAACGATTCGGTTGGTTTTGGTTAGTTCCAAGAACTGTTTTGCAGCTTTTTCAACACCAGCGATTGATTTTATTCTGATAACAGGCATTTTATTTGCGAGGACTTAAGTGAATAACAGGGATCAACATTTCTTCGAGCGACACGCCTCCGTGTTGAAAACTGTCGCGATAGTATTTAACAAAGTGATTAAAGTTATTATGATACGCGAAAAAATCGTTACCGGTTGCAAAGATATACGATGAACTCAGGTTGGTTCTTGGAAGATAAATTGATTCAGGTTTCAGCACTTCAAACACTTCTTTCGGGTTGTAGTTCAGATTGCGCCCCTGTTTGTACCTCAAATTTGTTGTTGTATTGCGCTCTCCGATAACTTTTATTGCATTCTGCACTTTAATTGTTCCATGATCGGTAGTTATTACCAGATTTACCCCCAGTTCCGATAATGAACGCAACAATTCAAGCAATGGGGAGTGCTTAAACCAGGATTGAGTAATCGAACGGTAAGCGGTTTCGTTGCCAACCAGCTCCTTTATCATTTTTTGGTCGGTAACTGCATGAGAAAAATAATCCACAAAATTTACGATCATAACCATGAAATGGGAAGTGTCAACAATTTCACGCACTCTTTCGTTTACTTTTCTTAAATTTTTAATATCATTAATTTTTTCAAAAAACAGATTGTCGGATATGTTGTACTTGCGCACCAGTTTTTTTAGCATATCTTCTTCATAAAGGTTTTTACCGCCTTCTTCTTCGTCGTTTTTCCAAAGCTCAGGGTACAGTCTGTCTATTTCCGAAGGCATCAATCCACTGAATAGCGAATTGCGTGCATATTGAGTTGATGTGGGAAGGATAGAATAGTACATATCCTCTGTTTCGGTTTTATAAAACTCATTTAATTCAGGTTGAATTACTTTCCATTGATCGAAACGGAGATTGTCGATAACCAGTAGAAAAGTTTTTTTACCGGATGAAACCTGAGGGAATACTTTTTCTTTCAGCAGACTGGGCGAAAGAATTGGCTTATTGCCCGAACTGGATCCGAACCAGGAAGCGTAATTCTTTTTAATATATTTTGTAAAGGCACTGTTGGCTTCATTTTTTTGCATTTGTAATACCTCATCCATTGCCGATTCGGCAGATTGCGACAGTTCCAGCTCCCAGTAAACGAGCTTCTTGTACACATTTATCCAGTCCTGATGGGTTAGAGAGTCGTTGATTTCCATTCCCAATTTCGAAAAAGCCATCTGATATTCTGAATTTGTTTTTTGGGCAATCAACCTGCGGTGGTCGATGTTCTTTTTTATCGAGAGTAGAATCTGATTCGGGTTAACGGGCTTTATCAGGTAATCATTTATTTTCGACCCAATTGCATCATCCATTATGTTTTCTTCTTCGCTTTTGGTAATCATAATTACGGGAACCAATGGCTGAATTTCTTTTATGACTTTTAACGTTTCAATGCCATTTAGTCCGGGCATATTCTCGTCAATAAAAAAGATATCGTATTCTTTTTTCTTTACCATTTCAATGGCATCGTAACCGTTGTTGGCCGTTTCGAGTTCATAGCCTTTTTGCTGAAGGAAAAGAATGTGCGGGCGAAGCAGGTCGATTTCATCATCAACCCATAATATGCTGATTTTCTTCATTTTTTAGTTAAATTATTGTCAGAGTAAAAATAAATCAATACGTAAACCGGGTTTTAAGGATTTACATAGTTGGTTTCGAAAAAGTCAAGATATAAGTTGATATTTTTAACTTTTTTCAGAGCCTGATAGTTTTCTTCAGAGATGGTAAATTGCTTATAATCGTTGCTTTCGATTCGGCCAAAGACATCGGGATTGTTTTTAATAATCTTCATATAATTAAGCGATTGCCTTTTATTGTCGAAAGTTTTTACAATTACCATCTGATACTTATCATCGAAAAGCATGTTCATCACCGTGAAGTTCTTAAGGCTGAAGGTGAAAATATTGAAATTCCTTACTTCAAAGCTCAGGCGATTAATATCAATCTGATCGGCATTGGCAAGTATTATATAGTAATGCGGAACACTCTCATTATTTTTAAAAACAGCTTCGGCTGCAATTAGGGAATCGGAAGTATTGGTATTAAAAATCAGGTTTGCGTCATCATTTACTATAGAAGGTCTTGCTGCCAGCTCTTTGCGCAATTCTTCAATGTTTGCTGAACCAAAATAGGAGAGAATGTCCTGCGCAGTGCGGGCAAGTTCATCGTTCGGGTAATCGCCGATAAAATCAACCAGCGCTTTCTTAAAACTCATTTCATCCATTGTTTTGCCAACGCAAAGTGCGGAAATAAAGCGAAATCTGGCTTCAAGGTCTTTCTCGGTTTTCCCCGAAAAATACTTGTTGGTATTGGTGTTAACCAATTGACATTTGCCCTGCACATATGCATCATACGTGTTCATATACAGTGCTATATCTGACTCCCGCTTTGCTTTTAGCTCATTTACATAGTTCGGGTTTTGAAGCAGATTGGCATAATGCGAAGTTGGAAATTTTGTGATGATAAGGTTTCGATAAGTCTCCATTTCAGAAGCATTTCCCTTAATTTTATGCAGAAGGTATAAATTGTAGTACGATGTCAGCAGGTAGATATTATTCGGAAACCTGCGGTTCAGTTCATTGAAGCAAAATATCGACTGATCGAAATCTTCGAACTGTTCTTTATAAATTCTGCCGGCATTATAGAACGCATCCATGATGCGCGAATTTGAACTTGCAATCAGAGAATCGGTTAATGGCAGATCCTGAAGGTAATATTCGCGTTTTTTATTGTCGCTAACTTTTCTAGTGTTAAGCGTGTCGGAGGTAAGGCTATCTGTAGATGCAGTTTCATTGTCGAAGCTCACTACACTTTTGTTTTTTCGTCTCCAGTGATCTTCGTTTTTGCGGTTTCCCCATTTTTTAACAAACTCATTACGTCCGAAGCTTAATTGCGAGGGGTTATAGAAATACCATTTACCTCCCGACGGAGCTGAAACATTATTCTGGTATCCGTCTCTGCGTTGATCGAACAGCATTGAATTCATCTGTTGTTCCTGCTCGAGTTCACGTTGGCGATTTTCTTCCTCAATTAAATCGGCAATAATATCGTCGATAAGTTTATTGCGGTCTTTTTCACTCATTTTTGCAACTTTCTGAAGGCTGTCCTCAAGGGTAATTGTATTCAGTTCAATCACCAGATCATTCAGGTTGTTGCTCAAATCCTGAATTTCCTTATACGATTTGTAATCAAGCGGAAGGTTTGCAAGGCAGGTGTCGTAATATGCCTGAGCATTTATATAGTCTTTTCTGCCAAAGAATATCTTTCCCAATTTCTCACAAGAAAGTGCTTTCTGATAGTTGTTTGCCATACTTTTTTCTGAGGACAACTTGTAGTTTTTAATGGCATCATCAGTTTTTTTGTCCCTATAGTCAATTTCGGCAATAGCATAATAAATCTGATCGAGATATTCTATATTCTTATCGTCCTTGAGCATTCTCCTTAGCTTTTTACGGACTTCTTTCCCACCTGTACCGCTATATAAACGGGCAATGTTTATGCGTGCATTGAATTCCATTTCGTAAACGGGATTCTTTTTTGCGACCGCCGCATACATTTCCGATGCTCTTTTTGCATCACCGGTAGCTTCGTAGAGTTGAGCCAAAATATACATGTAACGAATACGTGCACTTTTTTTTCCGGCATATTTTATGGCTTTCTTCAGTTTTGGGATAGCATCATCGTATTGCCCAAGTTTTATGTAATAATCAGCATAGGCAGCTGCAAATTGCCCCTGATATTTCTTGGGCATTGATTTATCGGCTTCAATCAGGTCAAATATTTCTTTAGCACTCTTATACTTCTGACTTTCGCTGAAAGTTCTGGCTAGCCATATTTTAGCATCATAGGCAACTAGTTCTTTGGGGAATTGCCGAATGAGATATTCGAAATTCTGCCTTGCTTCGAAAAAATCGTGTTTTGCAAAATAGGCCATACCCATTAAAAGATAGGAGTCGTCGACCCATTTGCAAAACTCCTTTTTATTATAAAACTCCTTCTCTTTTGCACTGAGCTTACCCGATTTTGTCTTGGGCTTGGCGGTAATTGAGTGGAATTTTATGGCTTTCGACGATTTTTTTATTGTTTTGTCCATTTCACCCACCAGCGAATTTGCAGCATCCGGTTTGCTGATAATAAACATGGGAAGTATTGAAATGTAGCTGTCGGTATTGGAAGCTTCTGCCTGTTTAATGCCTTTTTTATAAGATTCCTTTGCATTAAAATAAATATTGTAGCGTGCTGTGGTGTTGTGGTAAGTTCTTGATAAAAAGGTGTTTTTTTCTGTGGAGCAACTCCAGCCAAGCAGTGAGAGATACAGTAAACCGATTACAATATATACACTGGTTTTCGACTGTGCTATGTTAAATTTCAGATGCATTTTAATGTAACAGAAAATTTCAGTTTTTATTATTTTGATTTTTATTATTCTACAGTAACCGATTTGGCAAGGTTCCGGGGTTGATCTACATTACATCCCCGCATTACCGCTATGTAATACGACAAAAGCTGCAAAGGCACAACGGTAAGCAAAGGGGCTAATGAGCAATCGGAGTAAGGCACCTCAATAACATGATCTGCCATATTTTTAATAACAGTATCTCCTTCGGTTACAATAGCAATAACATTTCCTTTCCGTGCTTTTACTTCCTGAATATTGCTTACAATTTTTTCGTATGATTTGTCTTTTGTGGCCAAAACAATAACCGGCATTTTTTCATCGATAAGGGCAATTGGTCCGTGTTTCATTTCGGCTGCCGGATAACCTTCAGCGTGGATGTATGAAATCTCCTTGAGCTTAAGAGCACCTTCAAGGGCAACAGGAAACAAGTAGCCACGACCAAGGTAGAGGGCATTTGTTGCATCTTTATATAATTCAGCGATGTTTTTTATTTCATCCGACTTGGCAAGAATTGATTCAATTTTACCGGGGATTTCAAATAACTCTTCAATTAAATCATCATATTCTTTTTCCGTCAGGCTTTTATTCTGTTTACCAACCAGCATTGCCATCATTATTAGTACAGTAACCTGAGCTGTAAAGGCTTTTGTTGATGCAACGCCAATTTCGGGTCCGGCATGGGTGTACACTCCGGCATGAGTTTCACGGGGAATGCTGGAGCCTACGACGTTGCATATTCCCAGCACCAATGCTCCTGAATCTTTTGCAAGTCGTATTGCAGCAAGAGTATCGGCAGTCTCTCCGCTTTGGCTGATAGCAATTACTACATCATTTTTGTTGATGATTGGATTACGATAACGGAATTCTGATGCATATTCAACCTCAACAGGTATGCGGGCAAATTCCTCAAACAAATATTCCCCAACCAAAGCTGCATGCCAGCTTGTACCACAGGCAACAATCAGTACTCTGTCGGCCTCGATGAGTTTTGAACCAACCGCATGAAGTCCTCCCAACTTGAGCGATTTGTCGTAATAATTGAGCCTACCACGGCAGGTGTCGGTAATTGAACGGGGCTGCTCGAATATTTCTTTGAGCATATAATGATCGAATCCTCCCTTTTCAATTTCCTCGATGTCCAGCTCAATTTTTTGTATTTCAGGCTTTTTGGTAATATTACTTACGCTTTTCAGATGAAGCCCTGATTTATTAACAATGGCAATATCGTCGTCATTCAAATAGATCACGCTGTTTGTATACTCAATAATTGGGGTGGCATCGGAGGCAAAAAAGTATTCATTCTGACCTTTACCTATTACCAGAGGGCTCCCTTTACGAGCCGCAATAATTGTATTGGCTTTTTGAGTAAATGCCACTAGAATCCCATAGGCTCCGATTACTTTTGTCAAGGCAACTCTTACAGCTTCCTCGGGGGGTACTTCCAGTTTCCTGTAAACATATTCTATAAGGTTTGCAAGTACCTCGGTGTCGGTTTCGCTAATAAAGGTATATCCTTCTTCAACAAGTTCGTTGCGTAGCTGGTTATAATTTTCGATTATTCCGTTGTGTATAACAACAAATTGCTTGTTCATGGAAAGATGAGGGTGTGCATTTACATCAGTTGGTTCGCCATGTGTTGCCCATCGTGTATGACCCATGCCTATATTACCGCTTGTATCCTGATCGGCGACCAGATTCTCGAGATCAGATACTTTCCCTTTACATTTGTAAATTCTAGTTTTGCTGTTAAGCAAAGCAATCCCCGCAGAGTCGTAGCCTCTGTATTCAAGCCTTTTCAGCCCTCTGATCAGCACTGTGTAAGCATCTCTGTAACCTAAATATCCGACGATTCCACACATGGTATTATTAGAATTTTGAATACATGATTATTAACTTCATTGAATTTACAGGACTATCGCCCCCGTACACAGTTACACGGCTTGCATCAGTGCGGTTATCAAGGGGGAATAGAAATATTCCGTTGTCAATCAGATTTTGGTCGGAAAAGAGCTCCTGCAAATGAAATGGTATGTTAAATGTGTAGGTATAGTCCGATTCATCAAGGACTCCGCCAAAATACGATGAATTTATTTTGTAGTCCGTTAGAAATGTATTTAAGCCATCTTCGTTTTCGGCTACAAGAGTTAGTTTTGGCGGAGGAGCAAATCCCAATTCGTTAGCCCGGTTTACGGTAATCTGCAATTGAGCCTTGTTTACTGCATATCGGCATGTGTCGAAACCTTCGAGGCCTTTGATGTACAGTTTCACTTTTAAACCGCCTAACGACTGAAGAAAACTTACTGTGTTGGGTTCATTCAGGTTATCAATGGTTTGTTGGATTTCTGCTGAGGCTAGAGAATAATCGTGTTCAAACATATTGATGCGAGCAGAGCTTGCATTGATAAGGAAATCAAAACTCAGGCTATCATTATAATATAAAGTCATTTCGGAATTTGACGAAATCAGGTTAAAGTATAGTATGGCGCCTCCTGCATTCACATTATCTGTTGTAATATACAAGCCTTTGAAGAAATCGAGAAATGTATCGTTGCTAACAAATGATGAAACATTGGAAGAGCTGATGAAGCGGTTGATTAAATCATCGGGCATCTTTATATTCACAAAACTGTCGGATGGATGAGGAGTTATCTCCACTGAGCATATCTCCGATAAATCGCCGGGATTAAACCTAAAGTTCGAATAATACGTTGAATCGGGGTAAATGTCCTGATTTAGGACTTCATAAACCCTGATTCTTTGTGTTGTTGTTGTGTCGCCGTAAAAACCAGTATAGAAAAGGCGCAGTACCAAAGAGTCGGCTGTTTCAACAACATTCGAAAAATTAACATTTGAACTCGATAACCTCAAATGGGTAAAGAAATCCGCTTTACAAAAGCCGAAAACCGGATCTATGTAAGAGCCTAAAGGACTTAGTGTCCTTTCGTCGGATGCGATACTGTCGTCAAGAACAGTATAAGTTTCCACTTCCAGTGTATCGCAGAGTAATCCCATTCTGTCGGAGCCGGGTTGCAAATTTAATCCTATTTCGTTTGGCTCTCTTTCGCACGAGTACATAAGAAAAATAATTGAACTCAAAATGAACGCTTGGCTGATTACCTTACTCCACATTTTTATTCCCGTCATTGCTATTTCCGTGTAATTAAATCGTAAAATTTGTTGTATGCATAAATATAATCATCCGGACCTTGATATTCAAGTACTGGCTTTCCGGAATTACTAATATATTCGTGAAGGTCTTCGTGAATGTTTTTACTACCCATAATTACACCGTTGCTGTATTCAATGGCTAGTTTATTAAGGTTTACATAGTTTGCTTCTTCAACTACTGCAACATCTTCTTTCGAAATGCCTTCCGACATGATTTTTTGCGAAAAGTCAGCACTGAGCTCTTTTTTGAAATCTTCGTTATAAACCGAATAAATAATTTTCAGGTCACTAAATAAAGGGTCATCCGCATAGGTTTTGCGAATATATAAAGGTACCAAAGCCGAAAACCAACCGTGGCAATGCACCAGATCGGGTGCCCAGCATAATTTTTTTACTGTCTCAATCACACCCCTTGCATAAAAAATGGCTCTTTCATCATTGTCCGCGAAAAAAGAACCTTTCTTATCTCTCAGAGCGAATTTCCGCCCGAAATAATCTTCGTTATCAATAAAATACACCTGCATGCGAGCCGGCTGAATCGAAGCAACTTTTATTATCAAAGGGTGGTCGGTATCGTTAATTACCATATTCATACCGCTCAGACGAATCACTTCATGAAGCTGATTTCTTCGTTCGTTGATACAACCATACTTTGGCATAAAAGTTCTTATCTCACGCCCTTGCTCCTGAACACCCTGCGGCAGGTAACGACTGATAACAGATATCTCTGATTCCGGCAGATATGGGGTGATTTCCTGAGATACGTAAAGAACCTTTAAACTCATACTTATATTCTTGATAAGTTTTAATCTGCAAAATTAGTAAAATAAATCAATTTCTCAAAAAACCAATTTTTGCACAATAAAGCTTTTTGTTATTTTATATAAGGTGTATAACGATTAAATTCTAATTTTGTTTTGCAAAATTGATAACTCATGAAAGTTTTTACATCGCATGAAGATTTGAATTATTGTTTGTCAGAATATAGATCTGGGGGATTGACGATTGGCTTTGTCCCCACTATGGGGGCTTTACACGCCGGGCATATTTCATTGATTAAGAAGTCGACTGGCCAAAACAAGGTCTCGGTTGTAAGTGTTTTTGTAAACCCGCGCCAGTTTAACGATTCAAATGATTTTACAAATTATCCGAGAAATATTTCGGCAGACATTAAATTAATAGAAGCAGCTGGTTGTGAATTTGTGTATACGCCTGATTATCAGGATTTATTCCCCACTGAAGATTCACTTGAATTTGACTTTAATGGACTTGATAAAGTTTTGGAGGGGGCATACCGGCCTGGTCACTTTCAGGGTGTTGTCGATGTGGTGCATGCATTGTTTAAAGCCGTCCGCCCCAACAATGCTTATTTTGGTTTGAAGGATTACCAACAATTGAAGATAATTCAATTGCTTGCTTCGCAATTTCACCCCAAAACCAACATTATACCTTGTCCTATTATAAGAGAACCGGACGGACTTGCAATGAGTTCCAGAAATCAACGCCTGCAACCGGACGAAAGAAAGGCTGCGGCAATGATACCTAAAATATTAATGGAATCTGCTGCGTTTACTGGAAATCACTCCGTGGCTGAGCTGAAAGCTAATATAGTTTCCCGATTCAACAAGGCCGAAGGCTTAAAGCTTGAATATGCCGAAATATGCAACTCCGATAATTTAGAAGCAATCGATTCCGGCAATCCTGCAAAAGGAAATCTGTTGCTGGTTGCTGTATGGTGCAATAAAATACGCCTGATTGATAATATTTATTTGAACTCATAAAAGAAATATTCTTACATTTGCGACTTCTTTTTAGGGTGTTATGAATATAGAAATTGTAAAGTCGAAAATTCACAAAGTTACCGTTACCGAAGCTAACCTCCATTATGTTGGCAGCATTACCATTGACGAGAAAATTATGAATGCAGCCAACCTGATCGTAAACGAAAAAGTCCAGGTAATTAATCTGAATAACGGTGAGCGCCTCGAAACCTATGTGATAAAAGGCGAATACGGCTCAGGTGTGATTTGTCTCAATGGCCCTGCTGCCCGAAAAGTAATTGTGGGAGATGTGGTCATTATTATTTCGTATGCCAGTATGGATTTTGAAGAAGCAAAGAAATTTAAGCCATCCCTTGTTTTTCCTGATACTGCAACAAACCAGCTTCTCTGATGGAGCATACCAAAGAATTATATAATCGGATTGTGAATCGGGCAGAGCTTGTTGCATTGGTTTCGGAATGGAAGCTTCAAGGCGGGAAAATTGTTTTCACTAATGGCTGTTTCGATATATTGCACAGGGGGCATGTTGAATACCTGCATAAAGCTGCTGACCTGGGTTCAAGATTGATTATCGGATTGAACTCCGACGAGTCGGTTAAGCGACTGAAAGGCAATAGCCGGCCGATTCAAAGCGAAGCTGACAGAGCTTTAATTATTGCAGCGCTTAGAATTGTTGATGCCGTGTGTATTTTCGGAGAAGATACCCCCGAAGAATTAATTCGTGCTGTTAGCCCTGACTTTCTGGTGAAAGGTGGCGATTATGTTGCTGAAATGATAGCAGGCTACAGCTGGGTGCGGTCGTACGGCGGACAAGTGCTTACCATTCCCATTGTTGATGGATACAGCACAACAGGTATTCTCCAAAAGTTATAAACAAAATTTGTGATTGTGAATTCTTTTTATATATATTTGCATAATGTCCTAAAAAATAAGAGATTACTATGAAATACTTTGTTGTACTCATTATAGCTTTTTCGGCTTCTTTAGTCTTCCTTTCAGGATGCGCCAAGGTTGAACAGGATGTAATAGGTGAATGGAAGTCGGAACTGATGAAAGATAATCCAACTGCAGAAGTTACCTGGGAGTTTAAAACTGATGGTACATTAGTAAGAACGTATATCGACAATCCATCGAATACAACTGAGGTTGACGAATGCTTTTACAGTGTTGAGAAAAAACTTACCAAAACCCTTATTAAAATAGATGGCTCTATTAATGTTTCTGAATACGAAAATTTGAATGGTATATGGCAGGTAGAGTATTTTAATGATAATATGATGAAATTGCGCCGTATTGATAAGGTTCTCGATACCAAAGATCGTGAAGACGGTTCATATTTATATCGCGAGTTTACCCGAGTAAACTAAAAAATGCCCTCTTATAAGTCTGTTTTTGTTTGTCAGCAGTGTGCCTATAAATCTGCCAAGTGGATAGGCCGTTGCCCCTCATGCAATTCGTGGAATTCTTTTATTGAAGAGACAGTAGTAAAGAAGCCGGAAAACGCTGCGAAGAATACAAGCTTTTCTGCAGCCGAACTTCAGGAGCTCTCCGAAGTAAATCCGGTTTTGTGTGAGCGCATTGTGCTTCCTTTCGGCGAGTTCAACAGGGTGTTGGGAGGGGGACTGGTAAAAGGCTCCGTAATTCTTATTGGAGGCGAACCCGGAATCGGTAAATCAACGCTTATTATGCAATCGGTGCTGGGACTTAACAACAAAAAGGTACTCTATGTTTCGGGAGAAGAAAGCCCATCGCAAATTAAACTGAGAGCCGACAGACTTTCGCAGACCGGTTCGCAGATGTACCTATTTTCGGGAATTGCCCTGGAAAACATTTTGGCAGCAGCCCGCACTGTTAAACCTGATATTGTAGTGATTGATTCGGTACAGACAATTTATTCCGAGGATTTTATGTCGGTACCTGGTTCGGTAAGTCAAATACGCGGCTGTGCCCAGCAATTGCAGCAATTTGCCAAATCAGGAGGTGTTCCGGTAATACTTATCGGACACATCAACAAAGAAGGAAATATCGCTGGCCCCATGACTCTGGAGCATATCGTTGATGTTGTGATACAGTTCGAGGGCGACAGTAACCACTATTACCGTTTGCTGAGAAGTAAAAAAAATCGCTTTGGCTCTGCTTTTGAATTGGGGGTATTCGAAATGACTCAAGTCGGACTTGTTGAAATTACTGATCCGGGAAATATGCTCCTTTCCGAAAACATTCAACCGGTAAGCGGGGTTTCGATTACTGCAATGAACGAAGGTAGCAGGACCATTATTCTGGAAATACAGGCACTGGCCGGTAATTCGGTTTACAGCAGCCCCCAGCGTACAGCAACAGGCTTCGACTCCAGGAGGTTGAACATGCTTCTGGCAGTAATTGAAAAAAGGCTTGGCTACAGACTGGGTCAGAAAGATATCTTCCTGAATATTGCAGGTGGTATCAGGTTGAATGATCCTGCTGCCGATCTGGCTGTGATTTCTGCTATTCTTTCCTCACTTACCGATCTTCCTATCTCTCACGATACCTGTTTTATCGGAGAAATAAGCCTGTCAGGGCAGGTGCGCCCGGTTTCGAATATTCAGATGCGTTTATCGGAAGTAAGTAAGCTGGGTTTCCGCAAAGTCTTTCTTTCGAAATATCAGCAGCATCTAGAACAACAGCAAGGTGTAGAATATGTGAAAATTAGCAGCATCAAGGAATTTGCAGGGCTACTTTTTGCCGGTTAAAATTCAATAAAAGGTGTTTCATCCTGAATTATTCTTGTACAGAAAGTAATCATAAATGGCATATTAACAATAAATTGCGCTTCCGTAAACGATTATTTTTCTGTACTAAGCTTATACTAACCTTTGGTGTAATATGGTATGAATATCATACCTCATGGCGTAATGTTATTCATAAAAATCCGTGTTCCCAATTGCATTTCCATTCACACAGCCACCTAAGTTGACAAGTTCACTGTAGGCAACGCGGGCAGCCCCGACAAAAATGCGAGCCAACCGGGGCGTGAATACCCGTTTAATAGAAAAACAACAAAGGGCAAGCGAAGCAAACACCCCACTAATCTGACTCCGGTTTGCTTCACGCCGCTTTGTTTTGTCGGACAAAGGAGAAGGGCCTGAGCTGACAAAACACTACTTTGTTAGTTTTTCTTTAAACGGGTAGTGTGGGGAGATAGCATATTTTTGTCTTGATTTTTTGTTACTTTTTCATTAAGGAAAAAGTAAGAGAAAGAATGGCTTATAGATTTTTTACGACCCAATCGTTAACAATGGTCACCGAGTTTTGGCTTAAAATTGACGCATTAAATTGGATAAGTAAGGAGTCATTTTCAAGTTGCTTTTTGCCGGTTAAAATTCAATAAAAGGTGTTTCCTGATTTTGCACATCGTAGGTTTCACAATCGGTTTCCACACTTATTTTATCGGGTCGTTCAAATCGTTTTTCAGTGCTATACGGCAGCGACTTATCGGCATATACTTTTTGCATATACAATGCCCAGATAGGAAGGGCCATTACAGCACCCTGCCCGAGTGTTATCGTGCGAAAGTGAATGCTCCTTTCTTCGCCACCAACCCATGCTCCGCTTACCAATTGTGGAGCAATTCCAATAAACCATCCATCGGAATGATTATTGGTGGTTCCGGTTTTGCCGGCCAGGTCATTTTTTAAATTGTATTTGTAACGTATCCTTACACTGGTGCCAAAGTCAACCACTCCCCGCATCAAATCCAGCATAAGGTAAGCAGTCTCTTCGCTGATAGCTTCTTTTTGGATGGGGTTGAAAGTACACAGTACATTACCATCTTTATCTTCAATCCGGGTTACATACATCGGCCGGGTATAAATGCCTTTGTTGGCAAAAGTGCAATAACCTCCTACCATTTCTTTAAGTAAAACCTCTGCTGACCCAACACAAATGCTGGGGTAAGGATCGATATGACTGTAAACCCCCATCTTCTTGGCCAGATTTACTGCTGCTTCAGGAGAAAACTGCTTTAGTACCCAGGCGGAAATCTGATTCAGCGATCCGGCCAATCCATATTTTAAGCTGATCATCGCGCCATCTTTATCGGATGGGGAATACTTAGGTGTGTAAAATTTCTGACCCGAACCATCAGGTAATTCAAAAGTGACGGGGATATTGGGAACCTTATAGCAGGGTGAATACCCATTTTGCATAGCAAGGCAGTAAATAAATGGCTTGAATGTTGAACCAACCTGCCGGCGGGCGACTGAAACCTGATCGAATTTGAAATGCTGATAGTTGGTGCCTCCAACATAAGCCCTTACATAGCCCGTTTGCGGTTCCATCGACATAAACCCGGCACGTAAATAAAACTTATAGTATTTAATCGAATCCATGGGAGTCATTACTGTATCAATATCACCCTTCCAGCTGAAGACCGACATATGTGCCGGAGTATTGAAACTTTTAATGATATCTGCTTCCGGCATATTTTCGGCTTTAAGAACACGATAGCGCTCACTGCGTTTCATCGACAATGTCATAAGATTATCAATCTGTTCTGCAGTCATATCTTCGGCGAATGGGGCTTTCTTTCGCTTTTTCTGATCTTTAAAGAACTCATCCTGCAAATATGTGCTCATATGCTCGGTAAGCGCTTCTTCAGCATATTTTTGCATATGCGAATTTATGGTTGTATAAATTTTTAATCCGTCACTGTAAATGTCGTAATTGCTGCCGTCGGCCTTTACGTTCTTATTGCACCAGCCATATGATGGATCGGTGTACCAATTGATGGAGTCTTCAACATACATTCTTTTATCGACATAATTGCTTTCGATGGGTTTTTCAGCAGTTAGCCACATTCGCAGGAATTCCCTGAAATAAGTTGCCGACCCGATATTATGATCGACTTTCTGAAATTTTATGCCCAAGCCGGTGTTTTTTAAAGAATCGAATTGCTCTTTGGTAATGAAATCGTATTTTTTCATTTGGGCAAGAACAACATTCCGTCGTTTCAGGGTTTCTTCAGGGCGACGCAGTGGGTTATAGAGTGATGGGTTCTTTGCCATGCCAACAAGCATGGCAGCCTGGGGAATTGTCAGCGAGTCGGGAGTGGTGTTGAAATACACTTTAGCCGCCGATTCAATCCCTACGGCAAGATTCAGAAAATCGAAACGATTAAAGTACATTGCTATGATTTCTTCTTTAGTATAGCTTTTTTCAAGCTTAACCGCAATAACCCATTCCCTGAATTTGCGATTCATAAACCCCAGTTTCGAAATATCTCCTTCCCTCGGAAATAGCATTTTTGCAAGTTGTTGTGTAATAGTACTCCCTCCTCCTTTGGTATTTCCGGTTGCAATTCCTGAGAAAACCCTTCCGAGTGCACGGAAATCGATGCCTGAGTGACGGTAGAAACGAATATCTTCAGTAGCAATTAAGGCATTAACCAAATGGGGCGACAGGTCGACAAAACTTATTTGGCTTCGGTTTTCGCGAAAGTAAGTACCCAGCACTACCTGATCGGAAGAGATAATTTTACTCGCCAGATTGTTGTTTGGATTTTCGAGTTGATAGAAGTTCGGCATAAACCCGAGAGCACCAGCAGAAATTAAAACAAAGTATATAATGGTAAGAAATACTATTATTATATAGGTACTCCAAAAATATTTTAAGAATTTTTTACGAAATTCCGGAGTGCTTATATTATTGTTATTAAGCTTGTTACCTGTTTTTTTTGTGAATTTGGAGGTGGACATAGCATGTAAATTTGATGCAAAAATAAATAATAATTTGGAAGTTATTTTTTGAATTGCGTTAATTTGCATCGCAATTCGAAATTATAAAACATCCGATGGAAGAAAATCTGGTTATTGTAGAATCTCCTGCTAAAGCTAAAACAATTACAAAATTTCTAGGTAAAAATTTTGTTGTGAAATCGAGTTTCGGGCATATCCGCGACTTGTCGAAAAAGAATCTGGGCATAGACGTAGAAAAGAAATTTAAACCCGATTATATTGTTTCTCCCGACAAGAAGAAACTGGTTAGTGAACTGAAAAAAATGTCGGCAGAAGCAAAAACAGTTTGGCTGGCATCGGATGAAGACCGAGAAGGTGAAGCAATTGCATGGCACCTGGCAGATGAATTAAAACTGAAGCGCGAGAAAACTAAACGCATAGTATTTCACGAAATCACAAAAGAAGCTATTGTTCATGCTATTGAAAACCCGCGCGAAATTGATATCAATCTGGTAAATGCGCAACAGGCGAGGAGAATTCTCGACAGACTGGTGGGATTTGAGATTTCACCCATTCTTTGGCGTAAAATTAAACCTGCACTTTCGGCAGGAAGGGTGCAATCGGTTGCCGTAAAACTGATTGTTGAACGTGAACGCGAAATATGTGCATTCAATAGCGAGAGTAAATACAGGGTTAATGCAATATTTGAAGCAAACGGAAAACGCTTTAAGGCTGAACTCAGTACCAAATTTGATACTCTTGATGAAGCGCGCGACTTTCTGCAATCATGCCTGAATTCCCGGTTCAGCGTTAAAAACATTACGGTAAAACCAGGAAAAAAATCGCCTGCACCACCATTTACAACATCTACACTGCAGCAGGAAGCCGGACGGAAACTCAATTTCTCAGTAGCACAAACCATGCGCTTGGCTCAAACATTGTATGAAACCGGAAAGATAACTTATATGCGAACCGACTCCGTACATTTATCGAACATGGCTTTGGGTACTATTAAAAACACCGTTATCAGCGAATATGGTGAGAAATATCTGAAGACACGCCAGTTTCAGACAAAAGCCAAGGGAGCGCAGGAGGCCCATGAAGCAATTAGACCAACCTATTCCGATAAAAAACAGATTGAGGGTACCAAACCGGAACAGAAACTGTATGAGCTGATCTGGAAAAGGACAATTGCATCACAAATGGCAGACGCTCAAGTAGAAAAAACAATTATTGAAGTCGAAATTAATAACTCGAAATATAAGTTTGTTGCTGAAGGTGAAGTAATTGTTTTCGAGGGCTTCCTGAAATTATACAATGAATCAAGTGAAGATGAAAATGGAGAAGAAAAGCAGGGCATATTGCCAAAGCTGACTATCGGGGATGAGCTTGCTGCTCAAGAATTGTCTTCAACTGAGAAATATTCTGTGCACCCTCCCCGCTACAATGAGGCAGGTCTTGTTAAAAAGCTTGAAGAACTTGGTATCGGAAGGCCATCGACCTATGCACCAACTATTTCAACGATTCAACAACGGGAATACATAACTAAAGAAAGTAAAAAAGCAGAAGAAAGAAATATCAATTGTCTTATCATTAAAAATAATAAGGTAGAACAATTTGTTAATATTGAAAAATTTGGAGCCGAATCCAATAAACTCTTTCCTACTTCAATCGGAATTTTGGTAACCGATTTCCTTTCGGAAAGTTTTCCTGATATAATGAATTACAATTTTACAGCAGCCATAGAGAAGCAGTTCGACGAAATTGCTGCAGGAAGTATGGAATGGACTTCGATGATTGATAATTTTTATAAAACATTTCATCCTAAGGTGGAGACCACGCTTTCGAAAAAAGAAGTACAGCGTTACGAACGCAATCTGGGAGCGCACCCGCAAACAGGAGAACCTATATTTGTTAAACTGGGCAAATTTGGTGCTTTTGTGCAAATGGGCGAAAACTCTGGCAACAAACCTCCTCAGTTTGCCAGTCTTAAGAAAAATCAAAATATCGAAACCATTACCACCGAAGATGCACTTGAGCTATTCAAAATGCCCCGTGATTTAGGTTTATATAATGAAAAACCGATAATTATCGGGATTGGAAAATTTGGCCCCTATATAAAATATAATAACAAATTCTATTCTCTGAAAAAGGCAAAAGACGATCCCTATACTATTTCTTTTGATCGATCAGTAGAAATAATCAATGAAAACTCCAACGATATATTCCCAAGAACTTTCCCCGAAAAACCAGGTTTAACTATTCTGAAAGGAAGATTCGGTCCCTATATTTCGTATGATAGGAAAAATTATAAAATCCCCAGGGATTTTGACCCTATAACAATCGAATTAGAGGATTGTTTAAAAATAATTGGCAAAAATCAGGTAGATAATGATAAATAAAGTTTGCTAATAAGTTAAAATAATGAAGTTATAGAGGCAAAATATTTGATAAAAAATACTAAACCTGTTTTGTTTGCGTTGTAATAAAAAATATTATTTGTATTTTTTTTACTAAAAACTTGATAAATAAAATAATTATTGTAAATTTCGCAGTTTGATAGTTTATTGAATTATTTGTTGGCAGAACGAAAATAGTGATTATAGTTATTAACAATTTTTGAGTTATGAACAAAAAAATGTTAATAAAATTTGGATATTAATAAAAATTATATTTTCTTTACCGCATGTTGATGGTTAAAGATACAGATTGAGAAAGGATTAAAAATATGATTATGAGGAGATTTTTATCAACAATTACTCTAGCTTTTATTGCAAGCGTGCTGTTTGCGCAGAACGACCCTCATTTCACACTTTTTGAATTTAACCAGTTGACATATAATCCGGGATATGCAGGAAGCAACAATGGTATTTGTGTTTCATCGGTTCATAGGCAGCAATATGTTGGTTTTAACCGTGACCCCCTGAATGGAGGGAAAAGCGGAAGACCCATAACCACTGTGTTTAACGCTGAAATGCCTATCAATTCTATAAAAAGCGGTGTGGGAATTTCTATAATTCAGGATATGATTGGTTTCCAGTCTGATCTTGCTGTAAACCTAAGTTATGCCTACAGGCTTGAATTGGGATATGGCAGCCTTGGAATCGGATTAAATCTGGGCTTTATTAACAGGGCAATTGACGGTGACTGGATTACTCCTGAATCGCTCAACGGTGGAGCTGTATATACCGACCCAAGTGTACCTCATTCCGAAAGTAAAATAGCTTTCGATATGGGATTTGGCGCATTTTTCAAATACGATCGTTTGTATGCGGGCCTGTCATTTGCACACCTGCTGCAACCAACTATTAATTTCGACATTGAAAAGCCCAGTTACATAAAACGCCATTATTATGTGGTTGCAGGGTATAATTATCAGCTTCCAAACCCAATTTTCGAAATCAGACCTTCACTGCTGATGCAATATGATGGAGCTACCACCCAGTTTACAATAAACGGACAATTTGTTTACAGTAAAAAAATATGGGGTGGTGTGAGTTACCGTTACAACGATGCTATCAGCCCAATGTTGGGTATTTATTTAATGAACGGCCTAAGTTTTGCATATTCTTACGACATAGAGTTATCTCCGTTAAGTACATATTCGAGTGGATCGCACGAAATTATGGTACGGTACTGTTTTGGTCTGGATATTAATTCAGATCCAGGAAGATACAGAAGTGTAAGAAGATTGTAACTTAATTTTATTATTTACGTAAAAAATGTTGCTTTTTAATTTTGTCGCACAAATAAAACAATAATATGAGAAAGTCACTGGTGATTGTTTCAATCTTTACTCTGTTTTTAACCGCCTGCGGAGGCTATTATGGCAGCGGCGATTTGGTTGGAGTTCAAAGAAAAAACTGGTACACCCCCGATCCTTACGGGATGCTGTTCATACCTCCCGGTTCATATCAGATGGGTCCGAGCGATCAGGATGTTCCCAATGCTATGACGGCACAAACCAAAACAGTAACCCTGCAGGGTTTTTGGATGGATGAAACCGAAATTACCAATTCGGAGTACCGACAATTTGTTTATTGGGTGCGCGACTCTCTTGCAATGACTGTGATTGCTGCTGACAACTCAAACACATCGCTGGCAACTTATACCGCCGACCAGTTTTTTGTTGATTATTCTAATTCGAAAGATCCTGCTGTTGCCGATTTCTTTGATGAAAGCCTTCAGGGATATGAATATGATATGGATGGTTTTAGATTTCTGAACTGGAATGCACCCCTCGATTATGGTGATCTTGAATTAAAGAATATGATGATGACCGGAGACATTCCTTTACATGTACCCCTACCCAAAGACCAGAAAGAAGCTGCTGCCGGGTATAAACTCCCCAGTAAATTGTACATTGCACCTCCTGCTGCTGCATACCACTATTTCCGACAAGTGGACCTGAACACCGATGCATTGTATTATGAGTATTACTGGGTTGATTTAAAACAGGCTGCTCAGAAGCACACCTATAAAAAGAATAAAGAAGTTGATCAGGATGTTGCCCGTACTTTCGACCGTAAGGCAGATCATGGATTGCGTGTTGGACATCACTTTAATCCTGAAACAGGACAATATGAAGGGCGTATTAAGGATAGGGAAAAACTTGATAAAGACCAGCCATGGGAAGATTTTGCAGATAGAAAAATTGGTGCAAACATGCCTAAATATTCAGGTCGCTACGATTTTCTGATGCATGAAAAAATTCATATCTATCCCGATACACTTTGCTGGATGTCAGATTATACGTATTCTTACAATGAACCTATGACAAAAATGTACTTCTGGCATCCTGCCTATGATTATTATCCGGTTGTTGGGGTGAATTGGAAGCAAGCTACTGCATTCAGTATTTGGCGTTCTCATATTAAAAACGCATATCAGCGCGAAACAAACGATTTCTATCTGAATGAATATCGCCTTCCTACCGAATCGGAATGGGAATACGCTGCCAGAGGAGGTCTCGATTTATCGATGTATCCCTGGGGTGGTTTATACACAAGGAACTTCACCGGATGCTTCATCGCTAACTTCAAGCCAAACAGGGGGAATTACTATGATGATGGTGGCACACAAACACTTATTGTTGCAACTTACGATCCGAATGAATGGGGCTTGTACGATATGGCCGGGAATGTAGCTGAATGGACTAATAACGCATGGGATGAATCTGCCTATAGCTATACCCATGACCTGAACCCTGATTATGAATATTATGCACATCCAGATGATCCACCGGCTATGAAGAAGAAAGTAATACGTGGTGGTTCATGGAAAGATGTTTCATATTATATGCAGAATGGTACCAGGTCTTTCGAATTTCAAGACTCTGCCAAGTCGTATATCGGATTCCGGAATGTACGTACTTATTTAGGTCGCCATCGTGAAGATGGTGCATCAAGTTCTCAGGTGTATTAGTAATTAAATTGAGTGCAATTAACCGAATTAATAATAATAAATAATTAAAATTATGACTTTTAGTGAAATTTTTGTCAGCAAAGGCTTCAAGAAAATGATGAGCTTCGTTTATGGATGGGGTGCTTCAGTTGTGCTGTTAGGTGCATTGTTCAAAATCGAACACTTTCAAGGTGCCAGTGAAATGCTTATAATCGGTCTGAGCGTTGAAGCCCTGATTTTCTTTTTATCTGCATTTGAACCTCCTCATGAAGAAGTGGATTGGAGTTTGGTGTACCCCGAATTGGCAGGTGTAGAAGAATTGGTCGATGTAGACAAAAAAACGAACGTAAGTTCTAAAAAGTCTGCGCTTGAAAAATTTGATGCACTTATCGATAATGCTGAAATTACCCCTGAATTATTCGAGAAATTGGGCAACGGATTACGTAATTTAAATACTACAACCGAGAAACTGCACGATGTGTCGGATGCTACGGTTGCTACAAATAATTATGTTGCAAATTTCGAAAAAGCATCGCATAAAGTAAATGAGTTTGCTGATATGTACGGAAAGTCGGCTTCACAATTAAATCAATCTGCAGAAACGCTTTCAAGAACCTATAACGATTCGTCGGAGATGGTTGGTTCTTCCGGTAGGGTGCTTTCAGAATCTTACAAAAAGATGACCGAAGCTATTAATGCAGAATATACAAAAACAGCTCAATCAGGTTCATCATATGCAAATCAGCTTGAAACAATGACTAAAAACCTGACTGCACTGAATTCGGTATATGAATTGCAACTTCAGGGAACAAATGCTCATTTCGAAGCTACAAAGAAACTATATTCAGGCTTGGACGAAATCATGGCAAATCTGAAGGATTCAGCAACCGATACCAAACGTTATCGTGAAGAAATCGGTAAACTGAGCCAGAATCTTGCTGCTATGAACACCATTTATGGTAATATGCTTGCTGCAATGAACGTGAAGAGCTGAGAATAGTATTTAAATTGTTAAATTATTAAAAATATATAAGAAATGGGTGCAACAAATTGTCCGGAAACCCCACGACAAAGAATGATTGGGATGATGTACCTCTTTTATACGGCACTACTTGCTTTGAACGTGTCGAATGAGGTAATCGAGGCTTTCATTTATGTTAATGATAGCCTTCAAACTACGGCCATTAATTATCGGGAGAAGAGTATTCAGGTTTATAATGATATTAAAAATATGTATGAGACACAACCTGAAAAGTTTAAAGATCAATGGCAAAACGCACAAAAAGTTCATCAAGCTTCTGACTCGTTATATTATTATATAGAAAATATCAAATTGCAGATAATTCGTCACTCTCAAAAAGACGATACTACCTCTAATATTCGTTTTGTCAAGAAACAGGATGATTTGAATGCTGCAAAAGAGATTATGACCGCAGAGTTCGGACCTAAACTTGGATATAAGCTTGAAGAAGAAATTTTTAAGTATCGAGAATTATTGTATAGCATGATTGCTGATACTTCTGGAAGTGGTAAATTTTTAAAAAACTATATTAAAACCGGCTTAGCTACGGAAAAGCGAAAAGGAAAATACGATGATAGCCCTAAGGCTTGGGCTGAAACCTTAACTGCAGGAATGCCACTCGTTGCTACTTATGCTCTACTTACGAAAATGCAATCAGATATTAGAAATGTTGAAACTGATATGTACAAATTCTTGATTGGCGATGCCGAAAAACTGGATATTAAAATTTCAGAACTCGAAGCACTTGTAGCTGCACCCGGAGGTGTTATGCCAGGTAGTAAGTTTTTTGGAAGAATATTTATCGGCGCAAAAGATACTACAATGACTCCTGCGATTTGGATTACTTATAGCGAACCTTTCTATGACTCGGTTAGTAAAAACGGTAAGTGGGAATATAAGAAAATAGAAGGGAAAAACTATCATTTGCTTAAGTTAGATAAAACAGGTGCTGGTGTTATTGATACTACATTTAGCGCCTCAGGTAGCTTTGGAGGTCTTGCCATTTACGAAAGTAATTTGGGTCCAATTATTAGGCCTTTTAAGCATACATGGACTGTAGGTGCACGTAGTGGCGCAATTACGGCAACAAAAATGCTAGTATTGTATGCGGGCATCGAAAATCCCTTACAATTTTCTGCGGCTGGTGGGGCTGATAGTAAACCTTACTTAAATGTTAGCCATGGACTTGTAGCAAAATCCACAGGGGCAAATACAGTTACTATTAATCCTCCGGGAAATTTGGTTGGACAAAAAGTAACATTAAGTGTTGGTGCCAGAAATGCTGATGGTACTACTACGCCTGGTACAAGTCAAGAATATACAATTTGGAGGGTTCCCCAACCAAATATATATTTAAGTAGTGGAGCAAAGAATTATGGAGGAGCTGGAAATTTAGCTATTCCATATGGAGATTTAATGCAGGGTAAATTAATTGCGTCAAAACCTACTTCGTTCCCATTTGAAGGAATTTCTTATTCCGTTGTGAGTTTTCAAGTTACTGTAAAAGGGCAAATAAATCCAATTGCTGTTAGTGGAGATAAAATTGCAAATAATCAAAATGTACTTTCAATATTACAACGATACCAAAATGGCGATGTTATTGGTATTGCATCTGTAACTGTGCTAACTCCTAGTGGGCAAGAAGTTATTCCTGGGCCTAGTTTTAATGTTATTAAATAATGCTATATTATGAGTAGAATAATAGTTTTAACCAGCACCTTAATCCTCTTAACTTTATTGTGTAATGCACAAGGAAATGTTTTAGATGGTGCATACGCACGGGAAAACCAAGTTTTGCGGCCTACAATCCCTTTGCAAGCCATTAGGGAAAGTGATGCTATGTATTCTAAAAAAGTTTTAAGATGTTTGGATTTGAACGAAAAGCGCAACCACCCTCTTTATTTCCCGATAGATGATATTGATTATCCTGCAGCGGAGGGATTGCAACCAAAGCGTTCTCGATTGTCCTTAGCTTCTCTGGTTTTTCGTGCAGCCTACCCAACTGATGAATATGGTAATCTGAAAAATGTCGGCAGACTTGTTTATAAACCTGCATCGGAACAAGATTTTGAAGGTCTTACTCAATGGTGGCGTACTCCTGTTTCCGACAGTTCTGATCTTGTTGGTGTCTTTAATATTATGAAGAAGACAGTTGTTACGTTGGATCTTGGACTGCCAACCGAACATGATACTGTAATTTATGTTCCAAGCAGAATTGCACCAAAAGATGTTAAATCAATCTATATGTGGGAGGAGTGGGTGTTTGATAAACAAAGGTCTGTTATGGATGTGCGAATAATTGCGCTATTATTTTCAGTTTCATATGAAGGCTATGAAAACGAAGTCTTAAGGTTTTGGATTAACTTTGAAGATTACAAGGATTTATTTGCCACACATGAAGTCTTTAATCAGAGTGGGAATGATGGAGCAAGGTTGTCATATTTTGACCTGTTTCAAAAGCGATTGTTCAGCAGTTTTATTGTTGCAGAATCGAATGTTTACGATAACAGAATGATCAAGGATTACCTTATGGGTATTGAAGCTATCCGTGAAGGCGAGAGGATACAGGGAGTGTTGGCCGATTATGAACACGATCAGTGGGAATACTAGGAAAAGAAACATAATAATAAAAAATGCCGGGTAACCGGCATTTTTTATTTTATTTGATATCAAACTTTGTTTTTGCTTCCGCTACAATATCTTTTACATACTGCTCATTTTCTCTTTTACAAATAAGCAATGTGTCGCCCGAATCCACTACAATCAGATCATCGATATCTTTTATAACAGCCAGTTTTTCGTTGGGAACACGAATGTAATTGTTTGAAGCATCGAATGTAGCAACTTTATTACCATTAATTACATTATTGCTTTCGCTTTTTGGGCTGGCAGCGTACACTGAGTTCCATGTTCCCAGGTCGGACCAGCCAAAATTCGTACAATGGGTAAATACATTATCGGCTTTCTCCATTACACCATAATCAATTGAAATACTTTTAGCATCGGAATATATCTTATTGATTGCCTGTTTCTCTTCAGGAGTGCCGAGGGCATGCTGGTTTTCTTCAAATAAATTGAATAGTTCAGGCAAAAATTTTTCAAAAGCATCGATTATACTTCGCAAAGACCAAAGAAAAATTCCTGAATTCCAGTAAAACTCTCCACTTTTAACAAAAAATCGGGCAAGCTCAAGATGAGGTTTTTCGGTAAACGATTTTACTTTGTGGTACATTCCGTATTTGCTGTCGGTGTCGATTTGAATATACCCATATCCGGTTGCAGGGCGGTCGGGTGTAATTCCCAATGTTAAAAGAGCCTGATATTGCGTTACAAAATTCAACCCTTTCTGAATAACATTGATAAATTCATCTTCGTTAATAATCAGATGGTCGGAAGGCGAAACCACTATGCTAGCCATAGGATTGCGCTGCAATATTAAATACGAGGCATACGCAATACAGGGCGCCGTATTACGTCGCATCGGTTCCACAATAATATTCTTTTCTGGGATTTCGGGCAATTGCACTTTTACCAAATTCATATGTTCAATACCTGTAACAATAAGAATATTCTCAGGTGGGAAAATTTTAACAAACCTATCGTATGTTTGTTGTATCAATGTGCGCCCTGAATTTAAAATGTCGATAAATTGTTTAGGATATTCATTTCTGCTAACCGGCCAAAACCTGCTCCCGATACCCCCCGCCATGATTATGCAATATTGTTTATAGTCCATAATGAATTTATTTAAAAATATATAAATCAAATAAATAAAATATTTTCGAGAATTAAACATAAATAATAATTTTGTTCAACAGCTTTGCAAATGAAAATTATATTTCATATCGGTCGGTATTTTTCGTTAATGTTCAGAACCTTACGGAAACCTGAACGTTTTCGGGTGTATATGAAACAGGTTGTTTCCGAAATTGATAGTATTGGCATCAACTCAATTGGCATTGTTGCAATTGTTTCGGTATTTATGGGAGCGGTTCTCATTATTCAGATGGCAATTAATTTTGTAAACCCGTTAATACCTAAATACCTGATTTCGTTAAGTGTAAGGGATACCATGCTCCTTGAGTTTACCAATACTGTGGTCTGCCTGATTCTTGCCGGAAGGGTCGGGTCGAATATTGCATCCGAAATTGGCACAATGCGAATTACAGAGCAGATAGATGCACTCGAAATGATGGGTATTAATAGCGCCGGTTATCTGATATTGCCTAAAATTATTGCAGCTATAATTACTTTCCCATTTATCAATTTGTTGAGTGTAATCCTTGGTATTATTGGTGGTTATGGGTTCAATTATATTACCCGGCTTGTGAGCATGCCCGATTTTATTTATGGGCTACATTACTATTTTATACCCTTTTATGTAACCTATTCATTGATTAAAATGGTTGTATTTGCTATTATAATCACAACTGTATCGGCATATCATGGCTATTTTACTCAGGGGGGAGCACTCGAAGTTGGCCGTAGCAGCACCCGTGCCGTAGTGTACAGTATTATACTGATTCTGTTTTTTGATTTGGTTCTTACCCAAATTCTATTAACATGATAAGGGTGGTAAACATATCGAAAAGCTTTCAGAAACAACAGGTATTGTTTAATATATCTGCTGAGTTTTATCCGGGAAAGGTAAACCAGATTATCGGTAAGTCTGGCTCCGGAAAAACCGTACTTCTTAAATCGATTGTTGGCCTGCACGATATTCTTGAGGGAGAAATCTGGATTGGTGACAAGGAATATTCAAAAGCCTCTTTCAGCGAAAGGAGGGTTATAAGGCAAGAGATGGGGTTGGTTTTTCAGGGGAGCGCATTGTTCACATCACTTACAGTTGAAGATAACGTAATGCTGCCATTAAATATGTTCTCGAAAATGAGCAGGGCAGAAAAACTTGAGCGTGTCAATTTTTGTTTGAACAGGGTGAATATTGACAATGCCAACAAATTGTTTCCTGCCGAAATAAGCGGTGGTATGCAAAAACGGGTTGCTATTGCCAGAGCTATTGTGCTGAATCCAAAGTACTTGTTTTGCGATGAACCTAATAGCGGACTTGACCCACAAACATCTATAGTAATTGATAATCTTATTAAGGAAATTACATACGAGTACAACATTACAACAGTTATCAATACCCACGATATGAACTCAATCATGGAAATTGGCGACCAGATTATCTTCATTTTCGAAGGTAAAAATTGGTGGCAGGGTAGCAAAAACGAGATATTTACATCGGATAACCAGGAATTGAACGAATTTGTATTTGCATCGAAACTATATCAGAAAATTAAAACTGTCAGCATATGAAACTTGGCAGAATTCATTTGATTATTTCAATTGCTGTAGTTTGTATTTTATGGTCGTGTAGCTCCGGTGCAAAGCGCCCCGGTGTACCAAGCGGTATTCTCAACGAAAAACAAATGGAAGATGTAATTTACGATCTTCATAAAGCAGATGGTATTATGACCTCCGGAGTTATTCCTTCTTCGGGACTCTATGCTGATTCAGTGATTTATCATTCCGTTTATGTTAAACACAATACTACCAGTGAGCAATTCCAGAAAAGCATTATGTATTATATCCGCTCCGATACCAAAGGATTACGATTGGTTTATTCCAACGTAATTGAGCGTTTTAACCACGATAAAGCAGAGTTAATGGAGTGGAACTAATCTGGGGTTATGAAAAAACTATCGGCACACTATATTTTCGATGGAACCCGCTTACGAAAGAATGCAATACTTGAAATTGAGGACAATGGCAAAATAATCGGACTTTCCGAAGAAAGAAGCAATATCGCCGAGGCTGAAAACCTTTCTTTTTACAATGGAATATTACTGCCCGGAATAATCAATTCGCACCAGCATCTTGAACTGGCCTGGATGAAAAATCATATCGCAGCATCAAATGGTATGGCCGGCTTCCTGAATTCAGTGGCAGAATTACGAAAATCAATACCGGAGGAACCCACAGTATCCGAAGAAATGAGAACATTGGATAGAATTATGTACAGTCAGGGTATTGGTGCTGTTATTGATGTTTCGAATAGTGCAGGGAGTATTGGAGTTAAAAAAGAAAGTAACATAGAGTATTTCACGACAGTAGAGTTATATGGACTGGATAGTGGCCGAAACGACGAAATCATCCGAAAAGGAGAAGAAGTTTTAGGGCAATTCAGATCAAAACCCCTTAATGCTTCACTTACTCCGCATTCTTTCTACCTGACGAACACAGAATTATTAAAAACCATTAGCTGCATAGGCAACAATACGGTTTCAGTTCATTTTTTTGAGTCAAACGAAGAGGCTTGTTTCAACGCAGGTACCGAGAATGAACTGTCAGTATTTTTGCGAAGCTTTTATCCTCCATTCGCCATCCCGGAGAATTATTCCGAAGTTATCGTTAAAACAATTTCTAAGTTTTTAAAAACTCATCAGGTGATACTTGTTCACAATACATTTATCCCGGAGTTTTTACTGAAAAGACTGATGTCATTGGACAAGGCTGAAAATTTATTTTTCTGCCTCTGCCCCAAAAGTAACCGATATATTAATGAAAGTCTTCCTGATATCAATATGCTTATTTCGAACGGTTGTAAATTGTTGCTTGGAACTGATTCTCCCGCAAGTAATCCGGGTTTTAATTTTGCAGGAGAGCTATTTGAAATACAACAGAATTATCCGTCGGTATCAATTGCTGAAATGTTGCAATGGTGTACCTCAAATCCGGCTGAAATTTTTTGCTGCAAAGGTAATATGGGCTCTTTCATTACAGGCACTTCGCCGGGAATTGTATTGCTCGAGAATGCTTACCTCCCTAATTTATCATTAACTTCATCATCAATATTCAGAAGGCTTTTTTAATTCTTTTGACTTATATTATTAATTTTGGGTGATGTTTAATTGCATTCGATTTGAATAGCTTCATAAAAAGAAATATTGTATTTGCTATTTGTGTTTTACTGCTCTCATTTGTTGGGATGGCAGTGATTTTAATTACGGATAAATTCCAATTGCATGTTATTTTGAACAACCAACACTCAGTAGCATTAGATGTGTTTTTTAAGACTATCACCTTTGTTGCATCGCGTTGGGCTATTACAATTTGCGTGCTTATATTCTTGTTTTATAACACAAAGTATGCTCTTATCACCGCAATTTCAGGAATAGCAGGAAGTTTTTTAGTGCAGTTTCTTAAACGCGCGATTTTTGCTTATCATAGACCTTCATATTATTTTGATATGATGCCCGGCTTGAACAAAATTGAAAATTACGAACTGTATCAAAATTTCAGCTTCCCTTCAGGTCATGCAACAACGGCGTTTACATTGTTTTTTGTGCTATCTATGGTAAGCGGAAGATGGTGGTTGAAAATGGGTTTGTTCATATTGGCCTTGGTTGTTGCTTATTCAAGAGTGTGCCTTTCGCAACATTTCTTTGAGGATGTAATTGCAGGTGCAGCATTGGGCTTCGTAGTAGCTTATTGCACGGCTTATATTTTCGACAAAAGCCGATTTAACAGGCTTGAACTACCAGTGTATAAATTGTTTAAATCAAAGCAATGAGAAACATTTTCGATAAGAATCATGTTTTGCTACTTCTACTGGGAGCATTACTTTTTATTCCTTTTAACGGAGGGGTTCATTTGTTTGATTGGGATGAGATTAATTTTGCAGAATCGGCACGCGAAATGATTGTAACGGGCAATTACCTTGATGTGCAGATTAATTATGAAATATTTTGGGAAAAACCGCCATTGTTCATCTGGATGCAGGTCGCATCGATGAAAATTTTTGGAATCAACGAATTTGCTGCGCGTTTTCCAAATGCTATATGCGGTATAGTTACCATGTTGTTACTATACGCAGCCGGCAAACGACTTCAGAATTCAAAGTTCGGATTGTTTTGGTCGCTTACCTATATTACCAGTCTGTTGCCATTTTTTTATTTTAAATCAGGAATTATTGATCCCTGGTTTAATGCATTTATTTTTTTAAGTGTATGGTATATAATACTTTATAGTGGTAAATTCAAAGGGAATAAACTGTATTTTTCTTTTATTTCAGCCTTATTTCTCGGACTGGCTATTCTCACCAAAGGACCGGTTGCGTTGTTGGTGTTTGCCTTGGTGTATCTGATTCAATTAATATATTTCCGTTTTAAAACCTTTTTCCGTATTAAAGACCTGTTGGTTTTTATTCTTACACTCGTATTTATCGGAGGGTTTTGGTTTATTCTTCAGATAATAAGTGGAAATATTGGTGCTGTCCAGGATTTTATCAATTATCAGATCCGACTTTTTTCGACTCAGGATGCTGGTCACGGTGGATTCTTATTTTATCATTTTGTTGTGCTGTTTTTTGGAGTATTTCCGGCATCTGTAATTGCTTTGAGGGCTTTTATAAAAAAGAAAGATACTCCTGATGCTGTACGCTATGTGAAAACCTGGATGATTGTATTGTTTCTTGTAGTGCTGATATTATTTACCATAGTCAAAACAAAAATTATTCATTACTCTTCGTTGTGTTATTTCCCTTTGAGCTTTCTTGCTGCAATGCAGTTATACCGGATTGCTGCCGATAAAGACAAAATCAGATTATTCGAAAAAATTCTTTTAATTTTTATGGGATGTATTTATGCCATTGGTTTGGCTGCGTTTTCAAATATCGAAATAATTAAAACATATTTGTTCAAAAACCACCTGATTCAGGATCCTTTTGCCATAGCAAATTTGCAGGCTGATGCACATTGGAATGGATTTGAGTGGCTCATTTCGTTAATACTACTGATGGGGCTTGTCTACTTTATTGCAAATATCGGGAAACAAAACAAATTGAAAACACTTATTGTTTTCGGAGCTACTTTACTTGTATTCCATATGGGTGCAATGGTACTTTTTGTCCCCAGAGCCGAGGAATATACGCAAAAGGCAGCTATAGAATATTTTAAGGAACTACCTGAAGATGAGTGCTATGTGAAAACACTGGGTTATAAATCATATGCTGACTTGTTTTATTTCAATAAGCCTGTTCCAATCAACAAACTTTCATCAGATGCAGTGTGGTTGTTGTATGGCAATATCGATAAACCGGTATATTTTATAAGCAAATGCACCCGAAAGGAACAGATTTTAAACGAAAATCGACATTTGCAGGTTATAGGTGAAAAAAATGGTTTTGTTTTCTATAAGCGTGAATTGTAAATCTATGGCAGGTTTTTTATTTAACGATTTGATTTTTGGCCCTGTCTATTCCAGACGCTTGGGGCGTTCGCTGGGGATAAATCTGTTGCCGATAAATGCAAAATGGTGTAATTTCGATTGTGTATATTGCGAATGTGGCTGGTCGGCACATTACAACGACTCCGATGTTTTTCCCGATTCAAAGCAAATTGTCGAAATGCTTGAGAATGTACTTACCGACGAAATTCGAAAACATGAAAGAATTGATGCCATTACCTTTGCCGGCAACGGTGAGCCAACTTTGCATCCTGACTTTGCCTGGATT
>JAGOLH010000001.1:32599-33906 GCA_017994175.1 Bacteroidales bacterium | reverse complement strand
CGCTGCAACTACTTAAACATCATTTCCCGGAATTGGAAACGATTGATTTTAAATGTCCCGAAATCAGATACGGGAAAAGCAAATCATATATTCTGAAACTGGTTGTTATGGCACCTTATTATATGGCACTTTTCAGGAGACAGTACTATCGGACCCGTAAAATTGTTGAAGATAAAAATATTGACTTAGTTATTTCGGATAACCGCCCAGGGTTAAGAAGCCATTTATGCAAGAGCATTTATATTACACATCAGATTACTCCTGATTTTGGCAGATGGTCAGGGATGCTGTCAAAGATAGCATCGCAGCTACATCAAGCAATCATTAAAAAATACAACTCATGTTTGGTCCCAGATAACGCCTATGAACCGTCTTTGTCGGGTAAGCTTTCGCACTGCCATGAATTGCAGAATGTTCAATATATCGGTATACTCAGCAGGTTTGCCACGTATAAAGCTGAAGTGGATAAAAAAGAGCAGATATTGTTGCTATTAAGCGGACCTGAACCCCAGCGTACAATTTTTGAGGAAATTCTTTTATCGATGTTTTCAAAGTGTGAAGATGCGGTAATATTGGTTAGAGGAACTTATAAAAAGACTGAAAGAGCCTATTCACCGAAATTTACTGTAATTGATATTGCCGAAGATGAGCTTCTTTATAAGCTTATTGCTGAAAGTAGCCTTATCTTTTGCCGTAGTGGGTATTCCACGCTTATGGATCTCGCATTATGCCGAAAAAAGGCAATTATTGTCCCCACACCCGGGCAATCAGAGCAGGAGTATCTGGCAAAAATGCTGGAGGAAAAATATGGGTTCACTACTGTAAGTCAGCACAGCTTACCAAATTTTGAATGGAAACTTGCTGAAAGAAGCATGGAATGGAACTTCCCGACCCAATCGTTGTTTAAAGAGAAAATTTGTAGTATTATTGATCAGATAATTAAAAAGAGATGAAAGTTACCGGTTTTAGTTTTATCAGGAATGCTTTGAAATATGATTACCCGGTGACAGAAGCAATATTGTCAGTGTTGCCTTTATGCGACGATTTTGTTGTTGCGGTTGGAAAATCGGAAGATGGTACACGAAATCTGATAGATAGCGTGAACCCCACAAAAATAAAAGTTATCGATACAATTTGGGATGACACATTGCGTGAAGGCGGCAGAGTATTGGCAGTGGAAACCGATAAAGCATTTCAGGCAATCCCCTGCGATAGCGACTGGTGCTTCTATATTCAAGGTGATGAAGTAGTCCATGAAAAATATCTCAATACGATTAGGGAGGCAATGCTAAG
Organism: Bacteroidales bacterium; assembly: GCA_017994175.1. Taxonomy (GTDB): domain Bacteria; phylum Bacteroidota; class Bacteroidia; order Bacteroidales; family ML635J-15; genus JAGOEF01. Next base: position 32,613 of record JAGOLH010000001.1, on the reverse strand, counting down.
GTACAAAGATGATG
>JAGOLH010000001.1:0-32499 GCA_017994175.1 Bacteroidales bacterium | reverse complement strand
GTGGTTGTTGTAACACCTCCGTATTCATCATCTTCCTGAACGGTATATTTGGTAACAATCTTCAGGTATTTTTCTTCCTGAATTACAAGTGCTAACCTTTCTTTATTTTTGTAATCGTCAACGCCAGCCAGGAAATTCCATGTGCCGGAATACTCTATTTTAATGGTTGTGGTAATGGTTGTGTCGGTACCCATGTCTTCGTCGGAAACTTCCTCGATTACCTGATACTCATAAATAGAAGTCATGATTCCGTTGCTGTTGAAATTGTAGTTGAAACGAGCTCTTCCATTATTATCAACAGTAATTTTACCTTTGGTCTCTCTTACACTATCAGTACCGAGAATATAAACATTCTCTTCCCAGTTTAAGGCGTTCACTTCGACCAAGGTCCTGATTTGATCAGTCCCTTCGATTCCGCTAATGGTTTTTACATCTGATTTGTAATAATTTACAACCCAATCCCCAACTACTCTGGCCTTTCGTGAGTAAATTGAGAAAAACGGGTCTTCATCACCTTTTTGGCATCCGTTCAGCAAAGGAACGAGAATAATAAAAAGCAGTAATAATGAACTGGTAAAATTCTTGAATTTCATAGGCAATTTACTTTCAGATATCAACTAACAAAATTAATCGAATTAATTACAAATACAAAAAAAGCAATTTTTTTTAAATATACATAACATTTCATAAAAAAATTAACAAAAAAAAATAATGTCTGTTAATAAAAAGAGAAGTAACTTGCAGAATATCAATTTAAAAACAATTATTAACAAAAAACTGAAAGTGAAATTGAACATTTAAGTCATTAGTAAAAGTACTGTAAATTGGGGTATAATGCAAAGAAAAATCATAAGCTGGCAGCGAAATAAAGAATATTTGTTGATGTTTTTAAAGTAAGGCGTCAATCGTATAATTAAAAAGGTTTTGAAGTGTGCTTGAAAATCGGTTATTTTGCATAGAATATTTAAACGTAATAGTCTATATCAAATTGCAATGCTATGGTAATAAACAATAAAGAACTTTCTACAAAAATCCGACTGGGAATAATGATGTTTGCGTTGCTATGTCTGGCACTTATTGTTTTTAGCCTTATTTATGCATGGGTTCCCAATCACCTGATTGAAATTATCAGTACCTGTGTTTTTGTTTTATTTGCGGTGTTTATTTTAATAAGAAAATACTGCTATATTTTGTTCAACAGCGAGGGTAGCAAGATAATACTGAGATATTCTCCGTTGCAGCCATTGTCGCATGGGAATTTTTCTATTGAGATACCGAAGAAGGATTTTAAAAACTTTGTAATAACGAAATCTTTGTTTGGATTGCGTCGTAACCTAATTATGTTTGTTGAAACCCCGCAGGGTGTGGCAAAGTTTAAACCGGTTAGCGTAACCTCGTTGTCGAAGAAAGAGCTAACAGATCTTATAGAAAGCTTACAGTCAATTCTGAAATAGTGCATGGCTCGAAACCTTATTTTGACATTTGTATTAATTGCTGTTTTTTTTCTGCAAGGGTTCTTGTCGGTTGCACAGATCTACCGTAATGGTTTAGGTGTGAGAATTGGGGAGACACAGGGTATTATTTATAAGCAGTTTTTTGCTAAAACTGTAGCGCTTGAAGCCGGTCTGGCCTTTTTCAAACAGGGGGTGAATTTAACCCTCATTGCCGAAAATCATCATTTCGATATGTTCCGCACAAAAAACCTTTACCTGTTTTATGGCTTTGGGTTGCATGCAGGCTATTTCGATGGAACAAGAATCCCGCTATGGTTCCCGGATGATCGGGGTTTTAGATATTATTTTGTGTCGGGAGTAGATGGCATTGTGGGCATGGAATACACATTCGAACAGATACCTGTTTGTATTGGGCTTGAATTGAAACCTGCAATGAATATTATAGGTACCGTATCGTACTGGCAGGGCTATGCGGTGTCGCTGAAGTACATATTTTATAACATAAAACCATTACAGTAGGGTTGGAACAGGATATTTACAAACTTGCAATAAGCAGGATTCCTGGCATGGGATGTATTACTGCGAGAAAAATTGTCTCCATAGTTCACGATCTGGAAGTGGTGTTTCTCGAAAAAGCCTCTGTGCTAAAGAGAATTTCAGGCATTGGCGACTTTGCTGCTGGAAAGATTGCCAGAAACCGGCAAAGCGCTCTCGAGCTTGCTCATCAGGAGCTTGAGTACTGTGTCCGCAACGAAATATCATTTATTTCTTTTATCGATAAGGGGTATCCGTTACAATTGCAGGAATGCGAAGATGCACCATTGTTGTTGTATTATAAAGGATGTCCAGATTTTGGGAATGTAAAAAATATTAGCGTTGTGGGCACTAGGAATGTAACACGATATGGGTCGGAGAACTGCAATAAAATTGTGTCGCAGATTGCTGCGAGGCACCCAGAGGCTGTTATTATCAGTGGCCTTGCTCTGGGTGTTGATGGAATTGCACATACCGCTGCGCTGAAATCGGGATTGAAAACATGGGCAGTTATTGGGCATGGTTTTAAGACCATTTATCCCGGCGAGCATTACGGGTTGGCTGCCGACATTTTGGAGAAAAACGGAGCTATAATTACGGAGTATCCCCATAATAGTAAAATTCGACCATCAAATTTTGTGGAGCGCAACCGGATAGTTGCAGGTTTGGCAAAAGCAGTGCTGGTTGTTGAGTCGGCTAAAAAAGGTGGAGCAATGATCACTGCCGATCTGGCTAATCAGTACAACAGGGATGTTTTCGCCTTACCAGGCGCTGTTGACCGGATGGGTGGAAATGGTTGCAACCTGCTGATAAAAACCCATCGGGCTCATTTGTGTGAAGATGTCGAAGACATTGAATACATTACGGGGTGGAAGCCAAATGCAGAAACAAAAAATTGTCAAAGTATTGAATTCCCTGATGACGGTAGGTTTAGTGAACAGGAATTACTGATACTCGAAGCATTGAAAAAGGAACAGTACAATGATTTCGACGGATTGCTTACAAAAACAGGACTTACAACCGGGCAAATCAGTACTTCTTTGCTCGAGTTAGAATTCAGAGGTATAATCCGGTCATTGCCCGGTAAAATATTTTCCCTGCGGAAATCATAAAATTATGACATTAATCATATAATGCTGTAAAACAGATTTGCATGAGGCATAACCATCAGAAAATCAGTCTTTTGATGTAATTTTCGCAAACGAATAATCAAGGCAAAAAGAGCGTATTGTTGTTAAATAGTTGTATTATTGCAAACTATTTCGAATTTGTAAGATTAAGTACCTAAAACTATAAACAAACAAAAGCATGGAAGCACAAGTAAAATTATTCATGGAGAAGGTTAAAGCCCAGAATCCGGGACAACCTGAGTTTATTCAAGCAGTTCAGGAAGTAGCTGAAAAGCTGATTCCTTTTATTGAAGAAAATCCGAAATACAAGGATGCAAAAATCCTCGAGCGTATGGTAGAACCCGAAAGAACTATTATTTTCAGAGTTCCCTGGGTTGATGATGAAGGAGAAATTCAGGTTAACCGTGGATACCGCATCGAGTTCAATAGTGCTATTGGCCCATACAAAGGCGGGATTCGTTTTCACCCGAGTGTAACTTTATCAATACTGAAGTTTTTAGGTTTTGAGCAAGTTTTCAAAAATTCACTTACAACTCTTCCTATGGGTGGTGGTAAAGGTGGATCCGATTTCAACCCTAAGGGAAAATCTGATGCTGAAGTTATGCGTTTTTGTCAGAGTTTTATGATGGAATTATTTCGTCATATTGGTCCGGATACTGATGTTCCCGCTGGTGATATCGGTGTTGGTGGCCGCGAAATAGGTTATATGTTTGGCATGTACAAAAAACTGCGTAATGAATTCACCGGAGTGCTTACAGGTAAAGGCATTGCATGGGGTGGTTCGCTGGCACGTCCGCAAGCTACAGGCTTTGGAAACGTATACTTTGCACAGAATATGCTTCAAACCAGAGGTGAAACATTTAAAGGAAAAGATGTTGCAGTATCAGGATTTGGTAATGTGGCATGGGGTGCATGCAAAAAAGTAACCGATTTGGGTGGTAAAGTTGTTACCATTTCGGGCCCCGATGGTTATATTTTCGATCCAGACGGAATCAATACTGAAGAAAAATTCGACTATATGCTTGAGTTACGTGCTTCGAACAACGATGTTGTAGCTCCTTATGCTGAAAGATTCCCCAAAGCTACTTTCCATCCCGGCAAACGCCCGTGGGAACAGAAAGTGAAAGTTGCTCTCCCATGTGCAACTCAGAACGAACTGAATCTCGAAGATGCAAAACACCTTATCGCCAATGGTTGTATTTGTGTTTCTGAAGGTGCCAATATGCCTTGTACCCCCGAAGCAGTTGAAGCTTTCCAGGAGGCCAAACTGTTATTTGCACCCGGAAAAGCAGCCAATGCCGGTGGTGTTGCTACTTCAGGACTTGAAATGACACAAAATTCAATGCGTCTTTCATGGACTTTCGAAAAAGTTGATGAAGAACTGAAACACATCATGAAAAGCATTCACGATACTTGCGTAAAATTTGGAAAAAACAAGGAAGGTTACATCGATTATGTAAAAGGTGCAAACATCGGTGGTTTTGTAAAAGTTGCCGATGCAATGATTGCTCAGGGAGTTGTTTAATAATTAAGTTATATTTTGTTTTCGAAAAGCCTTCAATTGAGGGCTTTTCTTATTTTTGTAATCTTTTACTTTATTAAAACGCAATGTTTGTTGATACACATACTCATATATATCTGGAGCAATTCGACAACGACAGGGACGACGTAGTGCATAATGCCATTCAAACTGGTGTAACCCGAATGCTTCTCCCAAATATCAACAGTGAGACAGTGCTTCCAATGATGAGTTTATGCAAGCAATATCCAAAACACATTTTTCCAATGATAGGGCTTCATCCTACTTCAGTAACACCCGATTACCATAAAGAACTCATAAATGTTGAAAAAGAGCTTAACCAACATAAGTATATTGCAATAGGGGAGGTTGGAATCGATTTGTATTGGGATGATACATATATACAAGAACAAAAACAGGTTTTCGATTACCAGATCGGCATTGCTTTGCAGTATCACCTTCCGGTTGTCGTTCACATGAGGAATTCATTCAATGAGATATGGGATGTTTTGCAACCTTACAAGAATAAAAACCTGAAACTCGTCATGCATTGCTTCTCTGGAGACCGTGTTCAGGCTGAAAAGATTGTAGATTTTGGTTACTATATTGGTATTGGCGGTGTGTTGACGTACAAGAACAGTCTTATCTCCGAAATTGCCAATTATATTCCTCTTGAAAACATTGTGCTTGAAACAGATGCACCATACCTGGCTCCTGTACCATATCGGGGCAAACGCAATGAACCAAAATATATTCAAATTATTAACAACCGACTTGCTGAAATCCGTAAGGCAGATGTCCATGCGGTTAAATTACAAACTACACAAAATGCTATTGATTTATTCAATTTATAAGCGTTGGTCGAATATGTTGGCCGTGGGTTAATTATTGGTAAATAATCATAAAATATTTTGTTGTCAATTTAAAAATTTATTATTTTGCGTGGCATTTTGAGAGAGTGATGGGAGAGATGGCCGAGTGGTCGAAGGCGCACGCCTGGAAAGTGTGTATGCCCCAAAAGGGCATCGTGGGTTCGAATCCCACTCTCTCCGCTAGTATCGAATTACATTGATTTATTTAAAATAGTGATAGTTAATTTAAACCAAAAATGAAAATGAAAAGAATCTTAGCGGTATTTTTTGCAGCAAGTTTGCTGACTCTTTCAGCAACATCTTTTGTAATGGGTCAAACTAAAGATGAAAATAAACCAACCGAAGCCACTCAGCAAGTAGCAGACTCCAATGTCACGACAGCAACGGAAGCCGCTGCAGATGTTGAAGAACCTGCTCCCACGCCGGAAGTCCCGATGCATCAGCAGTTGAAGATTAAGTTTATTGAGGGTGGTCCGATGTGGATGGCACCAATCCTTATCTGTCTTATTATTGGTTTGGCCCTAGCATTTGAGCGCATACTCTATCTTAATTTTGCCTCAACAAATACTAAGAAACTGTTGAGAAATGTCGAAAATGCACTGAATAACGGAGGTGTTGATGCAGCAAAAGAAGTTTGCCGTAACACCAGGGGCCCTGTGGCTAGTATATTCTATCAGGGACTCGACAGGTATCACGCTGGTATTGATATCGTTGAGAAATCAGTTATTTCTTACGGAAGTGTTCAAATGGGTTTGCTCGAAAAAGGGCTCACTTGGATTGCCTTGTTTATTGCTTTGGCACCTATGTTAGGATTCCTTGGTACGGTAGTAGGTATGGTTCAGGCTTTCGATGCTATTGAAGCTGCCGGTGATATCAACCCGACTCTGGTTGCCGGAGGTATGAAAGTTGCTCTTATCACCACTATCGGAGGTCTTGTTGTTGCCATGGTTCTTCAGGTTTTCTACAATTATATCATTGGCAAAATCGATTCTATTGTAAATAACATGGAAGATGCCTCTATTTCTTTAATAGATATTTTGGTTGAATACAAAAATAAAAATGCATAATCATGGTTGAGAAAATAATTAAATATTTGGGATGGGCAGTCTTTGCATTGACTGCTATCCTCAGCCTGCTCTTCTTTTTTAAAGATTATCCGGGGCTTAGCACTGAAATCTCGAAAATAGAAGGACTTACATCTGTTGACAAACAGATTGCCACGGCCCAAATTGCTTCCAATTGGAGCGCTACATTGTTGAATTTTGCAGGAATTATGCTTTTTGTTACTATCGGTTTGGTGATAGTTTTTGCTTTATATGCTTTTATTGCCAATTTTTTAATTGAACCGAAGAAGGCCATACGAAGCCTGATGTCGATACTGGCTATTGGCGCAGTGGTTGTTGTTGCATACATACTTGCTTCTGATGCTATTCCTGTGTTTATCGGGTCAGAGAAACTGGAAATCACCCCGAGGTTATCAAAATGGGTTGACACCAGCTTGTATACAACATACATCGTGTTCGGAGCAGCGTTAATAATGACATTGTATTCAGAAGTATCGAAAATCTGGAAATAAGGAATTCGAATTTATATTAATATCAAATTAATTTATTATGGCTAGAAAAACGCCTGAAGTTAATAGTGGATCAACAGCCGATATTGCATTCCTGCTTTTGATTTTCTTTCTACTGACCTCGACAATGGATGTTGATACAGGTATTGCAAGAAAACTTCCACCTATGCCTGACAAAACCGTACAAGAGACAAAAGTAGATATTAAGGAACGTAATGTTTGTGTTGTTTTGATAAATGCACAGGATCGTATTTTATTCAGAAATAAACCGGTAGCCGCAACGGATGTTCGTGAATTGGCAAAAGAATTCATTAAAAACGACCGCGATGAAGAGGATTTGCCTGAAAAAGAACCCGTATATGTGAAGGAATTAAATAAAACAGTAAATGTTACAAAAGGCGTAATATCTTTGCAAAACGACAGGGGTACGTCGTATGGGATGTATATTACTGTGCAGAATGAATTGGTGGCTGCATATAACGAGGTTAGGGATGAGGCGGCTATGCTGTATTTTGGTATCAGAAAATTCGATGACCTGAAAGAATATCAGCAAGAAGCAATTAAGAAAATTTATCCCCAGCGCATTTCGGAAGCAGAACCTAAAAACATAGGAGGCAAATAAAATGGCAAAATTCAGAAAAGGTGAAAAGAAAGAAGCCCCGGGAATTTCGACTTCCTCGCTACCCGATATTGTATTTATGATGCTTTTCTTCTTTATGGTAATTTCCTCAATGAGAGAAGTTGAGCTTAAAATCGAAGTTAATGCCGCAACTTTACCTGCTGCTACCGAGATTAAAAAACTGGAGAAAAAATCCCTCGTAAGCTTTATTTATGTTGGAAAACCAAAAGTCCAATTCCAGAACAGATATGGAACAGAACCAATGATCCAGTTGAATAATTCCTTTGCATCGGTATCCGATATCCGCGATTACATTATTGCCGAAAGAGAGCAACGCGATGAATCGGAAATCCCCTATATGACTACTTCTCTTAAAGTACACAGAGATACAAAAATGGGCATTATCACTGATATTAAACAAGAATTGCGCAAAGCCAGTGCTTTGAAAATCAATTATTCGGCACGAAAAGTGATTTAATGCAAATCGATGATTTCTTAAAAACGGGAAGTGTTTCACATTCCCGTTTTTTTTTTATCTTAGTACATTTTATGTAGCAAACCTTTTTGAATTAAAAACGTCATCATGATTGTAGATGCCGCTGTAAAAATGATATTAATAAATATGCCAAAAGGTTTTTCAACGGTTTGAAAGCGAGATATAATAATGTTGTTATGAAAAAAATTATTTTAGTTCCTTTAGTCCTGATAATAGCCCTGGTGAATCCTGTGATTGCACAAACCTATCTTATCAGCAGTGGAGGCACAGTTAATACCTGTTCGGGTACGTTTTACGATTCAGGTGGGGCTGGTGGGCAATATGGTAATAGTCAAAATTATACGATGACTATTTGCAGCAATTTACCGGGTGCACATATTGTTGTCCACTTCACATCTTTTCAGCTTGAGTCGAATTTCGATTACCTGTCTATTTATAACGGACCAACAACAGGCAGCCCTGTTCTCGTTAACAATGGATCTGGTACAACCCTCAATGGCAATACCTATACTTCTACCGGCACTTGTCTTACATTCCGGTTTACATCCGATGGCTCTGTGACTTACTCGGGTTGGTCTGCAACAATCAGCTGCAGTTTTCCCTGCCAGGATTACTCGGTTGCCATTACTTCGACAAATCCTCCTGTGAGCAATGCCGATTCGCTGTTTGTGGATATTTGTCAGGGCGATGTTGCTAGTTTTACAGCTCAGGGATCTTATCCGAATAGTGGGGTAAATTATACGCAGAGCGATGCGACCACCGAATTTGTCTGGATGGTTGTTGACGGAAGCACAACAACCGAATATCCCGGCGTGGGCATGACAACGTTTACTCACACCTTTACCCAAGCGGGCGGATATTTTGTTAATCTTGTTACTTACGACCCTGTTGATTGCACCGCAACGCTTGTCGATCAATATAGGGTCAGGGTTTCATTAACCCCTAACTTTGAGAATGTCGGTAGCGATGTCAGTATTATTTGCCCCGGAGACCCTGTGAACCTTACCGGAACTGTAACATCAAATACATGGACGATGCCTGTTACAGAGACTCAGATAGTGCAAGAGTGCTTCTACGATAATTATGAGGGAACCGTTTGTTTCACTGTAAGTGCTTTCCAGCCCGGACAGGTGATTACTTCAATGTATGATCTGGAATCGGTTTGTTTTAATATGGAGCATTCTTTTATTGGTGACTTCTATATGTACATTGTTTGTCCGAACGGGCAGGAGGCAATGCTTCATGAATATTATAACTGTAACGGTGCATACTTTGGAATACCTGATCAGTCTGACAATTGCAACCCGGGCACAGGATATACATACTGCTGGTCGATGTCTGCTTCTCAGCCCGTAACATCAATATGTTCATCAGGATCTACAGTGCCAGCTGGAACATATCTCCCGTTGGGTACATTCGAAGACCTCATCGGATGCCCCATAAATGGTGACTGGTGTGTGCGATTCTTCGATAACTGGGGTGCAGATGACGGTACTATTTTTTATGCAGACCTTGATTTCGCAGATAATATTATACCCAATACTCTTTGGGCTATTACGAATACTTTTAATGTAAGTCCCACATCAACCGACTTGGTTTGGTCAGGGGATGGGGTTGAGCCAAATACCGGAGGGAATGCTCTTGCGCATCCTACAACTCCCGGAGACCAACCGTTTACCTTTACTGTTACCGATGAATATGGTTGTGAGTACGATACAACTATTTATGTAACTGTGCGTCAGCCTAACGACCCAATGTGCTGTGTAATGCCAGACCCCGATGCAGGGCCCGATGAACTGGTTTGCACAAACACGTATACTTTTAACCCAACAGTAACTGTGGGCAATACTTATAATTGGACAATGGTCAGTGGTCCTGGCACAGCTGTATGGACAAACCAGACATCAGCCAATGCTTCGGTTACAGTTTCTGAGTATGGAGTATATGTGTTCCAAATAACGGAACAAAACCTCTCCCCAACATGCAGCGTTTCCGATCAGGTAGAAATTTCTTTATGGCCGGTCCCGACAAGTACGTTTGCTGCAAGTGCTGTGCTTTGCGAAGGCGAGATTTCGACAATCACTTATACAGGAAGTGCTACTGCTGCTGCGAGCTTCACCTGGGATTTTGCGGGTGGTACAGTGTCTTCAGGTTCAGGTATTGGACCGTTTCACGTAACATGGAGCACAGCTGGAGCACATCTGATGAGCTTGCAGGTTACTGAACATACTTGTTCCTCAGTGGTAACAACGCTAAGCATTTCGACACCTGCATTACTTGATGCCAATCCAACTTTTACCGACGATCCCTGTTATCATTCTTGCAATGGAGAAGCAACACTTAATGTTATAGGAGGGACACCCCCTTATGAATTTTCGTGGGCATCTTCAACAAATTACCAGAACCATCTTTGTGCCGGAGATTATGTTGTTTCGGTTACCGATGTAAATGAATGTGAAGATGTTGTGAATTTTACCATTGCTGAACCAACAGAATTGATTATCACCGATACTAGTTTTTCAAATATTTCGTGTTATCAGGCCGATGATGGCGAGATGCATATTACCGTCTCCGGAGGCGTACTGCCTTATACTTATGTATGGAGCGACTTTGGTCCGGGAGTGCCTGATCGTACAAATGTCCCAGCCGGAAATTACTATGTTACTGTTTACGATTCAAATGGATGCAACGTTGTTGAATTTTACCAGTTGACTCAGCCGGCTCAATTGCAGGTTACTATTCCGAATAGCATGTCGATTTGTGAAGGACAGGCCATAACGCTTACTGCTCAGGCCATGGGTGGAACAATGCCCTATACGTATTACTGGAACTCGGGTGGCGGTTTTTCGGAAGGAGCAGGCACTTTGGAATTGACACCACTTACTACAACAACCTATACAGTTTCGGTAGTGGACGCCCATAATTGTGAAAGTAATACCGTATCGATGACCATAACCGTGAGTCCTCATTTGGAAATAACTGAGGTATTACTTCAACAAAACAGATGTTTTCACTCCTGCGATGGCAGTGCTGAGCTGGTTATTATTGGCGGAATTCCTCCGCTAAACTATAGCTGGGGCTCTACCAATCACATATATAATAACCTTTGTGCAGGAATTTATACAGTTACTGTTTCGGATCAGATTGGTTGTTTTGCTACCACTTATTTTCTCATTACTGAACCTGATACATTAACCTATTCAATAAATACTGTAGATGCCAGTTGCTATGGCTCAGAGGATGGTACAGCAAATATTATTGTTGCCGGCGGTACGCTTCCCTATTCATTTTTGTGGCCAAACAATGCAACAACATCTTTTATAACCACAGGTGCAGGTGATTTTGTTGTTACTGTTACCGATGCGCATAGCTGCAGAATCGAAGCATCATATACTGTAGGGCAACCCACTGAATTGGTTGTTCAACCTGCAGGAAACCCACAAATTTGCATTGGGCAGGAGGCAACTGTCTCAGCGCAGGCTGCAGGAGGAACGCCTTATTACGATTTCCACTGGACAGGTAGCGATGGCACAACATACCCAACGCATTTGTTTCATGTCAGCCCTGATACTACAACTATTTATACTGTGACCGTAGTTGATTCACATGGTTGTTTAGGAAATGTTGCCACGGTTACTGTAAATGTTTACCCACCTGTTGAAATTGAATCGGTAACTACCAGCTACGACACGGTTTGTCAGGGGGAAAGGGCCATTATTTATGTAAATGTGATTGGAGGGAATGGAGGCCCCTATATTATCAACCTTGAAAATGGTGCTACGGTTGGCTCCCCATTTACTGTATTTCCGGGATTTACATCAACCTATCATGTAACAGCATCCGATATGTGTGGATCTCCATCGGCAAGCGATTCAATCACTATCACGGTAATGCCATTTCCGGAAGTAAGTTTTACTGCCGACCACGTTAATGGATGTTCACCTGCTGTTGTGCATTTTACCTCGTTGGGTAACGATGAAAATTACTCGTATTTGTGGGACTTTGGTGATTATAATTTTGCAGATATACAAAACCCGATGCATATTTACAACAGTGCAGGTACCTATGATGTATCGCTGATTGTTACTTCACCGTATGGTTGCCAGACCAGTTCAGTAACCAATGATTTGATAACAGTACATCCAACACCTACGGCATCTTTTTATCTTGAACCAGAAATAGCTACACTGCTTGAATCGGAAGTTGTTTTCACAAACTTGTCGCAGGATGCAATGCGATACTTCTGGTATTTTGGAGACGGCGACAGTTCTCTGTTCGTGCATCCGAGGCACCAGTATGCCGATGTTGGTGAGTTTGAAGTATATCTTGTGGCAGAATCGGAGTTTGGTTGTCGCGATACTGTAATGCGGAGAGTTTATGTGGAAAACATAATTACTTTCTATGCTCCCGAAACATTTACCCCCAACGGAGATGGTATCAACGATTGCTTCCGGGTTTGCGGAAACGGAATCGACCCCAATCATTTTGCATTAAGCGTTTACGACCGATGGGGAGAATGTGTCTTTAGTACAGAGTTTTATGATACCGAAGTGAGTTGCGATGCATGCAGTAGTGGATCTTGGGATGGTACCGACAACGGAAACCGCCTCGCCGGTGATAAATATCTCCCTATGGGATTATATACCTGGTATTGCGAGTTTAAAGATGTGAATAATATTACTTATAAGAAATCCGGTAAAATCAGGCTGATACGTTAAGCGTTAGAGTTCTTAGATATTTGAAAATTGAACAGAAAAGAATGATTCTAATTTTAAATCGGTATGTGATGTTTAGAACAAATTGTAACACGTTTTATAACATAAATAAAAAAGAATTACCTTTACAGGTTAGGAATCATAGTGAAGAGCAAACCATTTACAATAAATATCGTCTTGAATTAAACTAAATAATTATGAAGCACTTTGCATTGTTTTTTTTGTTGTTATTATCATTTGCTGCTTATTCGCAAAGCGATGATGAAGTAATTCCCGATTCACGGTTGTATGTCCGATTTAGTGCCGATTACATCAATGTTATGTTGCAATCTGATCCTAAATCAGTTGAATACCTGAACTTTGAACTTGACTTTGGCTACAAAATTATGGACGCCGGACTTGAGAAATGCGAAGGATTACCATATTTACACTACTTCAATTCTACTGATAAAACCGTAGAAGGTATAGTTGAAGACATCAATGAATCATCCATCAATATTATGGAATATCATTACGACAGGAATTACGACAAGCCTAATATTTACCGTATCGGTAACACAGGGCAAGTTATTATTTTTTATTCGTTGAAAGATCTTAACCGGAAATTTAATCAAAACTAAGATGAAAAGAATTTCAGGAATTATTATTATTATACTCCTGCTTGGTATACTGGGTAACTTGAAAGCTCAGACCTACCTGATCAGTCAGGGAGGAACGATTACAACCTGTTCAGGCACGTTGTATGATTCTGGTGGTGCCAATGGTGAGTACGGAACTTACGAAGATTACACAATTACCATCTGCAGTAGCACTGGAGGGTCAATTTCACTATTATTTACAGTTTTTCAGCTGGAGTCTGCTACTTACGATCATTTATCGATTTACGACGGACCGAATACTTCGGCAAATGACATTATTTATCATGCTGGTGGCTCAACATTACTTAATCAGGAAATTACCGGAAGTGGCAATTGCCTGACTTTAGTATGGCACACTGATGGATCGGTTACTTATCCGGGTTTTGCTGCAACTATTTCCTGCACTTATCCATGTCAGGATTATACTATTGATATTGTAAGCTCAAACCCTCCGCAGAGTCCTCCTGCTGATTCGCTCTGGGTTGATGTTTGTCAGGGTGAAACCGTAACTTTTACTGCCACCGCTGATTTCTCTAATAATAATGTTGATTACAATCAAACTTTGGCAAACACAACCTGGTACTGGACGGTTGTGTCGGAGGCTGGTACCGAGGACTTAGGTGGCTTGGGGCAAAACACGCTCACCTATACTTTCACCAACGAAGGAGGCTATTATATAAATCTCCAGACCGTGGATATGAATGGCTGTACTCAAATTCTTAACGATTACTGGCGGGTTAGGGCTTCGCTTACACCTGATTTTACAGTGACACACCCGGCAACTGTGTGTCCTGGTGAGACTTTCGACCTTACCGGTACCGCGAGTGTGGACCCATGGGTACTGCAAATACCGGAAGTTGCTTTTATTGAAGTTTGTTTCGAAGACGTTGTTGGTGTCGATCAGGAACAATGCTTTGTTCACAGTGCTTTTGCACCGGGGCAGTTTATTACTGCAGCTTCTGATGTGGAATCGATTTGTATGAATATGGAGCATTCCTATATGGGAGACCTGGATATTTGGATTGAATGCCCGAACGGACAGACTGCAAACCTTTTTGAACAGGCCTGCGGGGGTACCTATTTTGGCGAAGCTAACGATAATGATGATTGCGTTCCCGGTGTTGGGTGGAATTATTGCTGGAGCATGTCAGGGTCTTCGCTGATGTCTGCTAATTGTTATACTGGATCCTCTTTACCTGCCGGAACTTATTTGCCTGTTGGTAGCTTTTCATCGTTGATTGGTTGCCCGTTGAACGGCGAGTGGTGCATTCACTTCCTGGACAACCTGAGTATAGACGATGGAAATGTTTTCACTGTAGAGCTCCACTTTGCAGATTATTTGATTCCGAGCGCTGAAAACATGTGGACTTATACCACCACATATAACACTTCGCCTACTTCAACTGATCTTGAATGGACAGGAGAAGGCGTAGGAGCTAACACGGGAGGAGTTACCACCGCCTCATCTCTTACACCAGGGAGTCAACCCTTTACGTTTTCGGCAACCGATAATTTAGGGTGTACTTACGATACTACAGTGTATGTAACGGTACTTCCTTTCAACGATCCTACATGCTGTGTTTTCCCTGATCCCAATGCCGGAAACGATGATCAGGTTTGTTCAAACTCATATACTTTTAATGGAACCATCACTCAGGGCAATACCGCAAATTGGACATTGGTAAGTGGACCTGGAACAGGTACATGGACGAATCAGACATCTCCTGCTGCAACGGTAACAGTAAGCGCTTATGGTACTTATGTGTTTCAGTTATATGAGCAGAATTTGTCGCCTTCCTGCTCTGCAACTGATCAAGTTACCATTGTCTTTCTCGAAAATCCACAATCAACATTTACAGTAACTACAATCCCTTGTTTTGGTGGAAATACAACAGTAACTTACACGGGCAATGCCCAATCTACAGCTACATATAATTGGAATTTTAACGGAGCTCAGGTAATCAGCGGGAGCGGCGCTGGTCCATATGTTCTTTCGTGGACTACTGCAGGAGCACATCCCGTGAGCCTACAGGTAGTACAAGATGGTTGTACATCAACCAACACAACAAACAGTGTTATGATGCCTGCAGTTCTCTCTCATGTTCTTACTACCCACAATGATCCTTGTTATCAAAGTTGTCAGGGTAATGCATCTGTTTTAGTAACTGGTGGAACAGCCCCATATACGTATTCATGGGCTTCGGGCAATAACTATTTACCAAACCTCTGTGCAGGAAACTACGCCATTACAGTAACCGATGCAAATGGATGTACTACAGTTGAGAGCTTTTCGATATCGGAGCCTACACAAATGGTAATGACCTCATATCAGACTACAAATCTATCGTGTTACAACGCTGCTGATGGAGCAATTGCAGTTGTGGCTCAGGGTGGAACAGGCAACCTTATGTATATTTGGAGTGATATCGGTGTAGGTGAACCCACACGCGTAGGTATGAGTGCCGGGAACTATTCTCTCACAATTATGGATGAAAATAATTGCCAATTAGTGGAATTCTTTCAGTTGACACAACCCGATGAACTACTGTTAACAATTTCGAATAGCTTATCTATTTGCGAATGGCAGACAGCACATATTGTTGCTCAACATATGGGAGGAACAGCTCCGTATAGCTTTTTCTGGGATACCGGTACGGGTTACGAAATTGGTCCGAATGAATTGAATACTGTACCCCATCAAACAACTACCTACAATGTATATGTTCAGGATGGTAATGGTTGTAAGAGCAATACAGCCTCAATGACGGTAACTGTTAGTCCGGAACTAATTATTGATACGATTTTACTTCAGCATAACCGGTGTTTCCAATCCTGTGACGGCAGAGCTGAACTTCAAATAACCGGAGGCATTCCACCTCTTCAGTACAGTTGGGGATCAGCCGATAACGTGCTTGCTGGATTATGTGCAGGTATTTATACCGTTACTGTCACCGATGAAATCGGATGTACTATTAACGATGTATTTACAATTACCCAACCCGACGAAATAACTTACACGCTAAACACTGTTCCTGCATCGTGCTACAACTACAACGATGGTGAAGCAACTATTTATGTTCAGGGAGGCGTACTACCATATACATATCTATGGCCTGACGGTGACACTGATATGACAATGTTAAATCATTCTGGAGTATATATTGTTACTGTTACAGATGATCACAACTGCCGGATTGAAGTTCCGATTACAATTACCCAGCCCGATGATATATTACTCATTTCATCAGATGATAAGCAGATTTGTATTGGGCAAAATGCGATACTTTCAGCACAGGCAGTAGGTGGAGTGCCATATTACAGTTTCCTGTGGCAAGGAACCGATGGCAGCACATTCCCGACAGCTTCCATTACAGTAAACCCTGATGTAACTACCGAATATTCGGTGACTGTGACCGACTCTCATGGTTGCATGGGTAATGTTGGTTTAGTGAGAGTGAATGTTTATCCTCCGCTAACAATTACCGATATTGTAACCAGCTATGACACCGTTTGCCCTGGTGAACCTGCTATTATTGAGGTTGATGCAGCTGGCGGAAATGGGGGGCCATATATGCTTCTGCTTGAAGATGGCTCTGTTGTACCAAGCCCGTTTACTGTGTATCCTCAGGTTACAACCATGTATTATGTGACCTTGATGGATGCTTGTGGCTCTCCTTCAGCAGTTGATTCAATAAAAATTAATGTATATCCGGCACCGCCAAATTTGTTTGTTTCCGACAGGGTGTCGGGTTGTCCGGGAGTTGCCATTAATTTTACGGAATTAAATAGTGTTAACAGCCTTTCATATTTATGGAACTTTGGTGACAATGGTTATTCTATCGAGAAAAACCCTGCGCATATCTATACTGAACCCGGGGTTTATTCGGTTAGCCTTACAACACGAACTTCCTTCGGGTGTTCAACCACACAGACAATACCTTACATGATTACTATCTTCGAAAACCCGGTTGCATCGTTCACAGTAACACCTGAGATTGTTTCGGTACTTGATGGCGATGTGTTTTTCGAAAATCTGTCCAGCTTGGCAGACTCTGTATATTGGTTTTTTGGAGATGGTGATAGCTCAATTTACTATAGTCCATGGCACAGGTACGAACAAATTGGAAATTATGAGATAATGCTTATTGTTGCAACTGAACATGGTTGCACCGACACGACTTTCCGTAATGTTGTGGTGAATGGAGAATTTTCATTCTATGCTCCCACAATGTTTACCCCTAATGGTGACGGTAAAAACGATTGTTTCAGAATCTGTGGTAATGGTATCGATGCAAATACATTCTATATGATGATTTACGACAGATGGGGCAATAAAGTGTTCGAGACCGAAACATATAACCCCAATGTAATATGTAAATCTTGTGCCGAAGGCTCATGGGATGGTACAAATAAGGGTGACGTTGACAAGGGCGATACAATTC
This sequence comes from Bacteroidales bacterium, assembly GCA_017994175.1. GTDB lineage: Bacteria > Bacteroidota > Bacteroidia > Bacteroidales > ML635J-15 > JAGOEF01. The sequence continues at coordinate 14,507 of JAGOLH010000001.1, read as the reverse complement.
TTGAAAACGGTGTGTATACTTGGTATTGCGAGTTTAAGGACTGGCACGGTACTATTTATCATAAAACAGGAAATGTTCATTTGGTTCGATAATAAAAAAGCCGGCTAGCCGGCTTTTTTGTTTTTAATATTCTTCCTGAGAATTTTAGAGTTCTCGATATTCCCTGACGTAAGTTTGTGTTGTGCGTTTGATTATTGCGATTGTAAGCAAATTACCTAATTTATGAGTGCAGGTTATCAGCTAAAACAATTCATTAATTTCTTTTTTAATTGTATCGAGAGCAACTTGATTGGGAGCTTTGGTCAATTCTATTAACTTATCGAAGATCGATTTTGTCAGAACCATAGCCTCATCCGAAGGGTCAAGGCCTGCTGCACAGGTATTGATAAGTTTAATCGTGTTTTCTTTAGCAATTTTTACAATATCCCATGTTTCCGGTCGCAGATATAGTTGCTGCGACAGGTTATGCTCAAATTCAGCACGGATATTTACCAGCATTTCACGCTGTAGTTCGTTCACAGTCATCCCCGGTTGCTGTATGCGCATCACTAAATGGTTCGGACTTATACGCTCAAGTAGTAAAACAACTCTTTCGTATGCCTGAAGTCGGATTGGCGTAATAATGGATTGGTTTTTAAGTGAAACTTCAAGTTTACGGTTTTCTGCATCCCTTTTCAACATTTTGTCGATCACAAGATACGCTGTTAATAAAACAAGTAGCGGGGGAATGGTAATTGTTAAAATTTCTGCCAGCATGATGAAGTAATTTTATTTATGCTCTACAATATTAGTTAATTATAAAATAACTGCGTAATTTCGGCAAAGAAAACTAAATATTATGGAAAAAGCATCAGACAGACTTAATAAATTGGCTGTTTCAGCCACATTGGCAATGACAAATAAGAGCCGGGAGCTTAAGGAACAAGGTATTGACGTGATTAATCTGAGTATTGGAGAGCCCGATTTTAATACTCCGGATTATATAAAAGAAGCTGCAAAAAAGGCTATCGACGAAAATTATACGCATTACCCTCCAGTTCCGGGATATACCGAACTGAGAAAGGCAGTGGTCAACAAGTTTAAGAGAGAAAATAATCTTGATTTTACCGTGGATCAAATTGTTGTATCTACGGGCGCAAAACATTCCATAATTAATGTCTTCCTCAGTGTTCTGAACCCGGGCGATGAGGTGATTGTACCTGCACCTTATTGGGTAAGCTATGTTGATATGGTTAAACTTGCCGATGGAGAGGTGATTGAAATCCCTTGCAGTATTGAACAGGATTTTAAAATGACTCCCGCTCAATTGAAATCAGCCCTCAACGAAAAGACACGAGCATTAATATTCAGCTCACCTTCGAATCCTACCGGAAGTCTGTACACCCGCGATGAACTGAGGGCATTTGCCGATATTCTTCAGCAGTACCCGAGGGTAATAGTTATTTCAGATGAAATTTATGAACATATAAATTTTGTTGGTCCCCACCAAAGTATCGCTCAGTTTGAAAATATACGCGACAGGGTAGTGGTGGTGAACGGTGTTTCGAAAGGTTATGCCATGACCGGATGGAGAATTGGGTTTATAGGAGCCCCTCTATGGATTGCAAAAGCATGTGTTAAACTTCAGGGGCAATTTACCTCGGGTGCTTGCAGCATAGCTCAAAAAGCTGCTGAAGCTGCCTTGAATGCCGGAAATCATGCGTGTAAAGAAATGACATCCATCTTTAAAAAACGCCGTGATGCAGTGTTGCAACAAATGAAAGATATTCCAGGAATGAAAACAAATGTTCCTCAGGGCGCTTTCTACGTATTTCCGGATATTAGTTATTTCTTCGGAAAATCGGATGGAGAATGCACTATTAAAACATCTGATGATCTTGCTTTATATCTTCTAAATAAAGCACATGTAGCCACCGTGGCCGGTGAAGCTTTTGGTGCTCCTGAATGTCTGCGTTTATCATATGCTACATCGGAAGAGGAAATGAGTAAAGCCATTGACCGAATTAAAAAAGCACTGGCATTGCTGAGATAGTCCCTGAGCTTATTAATTTAGTTTAATCTCGCTTATATTGTGATTATTCCACTTAGCTAACCGGTGAAATCTCAAAGGTTTATTTTATTACTGACACGATTTCTATTTTTTAATACTATTTGAAGTATAATTGAATTGGTTTGATGCATAATTATAACGATGCATTGTGTAACCCGCACATAGTCGCAATAGTACCTGAAAACAATTAGTAAACCTTTTCGTATTGAAGCTTTGTTTTGGTTTAGTCGTCGAAAAATCAAAGCTGTACTTTTAAAAACAAATAAAAATCACTATTTTTGTATTAAGATTTATAACATGAATTCCGAACACGAAACGTTGTTGCTTAATCTCCAGGACAAAGTTGAAAAACTTTCAGCCCTGTTTTTTGTTGAAAAGGAAAAAAACAACAAACTTTTGTCGGAATTAGAACAATATAAATTATCTTTGAGTGATAGTAAACAACAAATAGAAACTTTAAAATCAAAATATGAAAACCTTCGTTTTGCCGGAGCCTTTAGAGCAAACAGCGAAATAGAACAGGCAGAAGCAAAGCAAAGGTTAAACAGGATAATACGGGAAATTGATCAATGTATTGCTCTTTTAAACAAATAGAATGGACGAGAAACTGACCATACATGTTACGATAAGTGAGCGCACCTATCCAATCAACATAAAACGCAACGATGCTGATGGAGAAGCCAGGATACGTCAGGCAGCAGACCTTATCAACAACACGGTAAGCCAGTTTCGCAGAATGGGTTATGTTAACCGCGATGAACAGGATTATTTGGCAATGTCGGCATTGCAGATTTGTTTGAAGCTGATTGAAAAAGATAACAATGTAGATATTGCACCCATAATAAACAAGCTGAAGGATATCAGTTTAATAATTGATGAAATTCTTGAGAAGGAGCAAAAAGTTCTTTAACATAAAAAAATTCGGCCCGTATTAATTCTTTATAGGTTGAAAAGCTCAACACTAAAACAATTGGAGCTATGCTCTGATTATCGACGGCAGGCCTCATTCCATTTTGGTGGAATTGCTTAAGCACAGAGGAAGGCGAAAATTTTCAGGATGCTCCACCCATGTTATAAACAGGGGTTTTTCTAACATGTAAAGATTTTAATACGGGTTTTTTAATAACTTAAACTAATATATTATTGAAATGGAAATAATGATATGGATTGTTGGTGCCGCGGCACTGGTAGCAGGGGGAGGAGTTTCATATTTTGTATGGGACAAAGCGCTTGTTAGAAAAAAAGACAGGATGATTCGGGATGCAGAGCAAGAGTCAGAGGTAATCAAAAAAGAAAAGATACTTCAGGCAAAAGAGAAATTTCTGCAACTCAAGGCAGAGCACGAAACACAAATTAACGAGCGAAATCAGAAAGTGCTTGTAGGCGAAAACCGCATTAAACAGAAAGAAGGTGCCTTATCGCAAAAGCTGGAAGAGGTACAGCGGGAAAAGAAAGAAATGGAGATGCTTCGTGAAAGCATTGACACTCAGAAAGAACGACTCGCAAGAAAAGAAGAAGAACTGGAGAAGCTGCATAAAGAACAGGTCATAAAGCTCGAAACTCTATCGGGTTTATCGGCTGAAGAAGCCAAAAAACAAATCATGGAATCGCTTAAAAACGAAGCCAGAACCGAATCGATGGCTCTTGTTAATGAAATTGTGGAAGAAGCAAAAATGACCGCCAATAAAAAGGCAAAGAAAATAGTTGTGGAAACCATTCAACGCGTTGCCTCTGAAGTTACAATCGAAAATGCAGTTACTGTTTTTCATATTGAAAGCGACGAACTTAAAGGCAGAATAATCGGACGGGAAGGTAGAAATATCAGAGCCCTTGAGGCTGCCACTGGTATCGAAATTATTGTTGACGATACTCCGGAAGCTATTATTTTGTCTGGCTTTGACCCTGTGAAACGCGAGGTGGCCCGGTTAGCACTTCATCAGCTTGTTACCGACGGACGCATCCACCCTGCCCGAATCGAGGAAGTCGTTAATAAAGTTGCACAGCAGGTTGAAGAAGAAATGATTGAGACAGGAAAGCGAACCACCATTGATATGGGTGTACATGGTTTGCATCCTGAATTGATACGCCTGATTGGTAAAATGAAATACCGATCATCCTACGGTCAGAATTTGTTACAACATTCGCGCGAGGTGGCTAACCTTTCTGGAATTATGGCTGCCGAACTAGGACTGAATGCAAAATTGGCTAAACGCGCTGGGCTGCTTCACGATATTGGTAAAATTCCCGATGAGGAAACTGACCTTCCGCACGCTATATATGGGATGCGCCTTGCTGAAAAATGTAAAGAACGCCCTGAAGTTATCAATGCCATTGGAGCCCACCACGATGAAGTTGAAATGACAAGCCTCATTTCACCCATTGTTCAGGTTTGTGATGCCATTTCGGGAGCACGCCCCGGAGCACGCCGCGAAATTGTTGAATCGTATATAAAACGCCTTAAAGATCTTGAAGCTCTTGCATTGTCATATCCGGGTGTTATGAAAACCTATGCAATTCAAGCCGGAAGGGAGCTCAGGGTAATTGTGGGTAGCGAGAAAGTTACCGATGCCGACACCGAAAAACTTAGCCAGGAAATTGCCCAGAAGATACAGACCGAAATGACATATCCGGGCCAGGTTAAAATTACAGTTATCAGAGAAACCAGAGCTGTTAATTACGCTAAATAAAAAAGATGAGCAAACCGATTCTTTGTGGTAAAAAAGTTCTTGTAACAGGTGGTGCCGGTTTTATCGGATCCAACATAGTAGATAAACTCCTGAAGCAGGGTAATAAGGTTGTTTGCCTCGATAATTTTGCAACCGGCAAGAGAGAAAACCTTGCCGATGCATTGAATCATCCAAATTTTACCTTGATTGAAGGTGATATCAGAAACTTCGAAATTTGCTGTACTGCAGTAGAAGGAATTGAAATTGTGCTGCATCAGGCGGCTCTTGGGTCTGTGCCAAGATCGATAAATGATCCGAAAACTACCAATGACGTGAACATTGGGGGGTTTATGAATATGATTTGGGCAGCAAAACAGGCCGGAATTAAACGCTTTGTTTTTGCAGCCAGTAGTTCAACGTATGGCGATAACAAAGACCTTCCAAAAGTGGAAGATACCATTGGACGACCACTTTCTCCCTATGCGGTAACAAAATATGTAAACGAATTGTATGCTAAAGTTTTTTCTGATCTGTTTGGGATAACTACTATTGGTTTACGATATTTTAATGTATTTGGTAAACGCCAAGATCCTAATGGTTCCTATGCTGCGGTGTTCCCGAAGTTTATAAGCAATTTTCTCAGGCATGAAGCTCCCCTGATTCATGGGGATGGCACACAAAGCCGCGATTTTACGTATGTGGATAATGTGATTCAGGCTAATGAATTGGCTGCTGTTACAGAAAATACTGAAGCCTTCAATACGGTTTTCAATATTGCGTATGGTGAAAGCAATACGCTGAATAATTTGACGCAAGAAATAAAATCGCTCTTACTAAACTATGATGCTGAAATAAATTCAATTGAACCGATGTTTGGCCCGGAGCGAACAGGAGATATCAGACATTCCCTTGCATCAATTGAGAAAGCAAAACGATTGCTGGGCTATGCACCCGAATTTAATGTGCATCAGGGGCTTAAACTTGCTATAGACTGGTACTACCGACAATTGAAAGCTTAATATACGATGTTGCCAAAACAAGGCATTATCATACAGGCGCGCCTTGGGTCCACAAGGTTCCCTGGAAAAATACTGAGAGATTTTTCCGGTGGCAGATCGATTTTACAGATACAATGCGAAAAACTAACAGGATTAAATGAGACGCAACTTATTGTGGCAACAACTACCTCTGAAAAGGATGATGATATTGAGATGTTTTGTAAAGACCACGACTTGTTATGCTTTAGGGGTTCCGAAAATGATGTGCTGAAGCGGTTTATCGATTGCGCTCACAAATATGAATTTACCCATGTAATAAGAGTTTGTTCCGATAACCCGTTTTTGTCGGGAAAGGGTGTCGCCCAACTAATACAGTTACAAGCAAATTCTCCTGATTCCGATTATATTGCTTTTAAAATTGGAGACAAGCCAAGCATTCTCACCCACTTTGGATTATGGGCTGAAGCTGTGAGGGTTTCTGCTCTAAAACGCATCGCTAATACTACAAATGAGTCATTCTATCATGAGCATGTTACCAATTATATTTACAATAACCCCGATCTTTTTAATATTACATTTATTGACCTCGGCAGCTTTTGGGAGAGCCGTCAACAGTTGCGGTTTACAGTGGATACTCCCGAAGACTTCATGAATATGGCTGTGTTATATGCTTTAACTAGCAATAATGATGATGCTGAGCAATTAGTGTATGCAGCAGAACAATCGCCAGCTTTGCTTGAATCAATGAAAAAACAGATAATAAAAAACACCAAATAATGAAACCGGTTTATGTTATCGGAGAAATAGGGCAGAACCACAACGGGTCGGTAGATATTGCAAAACAACTTATCGATATCGTTGCAGTTCCGGTTGTGGATGAATTATTCAACAGAGAATTGAAGCCGATGAATGCCGTTAAGCTGACAAAACGCGACCTGAATGAAGAATTGTCGGCTTCAGCAATGATGCGTCCTTACGATTCACCAAACAGCTTTGGAAAAACTTATGGGGAGCATCGGAAAGCCCTTGAACTTGACGATGAGCAGCATGCTGAATTGTATCGTTACGCAAAATCGAAAGGACTTGATGTGGTTGAGACCTTGTGTGCAAAAGGGTGTCTGGTTATGCTGAAACATTTTTTACCCGACAGACTGAAAGTTGCAAGCCGCGATCTTACAAACCTTCCCTTGCTCGCTGCAATGGCCGAAACTAAAATCCCCATGATACTTTCAACCGGAATGGGAGGGGTGAATGAGCTGGAAAATGCCCTTCAGGTTATCACAAAATTTCATTCCGATATTTCCATACTGCATTGTTTATCGGAATATCCAAGCGATTACAAAAACGTAAATTTGCGTACCATAAATTATCTGCAGAAACACTACCCGCAAAATACCATAGGATACAGCGACCATACCTTGGGTATTATGGCACCGATTGCAGCAGTGGCACTTGGCGCTGAAATTATCGAGAAACACATTACCCTCGACCGCAACATGAAAGGTACCGATCATAAAGGTTCATTAGGACCCGAAGGGATTTGGAGAATGATGCGCGATATAAGGAATCTGGAATTATCGTTGGGCGTTGAGGAATTTTATATCTCTGAAGCTTCAAAAGCTTCCAGTGTAAAGCTTGAGCGGTCAATTGCAACAATCCGCAATATGCGAAAGGGCGAAACCATTACCGAAAACGACCTGCACCTTCTGAGTCCTGGCGATGGCTATAAATGGGCTCAGGTTGGGTTGATTATAGGGAAAAAACTCATTGCGGATGTTGCAGAAAATGAGATCATTTACCCAAATATGATTGAATAATATGATAAAACTGGTGCTTACCGACATCGACGGAGTCTGGACCGATGGGGGTATGTATTACGACCAGACAGGTAATGAATCGAAGAAATTCAATACCACCGATAGTGCAGGTGTGCTTTTTTTGCATTTGCTGAACATTCCGGTTGGAATAATCACCGGAGAAGATACCGAAATAGTGAAGCGGAGAGCCGCAAAACTAAAAGTGGATTATGTTTTTATGGGCGTACAGAATAAACTTCTGGTTGCCCGTGAGCTGTGTGAAAAACTGAACATTTCGTTAAGTGAGGTGGCATATATCGGCGACGACCTCAACGACATCAACCTGCTGAAAGCCGCAGGAATGAGCGCTGTACCCTATGGAGCCCCCGGATATGTTGCCTGCCATGCCAACATGCAACTGACAAAAAAAGGGGGTGATGGTGTTTTCAGAGAATTTGTCGAAACACTGCTTGGTCCCGATTTATTACAACAGGCTATCGGATTGTATCTCGATTCACAACGCTGATGAATGGCAGCAACATAAATCAAATTGAGGTAAATTACCCTGTTGGCGAAATTCGGGCAAACGGTTTTGCCATGTGGCCAGTTCTCAGAATATACCTGGGTGATAAACTTCTTTTCGATAAAGACCGGAGGGTAAAAATTGCTGCAATCAATAAAAAACTTTTTATAAAATCGCTGCTATTTGGATTGTTCCCGATTTTTAAAAAAGCCGATTACCTCGTTTTTTCGGTGAACAGTCAGCGACGCATTCTGAATGGATTCATGGTGGATAGGTTCGATTATCTTACCGAAAAGCTAAGCAACTGCCTTTTTGCCGAAAGCCCAAGTCCTTTGCATTCAAAGCGTTCTCAGATACCCACCAAAAATATTATGTCGAAATCGTGGTTTCATGTTTTCGAAATGATGATTTCGGTTTTTTTCCGGCCAAGGTGGAAAGGTAATGACATTTTGCATCAGATACTCCAAGAATCTGGGCAACAACTGGAATACCGGTCTATTGCCAAAAGATATCTGGCGCAGTATAAAATCATGAAGTTCCTGATTAAACATAAGAAAATAAAAGCGCTATTCCTTATCACGTCCTATACAAATATGGGGTATGTAAAAGCATGTCGCGACTCAAGCATTCCTGTTGTCGAAATGCAGCACGGTGTAATCAACGCCTCGCACTATGCCTATAATGTTGCTGTTGATATCGATGCCCATAATTATCCTGATTACCTGCTCACATGGGGTAACTTCGAAAAGCACATTTTTTCGGAGAAGAATTTCTTTATTCAGCAGGACAATGTGTATCCGGTCGGGCATTTCTATCTGGACTATATCAACAGCCGGAATAACACTGACGAAGTGTTGCAACAGAAGCTATCAGGTTATAAATTAACGCTTGCATTCACTGCGCAGGACGCTTTCGAAGAAAAGGTGTTACCTCTTATTATTGAATTGGCGCAACGCAAACCCGAATGGGCAATCGTATATATCCCGCGCCGGAAAACTGAGGATCAGTACCCAACACTTCCCTGCAACATTATTTTTGCATCGCATTTAAATTGCTACCAGATAATTGCACAAACCGACTGGCATATTACAGTGAGCTCAACTTGTGCACTTGAGGCACCGGCTATCGGGAAACCAAACGTACTGCTCAATTTCGAGAACCGCTCTCAGCTCTTTTTTGGTGCTACATTTTCCGGCAAAACACACACACGATTTGTAAGAGATATTGATGAACTGATCACTTCGCTCGAAAATGATTTTATTCCTAACCGTAGTACCATCATCGACGAATCAAATGAATTGTTTGCAGCCGATTTTAAAAATAATGTAATAAATTTTATTTCACAGGTTTTTCATAAATGAAGCTGGGGCAACATAAAATATTATTCAAGACTGCGGGTGTGTACACCTTCGCCAATTTCCTGAATGCAGCAATACCTTTCCTGTTGTTGCCTTTCATGACCACGCACCTGTCGCCCGGCGATTACGGGATTGTGGCAATGTTTCAGGTGCTGATGCAATTTACCACGCCCTTTGTGGGAATGAATGCCACTTCAGCATTAACGCGGCAGTACTACGAAAGAGATACCATCAACATTAAACAGTATGTGTCGGATAGCTTCTTTATCACGATGGTTACGGGGATTTTTATTACCCTGCTGTTTATACTGTTTAAAAGTCCGCTGGCATCGATTACTCAATTTCCCGAAAATTGGCTTTTTGTAGTGGTAGTGTATTGCCTTGCGCAGAATATCGGACTGATTATATTGTCGTTGTGGCAGGTACAGTATAAGCCGGTACCTTATGGTATTTTCAGGATTGGACGTACCGTGCTCGATATTACATTTTCGGTTTGTCTGATTTTATTCGTAGGAATGAAATGGGAGGGTATGGTGATTGGTCAGACTTCTGCTACCATTCTACTTTCGTTTGTCGCGTTGTTTTTTCTGCTTAAAGGCAAATGGTTGACGGTAAAAGTGAACAAGGCATATGTGATTGATGCATTGAAATTTGGTGTCCCGTTAATTCCACATGTGGTTGGCGCTATTATTATCACATATTCCGATCGACTATTTATCACCAATATGGTAAACCTCGAAGAAACCGGTTTATACAGTGTTGGGTATAATGTGGGAATGATTGTTTATCTGGTTCAGAATTCATTTAATCAGGCATGGGTACCATGGTTTTACGAAAAATTAAAAAACAACCTCATTGCCGATAAAATCAAAATCGTTAAATTTACGTATGCGTATTATGTTGCGATGGCAGCGATTGTGGCAGTCATCACCCTGGGAGCACCATGGTTTTTTGCCACTTTTCTTGGTAAAGATTTCCACAGCGCAGTCCAATTTGTTTTTTGGATAGCACTTGGCTTTGGGTTTAACGGTATGTACAAAATGGTTGTAAACTATATTTTTTACCTGAAAAAAACATATATTATCAGCATTATGACTGTGGTAACTGCTGTAATAAATATTGTGCTGAATTATTTCTTCATAAAAAGTATGGGAGCCATAGGTGCTGCAAAAGCAACGGCTGTTTCGTTTTTTATCGAATTTATTGTTGTGTGGATTATCAGTTCGCGATTATATAAAATGCCCTGGTTACTGAGAATTAAAGAATGATAGGAATACTTTCATATTTCCCGACGCTTGCTTTCATACCGCACTATGCATTTGCGCTTACTTTTATTTATGCTGTCATTCGAAGGAAAGATATTGTAATTAATCACTTTTCGAGTTTGCAAGCCATTAAAAGCAATTTTCTGCTACTGTTGCTCATTGCTTCACTGAGTGTTGCAAACTGCTTTATCGGAGTTGTTTTTTATGGAACAGAGCCGGGTTTCCCATATCCGGTACTCATGCTTGCCACCTACTTTATTGCATTGTCGTTGTCGAAAACCGACCTGAAATTTATTTTCTGGCTGGCTGTGATAGAATCGCTTGTGGTTGTAGCTGAATTTGCAAGCGGAACCTCCAGTTTTATTCCTGCTTATGCCAGTATGGATAATCCCGACACTGATCTGCTGTACTTTTCGAGACCCATGGGCTTGAGCTATAATTCAAGTATTGTCGCCTACAAACTGCTGGTAGCAATTTTAATTGCCGAGTATCTCGACAAACGAACTCTTCTGTATCGGTTGGCTCAGGTGGTGCTGCTGGCAGGAATCATTCTCACTTTTTCGAGAACAATTCTTGTGGTTTTGGTAATTTACTTTGCAATTCGATATTCACGGCAGTACCTGATTGCATTTGTTGAACTCGTAAGGTTCAGGATCAGATACACAAATCTTGTATTCCTTTTTGCATTCAGTGCTTTTATTGTGGTATCGTTTTATTTTGCCTATACAAATTTTTCTTCGATAAGCACACAGTTTACGCGCGGGCGTGGCAACATCGAATTTTCGGGAAGAGAAAAAATCTGGCCTCAGTTTATTGACTTTATCAAAAAAAATCCTTTGGCAGGAAACCATTCGCTCAAGTTTTATGCCGATTACCATGGGATACCCGACTCTGCCCATGCACACAATTCGTTCCTGCAGGTGCTTGCCGATAATGGCATTTTCATTTTTGCGCTGTACATGATATTTGTTTTCGCAAATATTAACCGGAAAAATGTGTACTACATTTTACCGATACTCATTTACAGTATAACACAGTATGGAGTGTTCTGGGGAATATCGCTACTTGATATTGTATTCATGATGATTTTGTTGCGCAAAGACAAAGAATTAACGATGCTGACTTGTAAACCCATTCAAATTTCATGAAAATAATACTGGTAAACCATTATGCCGGTTCACAATCGGAACCTACCTTCTGCAAATACAGACAAAACATAATGTAATTACCCAACGTATAATCAAAAACTAAGGAATCATGAAACAACTTCCTCCCGCCCGAGCCATCGGCACGGGATTCGGAGTAGGAGGTGAATAGCGAATTATAAAAATCATTACAAAATCACTAATTACCATAAAGAACAAAGCGAGACAATGGCAAATGCCAGATGTCAAAGGTTTATAAGCAATTAAAGAACAATCGTGTTTCAGATGGCAAAAGTCGCTCTCCTCAGTAGAACCCACATTTGACTTTTGGCATCAGACTTCTGACATGCAATATTACTTCTTCAAAAGGAACCCGGAAGGTGGATTTCATTATTGCCGATAAAATATTGATAACGAAAGCTACAAAATTAATTCAAATCAATTAAAATAGTTTTCTCTTGAACATTCATATTTATTATTTTTACATAAAGCTTATGTTATGAAACTAATTTGTTTATTCTCTTTACAATTAATATTCTTGATTAATTATTCCTTTGCCCAAACCGAATGGATTACGGAGATACCTGTTTTCGGTGATGCATGCTCAATGTTACGTACAAAAGATAGCTGTTACGCCGTTCTAAAATGCCCTATTTATTACAACGCTGATTCCACAAACTACTTTTACGACCTGCAGCTTAGTAAAGTAACGCCACAGGGCGAATTGCTCTGGTACGACACTGTTTTTTCCGATACCTTGGATTTTGTTGATCTTAGCTTTATCCAACTTTCGAACGAAGATTATTTTATTACCGGGCAATGCTGGTGTTGCCCGTTTTATTGCATTGTTTCAAAAGAAGGAGAATTAAAGTATTTCGACAGGCTCGAAAATTACATGGGGACATATAGTAGTTTCTTTTCCCCTATAGAGATATCCGATACTGAGGTATGGGTTCTGGGTGGGTATTCACAAATGTATATCACTAAAATTAACCTTACCAACCATGAAGTAAGCGTTGATTCCAGTGCTTTATGCATTCATAACGCGAGCTGGCCATTAATGGAAAGCTTATCTGATAATAGAATTCTTGTAGCTTCAAATTATTTAACAAATATTTATATAATTGATATTGCTCAAAATGTTATTAATCAAACCTCGTTAAATTCTAGGTTTTTTAACCCTCGTTATAAACCATTCCACATTAATCCGTATGACAGCCTTTATTATTTCTACGTACAAACACTTGATCCGTATCCCAATATCAGGTATGGCTTTATGGTACTCAACAGCCAGCTCGATTCAATAAAATTCATCGATAACACCGAATTCTATCCCAACCAATCGCAGGTAGAATATCCGAGAATATTGGATTTCGATTTTCCAAAACCCGGTAACATCACCATGACCGGGTATATCTATTGGTATCCTGGATATAGTGAGGAATTGCCATATATCCATAGCTATAACTACATCGAAGATACCGACGAGTATTTCCATGCCTATGTCGGGTCGGTCACCAGGTATAGCATCAACATGCTAAAAGACGGCAATGGTTACGTAATGCTCCATGCATTCCAGGGCAATCCGGGTTTCGTGTTTTTGGTAAAAGAAAACACCGATACCCTCACAAACCGGGTACCCGACCTGGAATATGACACTGCTGTAAAAATCTATCCAAACCCGGCAGGCGCTTACATAACAATAGAAAGCAATAAAACGACTTTCAGCGAAATCATCATACTCAACGCCGTGGGGAACACAATAAGCGACATAACATTTGGAGAAACCAGGCAAAAAGAAATATCCGTCGAAAAACTTGCTCCCGGCAGGTATTTCATAAAAATACGTAATAATAAAAACCAAACGCATATTACATCATTCGTAAAATCCTGAACCTATGAAAAACAAGTTTTACTGCATAATAATATTATTTGCGGCTTTGCTGCCAACCGCCATTCCGGCTTATTCTCAAAACTCATGAATAACCAAAATACCCACATTGCTTCTATAAAATTAATAATTAGAAAGTACTTTTTATTTTTTACTAAATTTTCATGTGTTATTATATTGGTTGTTTGTAATAGCAATTGTTTTGCTCAATGGGATGATATTACCCCTTTAAATGGTTTATATAACAAAGTTTTATTCATCAATCAGGACACTGGTTTTGTTATTGCTAATTATGGCTTAATAATAAAAACATATGATTTTGGTTTGACTTGGGATGTTGTGAGTCAAAATAATGGATACAACTACAAGGATATATGTTTTAATAATAACCTGTGTTTTATATTAGGGTCCAATGAAAATTTAAATTCTCAAATATTTATTAAATCAGCCGATTATGGACAAAGTTGGGATACAATAGTATTGCCAAATAATCATGGTGAATCATTTCTTTTTATTAATGATTCAACAGCATTAATAGTTGGCGATAATATTTTAAGAACAACAGATTATTGTAATAGTTTTGAATCAGTTATGGAGTTTTCAAATATTGGTGCATTCTATGGTGGATTATTATCAATTGCTTTTGTAAATGATAGTGTTGGATTTGCCTCAGGAATAAAACGCGCAAATTAAACTACTCCCCATTCCTTAGACCACTTTTTTGTATTCTTAATTGAAATCTTTAAAAGAACTGATGATGATGTAAAAGTAGTGTTAAAAACCGGAAATAACTTGGTAAAGTTATTCTGGTTTTT